>NZ_JBVHHW010000014.1:0-220505 GCF_055560875.1 Kitasatospora sp. NPDC023118
TGACCACCCTCCCCCTCACCCTGGGGACCGGACAGGGACCACCAGGATGACCCCGACAGGGCCCGTGCCCGCGCGATCCGCGTGGCACGGGCCCTGTCGCGGTTACTCCGAGATCCCCGGCTCCACCGGGCCACCGGTGTCAGGCCCGACACCATCACCATCCGCGCCGAGCGCGTGACCGCCAACGCCGCCACCGCCACCGACCACAGGGCGTGTGGAGGTGGCCCTGCTCAAGGGCCGGGCCGTCCTGCTCCCCGCGCGAGCGCCGACTCCTGCGGCCTGCTCCGACAAGTGGTCCGGCGCGCCGGCCGTGGTGCTCCAGCCGCTCGGGAGCGCTGGCGTTACTGGCTGGTAATTTGGCTGATCACCACCTCCCATGAGACTCGTCAGATCGCTACGCTCCGGCAGTCGATCGGTTCGAGCGCAGATGGAGCACGTGATGGAACGACCCACCCCCAGCCGTGGACGTCGGACGGCGAGTGCCGTCCTCGCGGCGACGCTCGCCCTTGGCGGGGCTGTCGTCGCACAGCCCGCCGTCGCGGACTCGCCGCCCGCGGCCGCGGTGGGTGTCGGGTCGTTCCGCCTGGCCGACGTCCCGATGAAGGACGGCGTCGTCCTCAAGGCCGACGTGTTCACGCCGGCCCCCGGGACGCCGGGGGCTGATCCGCAGGGGCGCTACCCATTGCTGGTGCAGCCGGCCAGCTGGGGGCAGAACGACCTGGAGTACGTCGCCCAGGGCCGTGCGCTCGCCGCCGACGGGTACGTCGTCGTCACCTACACGGTGCGGGGTTTCTGGGGCTCCGGCGGGGAGGTCGACGTCGCCGGGCCCAAGGACGTCGCGGACATCTCCACGATGATCGACTGGGCGCTCGCGCACACCCCGGCTGACCCGGACCGGGTCGGCATGGTGGGGCTCTCGCTGGGCGGTGGTCTGACCCTGCTCGGCGCCGCCTTCGATCCGCGGATCAAGGCCGTCGCCTCTCTCAGCGGCTGGGCCGACCTCACCGACTCGCTCTACAGCGGGCAGACCCGGCACCTCCAGGCTGCGGCCGTGCTCGCCGGCATCCAGGCCCCGACCGGCCGCAAGAGCCCCGAGTTCGCGCGGGTGCTGGACGACCTCTTCGCCGACCGCGACCTGCCCGAGGTCATCGGCTGGGCGGACACCCGCTCCCCGGCCCGCTACCTGGACCGGATCAACGCGAACGGCACCGCCGTCCTGATGGCCAACGCCTGGGGCGACAGCTTCTTCAACCCCAGCCAGGTCACCGACTTCTACCGGCGGCTGACCGTGCCCAAGCGCCTCGAACTGCGCCCGGGCGACCACGCGAGCCAGGAGTTCACCGGACTGCTCGGACTGGACAACGCCACCTGGAACAGCGCGCGCTCGTGGCTCGACCAGTACGTCAAGGGAGCCCCGGCCCCGGACACCCGAACGCAGCCGGTCCACCTTGAGGTCCGCCCCTCCGGCGCGCACGAGAGCCACGCCGACTGGCAGTCCGTCAGCTCCCGCACCGAACACCTCGCGCTCGGCGCCGACACCCTAGGCGCCGACGCCCTCGGAGAGCCGGCCTCCGCGAACTGGCGGACCACCGTGCTCGGGGACACCCCCTCCGGCGCGAGCGGCGGCGTAGCCCTGCTGTCCGGGCTCGTCGACCAGGCGGTGCACCAGCCGCCGACCGTGGTCGTCCCACTGCTGGCCCGCTCGGCCGCTGTCGTCCGACAGTCTCAGCCCTACCCGCAGGGCCTGTCGCTGCGCGGCGTCGCCCGGGTTCACACTACGGTCACCGCGACGGCCCCGCAGGGCACGGTCGTCGCCTACCTCTACGACGTGGACGCGCTCGGCGTCGGTCGGCTGATCTCACACGCGCCGCAGAGCTGGTCCGGGCGGACGTCGGGGCAGCCGTTCCCGCTGGACGTCTCGCTCTTCGCCACCGCGTACGACCTGCCAGCGGGCCACCGGCTGGCACTGGTGCTCGGCACCCGGGACGCCCTGTACGGCGGGGAGACTCCGCTCGGCACCCGGGTGACCTTCGGCTCGACCACGGCCGACCCGGCCGAGCTGACGCTGCCGGTGCGCTGATCGTCCGACCGCCGTTGGGACCCCCGAGAGTGGGCGGGCCCAGGGAGTTCCCGGGCCCGTGGGGTCCCGGCGGCGAACGGCCGTCCGGGGCCTCGCGGTCACGTCGACCGGCGCCCGGTCGCTCACCTTCCGCGAACAACTCGCCACCCTGCGCCCAACCGCCCGAGCAGCCGGTACGGCCCGACCGCCGACGGATTCCCAGCTGCCAACGGCTCCATGTGCTTCTCTCCGCCGTGCGCGGCCCGGATGCCGGGCACGATCACGGCGAGGACCCCCTGCGGCACCGGTCCACTGGCCAGGCATGGGCGAGACCCCGGGACGGGTCACGCGGTGACCTTGGCGACGAAGGCGGCGAGGTTGGCCACCGTGCGGCGGATCTTCTCCTCGGCGGTCAGCGACTCGTGGAGCCGGGTGCCCACCTCGCGCTTGCCGCGCACGTAGAGCGAGCAGGCGAGGTCGCTGCACATGTACGCGCCGACGGAGTTTCCCTGCTTGCCGGCCTTCCCGGCGAGGGGTGCGACCAGCAGTGAGACGCCCCCGGCATGGGTGGTCACACAGAGTGAACAGATGCTGCGGCGGGCCTGCCAGGCGGCGGCGCCGGAGGAGCGCAGCGCGACCGCCACCGTATGGCCGTCCAGTTCGGCCGCGAGATAGGCGCGGTCGGGGGCCTGCGGGTCGCGCCAGCCGAGGAAGTCCAGGTCGTCCCAGGGCTGTTCGGCCAGGTCGCGGGGGATGTGCAGGCGCTTCGCCTCGCCCTTGGTGCAGTTCACGAAGGCGGAGCGGATCTCTTGCTCGGTCAACGGCTTCATAGGAGGCACAGTAAATAACCTAGGGGTATTAGGCAAATGTATAGTGGCCTCCTGCGATGGAGAGGAAGCGCATGGCACGCGTAGGGCTGAACGCGGAACGACTCACCCGGGCGGGTGCGGAGCTGGCCGACGAGGTCGGCTTCGACAAGGTCACGGTCTCCGCGCTGGCGCGCCACTTCGGCGTCAAGGACGCGAGCCTGTACTCGCACGTCAGGAACTCCCAGGACCTCAAGACCAGGATCGCCCTGCTCGCGCTCGAGGAGCTCGCCGACCGGGTCGCCGCCGCCCTGGCCGGACGGGCCGGCAAGGACGCGCTGGCCGCCTTCGCCAACGCCTACCGCGACTACGCCCGCGAACACCCCGGTCGCTACGCCGCGGCGCAGCTCGAACTCGACTACGAGACCGCGCGCAACAGCGCGGCCGTCCGGCATTCCCAGATGACCCGCGCGATCCTGCGCGGCTACGACCTGGCGGAGCCCGACGAGACCGACGCCGTCCGCCTCCTCGGCAGCACCTTCCACGGCTACGTCGCCCTGGAGCGGGCGGGGAGCTTCCAGCACACCCCGCGCACCACCGAGGACACCTGGTCACGCATCCTGGACGCCCTGGACGCCCTGCTGCGCAACTGGCCGGCGGTCTGAGACTCGGCGCCTGACGCGGCGCCGGACGCGCCCTGGCGGCGGCCTTCCCCTGGGAGGCCTCCCGCACCGGGACGGGCGGGAGGGCTCCCAGGGGAAGGGAGGTCGTCGATCAGTCGGAGCCGGGCGTAACAGCCCCGCCCCGGGCGTCGGCGGCACCAGAACAAGCCGTTGTGGAGAGCGGGTTGGGATGAGGCCGTGCGGTCGACGCGGGGGAGGGGCGCGGTCAGTAGTCGCCGGCCAGGGCGAGTTGGCGTTCGCGGTCCTGCTTCAGCAGCCGGGGGATGGCGCTGCTCGGCGCGACGCCCAGTTCCGAGGACAGCAGCTCCCGGTAGCGGCGGTACCGGCGGTGCGCGTCGGCGACCTCGCCGACGTGCAGGCAGGATTGGACGGCTATCCGCCGCGGCCGCTCGCGCAGCGGGTCGGCCTGGGCGGCGGCGTCGGCGAGTTCGAGCACCGCGGAGTGCTGGCGCCGCTGCAGGAACGTCTCGGCGAGGTTCTCCAGCGCCTGGACGCGTTGCAGTTCCCACTTCCCCTGGAACGGTACGAGCCATTCGTCGTCCCAGCCGTACAGCAGCGGGTGCCGGAGCATGCTCCACGTCTGCGGCAGCCGGTCGCCGCCCACGAGCGCCTCCCCGTCCGCCCGGGACACCGCCGAGACCAGTCCGGCCGCCGTCCGGTAGTCCACCTCGACGCGCTCGGCCAGAGCGACGGTGGTATGCGAGGTCCGTAACAGCTCCCGGACCGTCACCTGGTTCAGCCGCCAGAGGGTCTGGCGCAGCCGTGCGGTGGCCCGGACGGGCGGGACGTCGGGCCACAGCCGCGCGGCGAGGTCGTTGCGTCCCACCGGCCGGTCGTCGAGCACCACGGCCGCGACGAGTCGCTGCTGGATGTCGCTGAGGTCGACGACTCGCCCGTCCATGCGGCAGACGAAGTCCGGCAGGAGTGATACGTGCACGGTGTCGCGGTCGGTGGGTCTCATCGCACCTCTCGGGTTGTCCGACGGGACCGTCAGGTTGACATGTTCATCGATTTCCGCTGCGAACAGCGGATTTGGAGTCATGTCAGCTCAACTCTGACTAGAGATGAGACCGCAGCCCGACCGTGATCGTCAACACCCGCGACGAGGCCCGCCGTCGGGGCGACGCCACCTCCGAACCGTTGACGGGGCTTCACACTACGTGCGTACTATCTGCCCGCAGGCGACACGGCAACCCACGATCGTGGGGTTGTTTCACAAGTCCGCCACGCAGCAGTCTCGGTAGTAGCCCAGCCCAGATAGCCCGAGACAGCGAAAGGTGGAGCAATGACCTTCAACTCCCTGGAGGCCCTTCGTGAAGCCGGGATCCTCGGCGGAACGATGGCGCCCGAGCTCGAAGAGTTCTACGCCAGCCTGACCCCCGAGGAGACCCGGGTCCTCATCTCGACCAAGACCCGCCTCATGGCCGTTCTGCCCGACGTGGTGGCGCACTCCCAGGAGTGGGCCGCGCCGGAGTCCTCCCAGGAGGGCTTCGACGCCGCGATGCTGTGTGCGTGCGGCGCCTGGTCCGGCGCCGGCCAGGCGCAGAAGTAGCCCTGACAGTCCACAGGCGCGGCCCGACGGCCAGGCTCGTCGGGTCGCGCGTGTGCCAGCCCGGATGGGAGGCGGGATGCGAGGGCATCTGGTCCGGAACCTGTCGTTGTTCGACGTGCCGGCGGACCTGACGTACTTCGTGCATGACGAGGAATACCTCGTGGTCAACCCGGAAGTGGGTGCCCGATGTGTCCTCGACCGACGCGAGTTCAGCGTCCTCGAAGCCCTGGCCGGTGAACGGGCCGGCGGGGAACGGGCACTGGAGCCGAGCGACGAGACGGAACGCGTCCTGGCCAGGCTCATCCTGAACTGGATCGTCTACTACAACGGCAACCGGCCCGCGGTCAAGGTCGCCGAGGCCCCGCTGAACGTCGTGTACTACGCCATCACCGACGGCTGCAACCTCCGCTGCCCCTACTGCTACGCGTCGTCCGAGAAGTGCCTCCCGGGCGAGCTCGACACCGCCGAGTCGCTCGACCTGGTCTCGCAGATCGCCGACCTCGGCGCCCGGACCCTCGTCTTCACCGGCGGCGAACCGATGCTCCGCAAGGACCTGTTCCAGGTCGTCGAGCACGCCAACCGCAGTGGCCTGAAGTCGAACATCATCACCAACGCGACGATGATCCGTACGGCGGCGACGGCGCAGCGCTTCGCCGAGCTCTTCGACGCGGTCACGGTCAGCCTCGACGGAGGCACCGCCGAGACCCACGACCGCACCCGCGGCAAGGGCGCGTTCGCCCGGACCCACAAGGCGATCCGGCTGCTCAACGACGCCGGCGTGGCGCCGGCCATCAACCACATCGTCACCTCGGACAACATCGACGAGCTGGAGGACTTCGCGTCCTTCCTCGACGGGATCGAGATCCACAGCATCCGCCTGATGAACCACAACGACCTGGGCCGGGGCGTCGGTGACGCCTACGACTTCGGTTGGCAGGACCACCTGCGGGTGCAGCAGCTCGTCTGGACCTCGCCGGTGGCCGGAAAGCTCCTGCCGGACGGGCCGCGGCCGGTGACGCCGTGCTCGGTCAAGGGCAACTGCGGCATGGGCGGCAACGAGATCTACATCAACTCCCTGGGCGACGTGTACCCGTGCAAGCTCGTCACGGGCAAGGAACAGCACGCGGGCAACGTCCGGCGGCAGCGGCTGTCGGAGGTCTTCGCCAGTCCGGTGCTGTCGGCGATGCGCCGCAGCACGGTGTTCGGCGGGGAGTTCCACGCCGACTGCGAGAAGTGCTACATCAAGGCGAACTGCGGCGGCGGGTGCCGGGCTTCGCACATGGCGGAGTCCGGGGACGTCCGGCGCAACAGCCGGCACCTGTGCCGGATCCTGCGGCACGGCGTCACGACGCAGCTGTGGCAGGAGGCCGGGGTCAGCCGGGCGGAACTCGCCGAGAAGAGCCTCGACATGACGGTTCCCCGGCTGGTCGCCACCGGCGAGGTGCACCCCGTGCACGAGCAGTGGAAGACCTACGTCCCCACGCCGAAGCCCGCGATCACAGTCGGTGAGCTCATTCCCATCATGCCGGTCGACAGGAGGTCGGGCGTTGTCCCTGCACATCAGTGATGCGGTCATCTGGCAGGAGAGCGCGGGCGGGATCTCGCTCTACCACACCGAGTCCGGTGACTTCCGGACCCTGAACGCGACCGCCGCCCAGATCTGGGCCCTGGTGGAGAGCGCCGGCGAACGGGAGGAGGTCGTCGAGCGGCTGTCCCTGCTGTTCGCCGGTCACAACGCCGCGCTGGGGCAGCGCATCCGTACCGAGGTGGACTCGTTCATCAGCTCGATGGTCGAGGCCGGTCTGCTCCAGGAGACCGGAGCCGCGCCGGCCGCGCGGCCGTGACGCGGGCGGTCGTCCTCGGCGGGGGCTTCGCGGGCATCCTGGTGGCCAAGGTGCTCTCCGAGCACGTCGACGAGGTCACCGTGGTCGAGGGCGGCCGCTATCCGGCGGGCCCGGGCGTCCGCTCGGGGCTGCCGCAGGCCTTCCACAGCCATGTGCTGGTGACCGCGGGCGCCCAGGCCCTGGACGCGCTGCTGCCGGGCACCCTGGACGCGCTCCTTGCCGAGGGCGCGCACCGGCGCGGGCTCCCGGGCGACGCGCTGATCCTGACCTCGGGAGGCTGGTTCCGCCGCCACGACACCGGCGCCTTCCTGGTCTCGTGCAGCCGGTGGCTCCTGGACCACGTCATCCGCAGCCGTGCCCTG
Organism: Kitasatospora sp. NPDC023118; assembly: GCF_055560875.1. Taxonomy (NCBI): domain Bacteria; kingdom Bacillati; phylum Actinomycetota; class Actinomycetes; order Kitasatosporales; family Streptomycetaceae; genus Kitasatospora; species Kitasatospora sp. NPDC023118. The sequence goes on from NZ_JBVHHW010000014.1 coordinate 7,307, forward strand.
GCCGACGGCGCGGTGTCGGTGCGCGAGCGCACCCGTGCGCTGCGCCTCGTCGGGGACGCCTCGCGGGTGACCGGAGTCGTGGTCGGCCGGGAGGACGGCTCCGGCGAGACCCTGCGGGCCGACCTCGTGGTGGACACGACGGGCCGGCGCTCGCGGGCGGGCGAGTGGCTGGCCGCGCTCGGCGGGTCCGGCGTCGAGGAGGAGACGGTCGACCCGGGGCTCGCGTACTCCACACGGATCTACCGGGCGCCCGCGGACCTGACCGCCGACCTCCCGGCGATCATGGTGCACCCGCGCCCGGCGGACGGCGGGCCCGGGTACGGCGCGACGCTGTTCCCCATCGAGGGCGGCCGGTGGACCGTCACCCTGACCGGCACCCGCGCCGCGCCGCCGCCCACCGACGAACGCGGATTCGCCGACGGCGCCCGAGCGCTCGGCTCGCCGATCGTGGCGGAGCTGACGGCCGCCGCCGAACCCCTCGGCGGAGTCCGGCCGTTCCGGGCCACCGCGAACCGCAGGAGGTTCTTCGAACGGGGGCCCCGGCCCGACGGCTTCCTGGTCCTCGGCGACGCCCTGGCGGCGATGAACCCGGTCTACTCGCACGGGATGTCGATCGCCCTGCTCAGCGCCGTGCGCCTGGGCCGCGAGCTGGCGCGGCGCGGCGCCGACCCGTCCGTCCTGCCCGAACTCCAGGTCGCCATGGCCGAGGTGGCCGAGCGGGCGTGGCGGATGGCGACCGACCAGGACCGGCCGCGGGCCGACTCCGCCCCCGGGTCCCGGGCGAGGGCCGGGATGTCCCGGGCCGTGCTCGGCAACCCGGCGCTGATGACGGCGCTCTTCCGGGCCCAGACGCTGGTCCCCTCCCCCCGGGGCGTCAACCCGCCCCTCCTGCACGGGCCGTCCGCCGACCCGAACCCTCCGCGCGACACCGACGAGGCGGTCGCGCAGTACCCGGGGCTCTCCCAGTGGTGGCTCTCCGGGCGCCCACGCCAGCCAGCTACCCCGGGAGTGAGCCGTGACGGCTGAATCCGTACCGCTGATCCCGCACTCCGTCCTGTTCGGCAACCCCTCGTACCTGCTGCCGCGGATCTCACCGGACGGGACCAGGCTGCTGTTCCTCGCCCCGGACGACGGTGTGATGAACGTCTGGACGGCCCCGGTGGACCGTCCGGACGAGGCGACCGTACTGACCCGGGACCGCGGGCGCGGCATCCGGACCTACGGCCTCTGCCACGACGACCGCACGCTGTTCCACCTGCGGGACGAGAACGGCGACGAGAGCTGGCGGGTGCACCTCCTCGACCTCGTCACCGGCGAGGAACGCTGCGCCACCCCCTTCGAGGGCGTCCAGGCGCGGGTGCTGGCCCACAACCGGTGGCATCCGACCACGATGCTGATCGGACTGAACAAGGACCGGCGCGACCTGCACGACGTCTACCGGCTGGACCTGGTGACGGCGCGGCTCACCAAGGTCGCGGAGAACCCCGGGTACCTGAGCTGGATCGTGGACACCGACCTGCGGGTGCGCGGCGGCTCGGCGATGAAGCCCGACGGCGGCGCGGCCCTGTACCTGGACCAGCCGGACGGTCCGGACGGTGCCGAGCCCTGGCTCGACGTGCCCTACGAGGACGTCATGGGCACGCGGATCGTCGGCTTCGCGCGGGACGGCGCCACCTGCTACCTGCTGTCCTCCATCGGGGCCAACAGCAGCCGCCTGTTCGCCGTCGACCTCGCGACCGGGCGGCACACCGTGCTCGCCGAGGATCCCGTCTACGACGTCAAGCAGGTCGAGCCGGACCCGCTCGGTCGCACCCCGCAGGCGGTGCTGTTCGCCAAGGACCGCGACGCATGGGTGTACCTCGACGAGGAGTTCGGCAAGGAGCTCGGCCGGATCCGCGGCGAACTCGCGCTCCAGGGGATCGACGGCGAGGTCTACGTCGACCGCAGCGACCGCTCCGACCGGCTGTGGACGGTCTCGGTGGTGACCGGAGCCGGCCCGGTCCTCTACTACCTCCACGACCGCGCGGACGGCCGACTGCGCTACCTCTTCAGCCACCAGCCGGAGCTCGAACGGTACCGGCTCGCCCGGATGGAGCCCTTCGAGTTCACCGCGCGCGACGGGGTCACCGTGCACGGCTACGTGACCTGGCCGCCGGGCGCCGAACGCCGGAACCTGCCGGCCGTGGTGAACGTGCACGGCGGGCCCTGGGCCCGGCACACCTTCGCCTTCGACGAGGAGGCGCAGCTGCTGGCCAACCGCGGCTACGCGTGCGTCCAGGTCAACTACCGGGGCTCGACGGGCTACGGCAAGCGGTTCCGCAACCTCGGCGCCAAGCAGTGGGGCGCCGCGATGCACACCGACCTGCTCGACGCGGTCGACCACCTGGTCGCGGGTGGCGGCATCGACGCCTCCCGGGTCGCGATCATGGGCTGCTCGTACGGCGGGTACGCGGCGCTCGTCGGCGCGGCCTTCACCCCCTCCGTCTTCACCTGCGCGATAGCGCTGTGCGCCCCGTCGAACCTGCTGACGATGCTGGCGGCCGGGGCGCCGTACCGGACCCCGCTGCGGGCGTTCATGACCGCCAACGTCGGGGACCCGGAGACCGAGCGCGACATGCTGTGGGAGCGGTCGCCGCTGTCGCGGGTCGACGACATCGCCGTCCCCGTCCTGGTGGCGCAGGGGGCCAACGACGTCCGGGTGCCCCGGGAGGAGGCGGAGCAGATCGTCGCGGCGCTGGCCGCCAAGGGGCTGCCGCACGAGTACCTGCTGTTCCCCGACGAGGGGCACGGGCTGGCCAGGCCCGGCAACCGCGAGACCTACTACGCGGCGGTGGAACGCTTCCTCGCCGAGCACCTGGCGTGACGGGCCGGCTGGTTCGTCCAGCCGGACAACTCCGCCGCACGGCTCCGCCGCACCGCTCCGCCCGGCCGCTCCCGGCCGGCCGGACCGCCGGCCCCGGTCAGTCCGGGGCCGCGACCAGGATCCGGACCGGCGTGGCCGCCAACCGCCGGGTGACGTCGAGGAGTCGGAAACCGCCGTCGGCGAGCAGCACCCGGAACTCGGCCCGGCTGCGCTCCCGGCCCCCGGTGTAGACCAGCATCGCGATGTCGCTCATGACGACGCCGGCGGCCTCCTGGGCGTCCAGCCGATCGGGCAGGACGGGCTCCACCACCAGCAGGCGTCCGCCCGGGGCGATCGCCTTCCGGCAGTTGCGCAGCAGCGCGACGCAGCGCTCGTCGTCCCAGTCGTGCAGGATTCCCTTCACCAGCAGCACGTCGCCCCGCGGCACCGCCTGGAAGAAGTCGCCCGCTTCGATCGACCAGCGGTCCGGGGCGAGCCCGGCCCCCCGGAAGGTCTCGGCGGCGGCCGCCGACCCCTGGGCGCTGTCGAACAGGACCCCCCGGGCGTCGGGGGCGGCCCCGAGCACGGCCGCCAGCAGGGTGCCGTTCCCGCCGCCGATGTCGACCACGGTGCGGGCGCCCGTGAAGTCGTACGCCCGGGGCACCTCCCGGGCGGTCCACCCGGTGCCCTCACCCATGGCGGCGTTGAAGAGGCCCGACAGTTCGGGGTCGTCGGCCAGGTGGTCGAACAGCGGCCGGCCGTGGGCCTGGTCGAAGGCCGCGCCGCCGGTCCGTACGCCCTCGGTCAGCGCACCCCAGGCCCGCCACGTCACCGGGTCGCCCAGCAGCAGCACGCTGGCGCGGATCGACCGCGGGTGGTCGGCGCACAGCAGGCGGCCCGGCTCGGCCAGGGCGAAGCGGCCCGGTGCGGCCTCGTCGAGCAGTCCCAGCACCGTCAGGGCCCGGACCAGCCTGGTCAGCCCGTCCGGGTCGCAGTCGACCGCCCGGGCCAGCTCGCCGGCCGCCAGCGGCCCGTCCGCGAGCGACTCCGGCACTCCGAGCCGGACGGCCGCGTAGATGATCTGCGAGGTGGCATGGCCGAACGCCATCCGGGAGAGGTTTCCGGACACCTTCGGATCGATCACGTCGTCATTTCCTTCCCAGTGATACCGGTAGGTGGCGCACCCCGTGCAGGAACAGCTCCGGCGTCCATTCCAGCTCGGCCGGGTCGACGGCCAGGGAGAGCCGGGGGAAGCGCTGTACCAGGGCCCCGACGGCGGCTCGGGCCTGCAGCCGGGCCAAGGCCGCGCCGAGGCAGAAGTGGATGCCGTGGCCGAACCCGAGGTGGCGGTTCGGGCTGCGGGTGAGGTCGAAGGCGTCCGGCTCGGCGAAGACGGCCGGGTCCCGGTTGGCCGCGAGCAGTACGGGCACCACGGTGTCGCCGCGCGGGACGACCACCCCGCCGATCTCCACGTCGGTGAGCGCGTACACCGGCCGGGTGTGTCCCACCGGGCCGTTGAAGCGGATCACCTCCTCGATCGCCGAGTCCAGCAGCGCGGGCCGCTCGCGCAGCCGGGCCAACTGGTCGGGGTGGCGCAGCAGTTCCAGTACGGCGTTGCCGATCAGGTTGACCGTCGTCTCGTCACCGGCGAGCAGCAGTTGGAACACGGTGGAGACCAGCTCGGCCCGGCTGATCCCGCCGCCGTCCTGCTCCGCGACGAGCCGGGAGAGCAGGTCCCCGCCCGGGCGGCGCCGCCGTTCGTCGATCCGCTCCTCGACGTACGCGATGAACTCGAATCCCGCACGGCGCACCCGGACCGGGTCCCTGGTCCGGAGCATCTCGTCGCTCCACCGGCGCAGCGCGGACAGGTCGTCGATCGGGAAGCCGACCAGTTCGGCGACGACCACGACCGGCAGCGGCAGGGCCAGTTCCGCGATCACGTCGACCACGTCCCCGGTGTCCCGGGCGGTGTCCCGGGTCGCGTCCTGGGGCGCCGGCACGAGCCCGTCCACGACCTGTTCGACGCGTCGCCGGACCGCCGCCACCGTGCGGGCGCCGAACGCGGGGGCGATCAGGCGGCGCAGCCGGGTGTGGTCCGGGGGGTCGAGGTTGAAGACGTTGCGCCGCACCATCGCCAGCGGGTCGAGGTCCCACCGCCGGTGGACGGCGGCCAATTCGGCGGGGAGTCGGTCGAGTTGACGGCCGAGGTCCGGGTCGAGCAGGGCGCGCTGCACGTCCGCGTAGCGGGTCAGGTACCAGGACGCCCGGCCGCTCACCCGGTCCACCCGGCGGTGGACCGGCGCCAGTTCGCGCATCCGGTGCAGGAGCGGGTACGGGTCGGCGCGGTGTTCCGGGGCGTTCGGATCCAGATCGAGGGTGCCGGTCACAGCGCTCCGCGAGGGTTCCGGGGGGCCCGCAGCAGCGCCCGCAGCAGGTTCGGCAGGTGCAGGCGTGTCCCCGACTCCTCGTGCGAGGCGCGGACGAGCCCACGGCCCAGCAACTGGCCGACGCCGTCGACAAGGTCGTTCCGCGGGCGGTCCAGGGCCACGGCGGCCTCGGGTACGGTCGGTGCCCGGTCGCAGCGCGCCAGCTCCAGCAGGATCGCGAGGTGGGCGGCGTCCAGACGGTCGACCTCGGCCCCGAGCAGGCCGCCGATCGTCCCGGGACCACCGGCGGACCGGGCCGGGACCGGCAGGTCCAGCAGGCTCGGCAAGGGCTCCTCCGCCAGTTGGCGCAGGCCCAGCACCCCGAACCGGCCGGCCGCGGCCTCCAGGGCGACCGGCAGGCCGTCCAGCCGTCGGCAGATCCGGGCCAGCGCGTCCGCGTCGGCGCGGCCGGGCGCGAACCCCGGCCGGACCTCCGAGAGCCGGTCCAGCAGCAGCCGCACCGACGGTACGCCGGTCAGCGTGTCCGGTGACCCCGTCGCGTCCCTCTCCGCCCCCGGCACGGCCAGCGGTGGGAGCACCGTCGCCTGGACGCCGGTGACCTGCCAGGGCGTCCGGGAGGTGCTGACCACCCGGATGCCGGGGCAGTACGCCAGCAGCTCCTCCACCCCGGCCGGGGGCCCGGTGTCGGCGACCCCGTCGAGCACCAGCAGCACCTCGTGGCGGCTGATCAGCCGACAGACCGCGGAGACGTCCGCCGCCCCCGATTCGACCAGCAGGCGCAGCGACTTCGTCAACGGGCCGAACGCCGTACCGCTAGCGCCGTGAGGCCGTGGGCCCGTCCCGATCCACAGCACCGGCCAGCCACGGCGCGAGCCGAGCCGGGCGGCCAGCTCGGCGGCCACCCTCGACTTGCCCACGCCGGGGAGCCCGGAGACGGAGACCATGCGGCGATGGCCCGACTCCAGGGCCTGCGCCATCGCCCGCACCTCGGTGTCGCGCCCCAGCAGGGCGTTGACGGCCCGAGGTGCGGCGAGGCCGGGGTCGGTTCCGTCCGGTTCTCCCCGGCGGCCGCCCGCACCCGAGCTGATGAAGAGCTCGCGCGCCAGGCCGTGCAGCCGCAAGGCGTCCGCGAGCAGGCGGACGGTCTGCATCCGCGCGTGGGCCCGGCCCGATTCGAGGTCCCGGATCGTCCGCGGGCTGATGGTCGACAGGTCGGCGAGCGTCCGCTGGGTGAGTCCGGCTTGGACCCGCTTGTGGCGGAGCAGTTCGGGGAACGGCGCTTCGGTCTCGGTACTGTGCACCATGGGGCAGGACGGTAGGCGAGGCCCGTTCCGTGCGCGTCTCCGGTGCGTCGCCGACCCGTCCGCGCTGCGTCTCCGCGGGCCGTCACCCCGAGTTCGGGGTCAGCTGGGCCCGCCGGTCCAGCAGCTCCAGCGAGATGCCCAGCAGCGCGGCGGCCAGCGGGTCGGAGGAGTCCATGACGGCGTGGTCCGACAGCCGGGCCACCAGCTCGCCCAGCCGCGGCGCGGTGTCCACCGTCCGCTCGCCGCGCCGGAGCAGGGCGAGGCTCAGGGCGGCCTGGGTGGCGAGCAGGCCCAGCAGCTCGATGTCGTCGAGCTCGCGGCTGGGGTCGTTCGCCGGCCGGACATGGCGGTCCAGCACTTCGATCACGCCGATGCACTCCCCGTCCGCGATCAGCGGGGCGGCGAGAATGCTGGTGGGGACGTACCCGGTGGACGCCGCGGCGTCGTGGGCGAACCGGTCGCTGTCGGCCACGTTGTCGGTGATCAGCGGCTGGCCGCTGGCCGCCACCCAGCCGGCGATGCCGGTGCCGGGCTCGAAGCGCTTGCCGACCAGGCCCTGTTCGCCCTCGCCGGCGACCGCCGCGAAGACCAGCTCACCGGTGTCGGGGCTCACCATGAAGACCGAGGACGCGGCGGCGCCGTAGACGTAACGGGCCACCGACACGACGGACTGCAGCAGTTGACGTTCGGTCGCCCCGCTGACGGGAGCGGGTGGCAAGGGTTTCATTCTCCGCCTCCTGGAGCCGATAGGTTTGCGGCGCAGTGGTACAGCACGGTCTTGAGCTGGAACGGCGTGAGCCAGGGGTGCTTGCTCAGCACGAGGGCCGCGATCCCGGCGATGTGCGGCGCCGCGAAGCTGTTGCCCGTGCTGCGGACGGTGCCGCCGCCCGGCCGCGCCACCGGGACGCGCACCCCTCGGGCGCGGAACTCCACCGGCGGCGCGGCGTTGTAGTAGAACCGCATGCTGTCCGGCTCGGCGTGGCTGGCGACCGAGATCACCGAGGCGAAGTTCCACGGGAAGCTCTCGATCGGCAGGTTGTGCGCCGCCGCCACGATCGTCGTGCGGCGGAAGTAGGCTCGGTCGCACAGTTCGCTGAGCCGGCCGCGGAACTCCAGCCTGCTCGTCGACAGGCTCATGCTGATCACGTCGAACCCCTCCTCGATCGCGAAGGCGAGCCCGGCGACCAGCGCGGCGGCGCTGCCGGACCTCCCGTCGCCGAGGACCTTCAGCGAACTGAGCGAGACCCGCGGCGCGATCGCGCGGATGATCCCCGCGCACGCGGTGCCGTGCCCGGCGCCGTCGTTCGGCTCGCACTCGGCCACCCGCGGTGCCCGGCCCTCGGCGGTCACCACCTCCCACGCCCGCTCGACCGACCCGACCAGCGGATGGGTCGCGTCCACGCCGCTGTCCAGCACGCAGACCCGGACGTCCTCACCGCTGGCACCCGCCCAGGCCCACCGGGAGTCGATCCCGTCGAACAGGCTGGTCGGCAGGGGCTCGCCGAGGTCACCGTCGGTCGGCATGCTCCAGGCGGGCATGCCGGAGAAGTGCTGCGGCCGCTCACGCCGCCAGGGCGCGCCGTTCACGTCCATTCCCGCACCGCTTCCAGAGGTTGGGTCGCACCGACGGCGGTGTAGCCGTCGACGGCCGCCAGGGCCATGGCATGGGCCCCGGCCTCGTCGCCGAGCAGCCGGGCCGCGCGGGCCAGGTCGAAGCAGACCTCGCCGCGCAGGCACGGGTCGTCGACGCCGTCGAGCAGGGCCGGGACCTCGGCGAGCAGCGGATCGGCGCGGCCGCGCCCGGCGGCGATCAGCACCGCCGCCGAGAGGCACAGGATCCGCCCCCGGACGTCCATCTCCTCGCGCCGGTCGAGGAGTTCGGCGATCCGCTCGGCGGCCTCGTCCAGGCGGCCACGCCGGGCGCACTCACGGGCGGCCTGCACCCGCATGCCCAGCGACACCGACACGTAGCCGGCCGCTTCCAGGGCCTCGGCCGCGTGGCGGAAGTGCCGTTCGGCCCGGGCGTGGTCACGGCGCAGCGAACAGGCGAGTGCGGCCACCTGGTCGACCAGGACGCCTCCCATGGTCAGCCGGAGCTGTTCGACGACGGATCCGGCCTCGGCCAGCGCCGCGCGGGCGCCGGCGTCGTCCCCGGTCAGCGCCAGGCAACGGGCCCGCGCGGCCAATGCGGGCAGGAGCAGGAACCGGTCGGCGGCGAACCGCTCCACGAGCTCGGCGCAGCCCGCCAGTTTGCTGGGCACCGGGGTCGGCGACCACTGCCGGACCTCGCACAGGGCGACCAGGAGCCGGTCCTCCTCGTACGCGTCACCGGCGGCCCGGGCGTGCTCCAGCGCGGCGCTCGCCGCCTCCTCGGCGGCCCCGAACCGGCCGTGCGCCAGGTGGAGCAGCATCCGCAGCTGCTCGAACCGGCACCAGGCGAACCGGTCGGCCGTGTCGCCGGGGCCGCCGGGGTCGCCTGTGCCGCGTGTGTCGTCCGTGTCGCCTGTGCCGCCGTCGAGTTCGGCCCGCAGCTCCTCGACGCCCACCACGGTGACCGTGCCCAGGCGCGCCGCCAACAGGGAGCGCTGCACCAGGTAGAGCCGTCGCCCGGGGGCGTCGGGACCGTGCCGCAGGCCGTCCGCGACCACCTCCACCGCGCGCCCGGTGTCCCCGGAGAGCATCAGGGCGTCGCTGAGACGGATCGCCGCGACCTGCCGCCACCGGCCGGGCCCCCGCCCCGCCAGCACGAGCGCGCGTTCCAGCAGTTCGATCGCGCTCGGCAGGTCGCGTTGCCGCAGCGCCGCCGTCCCCTCGGCGAGCAGCGCTTCGGCCGCCCGCCGGGCCAGTTGCGGCAGCTCCGAGTCGTCCGGGCGCAGCCCGCCGAGCAGGTGCGCGGCGGCCTCGAAGTGGAAACCGGGGCTGAAGCCGCGCTCGGCCAGGCGCCGGTGCCACGCGATGCGCTGCTGTTTCTCCAGCCGCCCGTACGCCACCTCGTGGACCGGCTGCTGGATGAAGCGGTAGCCGCCCTCGTCCGCGGTGGCGCGGAACAGCTGCTGCCGCGCCAGCGCGTCGGCGGTCGCGGCCGGCCCCGTCTCCTCCAGCGCCGTCTCGTCCAGCGCCGTCTCGTCCAGCAGGGCGAGTTGCTCCAGGGTGAACGTGGGACCGATCACCGCGGCCGCGCCCAGCAGCCGCCGGGCGGGCGGTGGGAGCCGGTCGATCATCGCGCCCACCATGGCGGTGATGGTCGGCGGCACCTCGTCCACCGTCCGGCCGGTGCCCAGCCACTCCACCATCAGCCGGATGAACCGCGGATTGCCCGCGCTGTACAGGGCGACCCGGTCGGCCAGGCCGAGGTCGTGCAGCTGCACCTCACCGGGGCCGCGGCCCGAGGCCAGCGAGGCCGCCAGCCGGGCACCGTCGACCGGGTCCAGCGCGCCGAGGTCGATCACCTCGTCGCCGTCGAGCCGGGGCCCGTCCGGCCCGCCGAACTCCGGCCGGGCCACGCAGAGCGTCAGCAGCGGGAGGTCCCGCAGGGCGCCGGTCAGGTCGGCGATGAGCTGCAGGAACGAGGGCCCCGCCCACTCCAGGTCGTCCCACACCACGACGAGCGGGCGGGTGGCCGCGGCGGCGGCGAGCAGCTCGCGCGCGGCCCAGGACACCTCCTCCACCCCCGGGCCCGGTCCGGCGGTGGCGGGGCGGGCGGGCGAGGTCTCGCGAAGGCCGGCGAGCACCCCGGCGATGCGCTGGTCGGTCCGCAGCAACTCCGCGCAGGCGGGCACCTGTCGCTCCAGCCCGTCCAGGACGTCGACGAGGGCCGAGTACGTGCCCTTCGCCCCGTAGGACGGACAGGTGCCGAACACGGCGACCGGCCCGGCCCCGGCCGCGACGAGCCCCTCGACGGTCTCCCTGACCAGCCGCGTCTTACCGATGCCGGCCGGTCCCAGCACCGACACCACCGCCGGTCTCCGGTCCCCGGCCACCCGGTGGTAGATCCGGCGCAGCCGACGGCGTTCGGTGCGGCGGTCCACCATGCGCGGCTCGTCACCGATCCCGTCGACGGCGGCCTCGCCGGTCACGCACAGCGCGGCGACGGGTTCGGCCTTGCCTTTCAGCGTCAGCGGCGGCACCGGGTCCATCGCGTAGCGCGGGCCCGCCAGTTGGGCCACGGTCTCGTTGACGATGATCTCGCCGGCGACCGCCGAGGACTGCAGGCGCGCGGCGAGGTTGACCACGTCGCCGACGATCCGCAGGCCGGCCCGGGCCGAGCGCGTCACCAAGGCCTCACCGGCGGCGATGCCGCAGTGGATCTCCACCGGTACGGCGTCGGCGGCCGGTGCGCGCAGCCGGCCGACCCCGGTGCGGATCAGCACGGCCGTGCGCAGCGCCCGCAGCGCGTCGTCCTCCCGCGAGGTGTCCGCCCCGAAGACCGCCATGACGGCGTCGCCGATGAACTTCTCCACCGTTCCGCCGTGTTCCTCCACGGTGGTGCAGCAGATCTCGTAGTACTGCTCAAGGAGCTGCTGCAACGGCTCCGGGTCGACGTGCTCGGCGAGCCGGGTCCAGCCGACGAGGTCGAGGAAGAGCACGACCACCAACCTGCGACTCATGCGTGGTCCTCCGCCAGGGCTCGGTCGTGGTGCGGGGTCGGCGATGCGGGTGGATCAGAGCAGCTTCAGATCGTGGGCCCACACCTCGGCGTCCGGCTCGGCCTCCGCCTGGGCGAGCCGGCGTTGGACCGACGCGAGGACGGCCGTCTCCTCCTCGGTCAGACCGGCCAGCACCTCGCGCTGCGCGGCGCTCAACTGGTCGACCGGGAGCCCCGCTTCACGCAGGCTGGTCAGCGGATCGAACATGGCACCCATCCCCTTCAGACATCCCTTTCACGAGGGCCGCACGGCGGCGGCCAGATGCCGATCGGCAGCAGCCGGTGGACGTAGCAGTAGGCCACCAGCTCCGCCCGGTTGCGGCAGTTGAACCGCCCGAGCAGGACGCTGATCTCCTCGCCCACGGTGTGCCTGCTCAGCCGCAGCTCGCGGGCCACGCGCTCGGTCGTGTGCCCCCGCGCCAGCATGGCCACCAGCAGCAGGTCCCGGGCGGAGACCTCGGCACCCCGTATCGCTGTCATCGGTGCGGTCTCCTCACGACGTACTCCGTACGAACAACTCGCGGACCATCACGGCGGCCATGAACGAGACGCCGTGCCAACGCGCCCTGCGTTCGAACCAGAGCCAGTCGCCGTCCGGATTGGCCTCCAGGAACACCGGGTCCCCGGTGTCGGGGACGAGCAGGTCGAACGCCCCGTAGCGCAGGTTCCACGCGGCGCACAGGGCGCGCACCGCGTCGGCGGCGGCCGGCGGGCACGGGACCCGCCGCACCGTGACGCTGCCGGGGTCCGCCATCAGGCTCGACGGGTCCGGCTTGTCGACCTCGAAGGCGCAGATCCCGCCGCCGAGGTGGTACACCCGCAGTTCCCGGGCGCCGCCCAGGTACTCCTGGACGACGACGGGATGACCGACGACCGGATCGTCGGCGACCGGATGACCCCCCGCCACCGCGTCCGGACCGATGACCGACGGCAGCCACCTCGACCAGTTCCGCCGATCCGGCTCGAACAACCGGAAGTCCTGGGTCTTGACGATCACACTCGGCGTGCCCAGCCCGCGCGTGCCCGTCGGGACGTGGTTGGTGACGACCGTGCGGGGAGTCCGCACGCCCAGCCGCCGGGCCTGCGCCAGCTGGCCCGGCCCGACGAGGGTGCTGCCGGGCAGGGCGGCGGTCGCCGTCGACGCCACCTGCTGGAGGAACCCGGACCAGGCCGCCGCCTGCAGCGGCGTCACCGAGCCCGCCGGCTCGGCCCGCGCCACCAGTGCGCAGGCCGCCGCGTGACGGACCCAGACGACCGCCGGCCTGACCCGCTGACCGGCGACGTCCAGCAGGCCGGTGTCCACGTCGAGCGCCATGGGCGTCGAGCGGAGGTCGGCCTGCCGGATCAGTATCGTCGGCGTTTCCAGCGGCCCCGTCAATATCTCGCGCACGATCTCCAATTCACGGCCGCCCGCGCAATTCACCAGCACCACGGCGGCCTTTCCGTCGTGGTTCCCCGCATGTCCTGAACGGCTCACGCCAGGAATGCTAGCCACCCGGGCCGGGTGCGCCGCGGCAGATCGGCGGCAGCTCCAAGGCAGCTTCCACACCGGCCGGTTGCGCGCGCTCCGATCGGCGTAGGGTCCACCGGGAACACCTCGGCCGACCATCCCGAAAGAGATCGATAAGAGATCCGGAAGAGATCGAGCGCGATGTGAGGAATGCGAAGGGAGGGATCGTGGCGAATGCTGTGGTGCACGCCGAAGAACTGACCAAGCGTTACCGGGGGAAAACGACACCGGCCGTCGACGGTATATCGTTCGACATCGCCGAGGGCGAGACCATCGGGCTGCTGGGCCCCAACGGTGCCGGAAAGACGACCCTGATGAAGATGATCTGCGGCGTCACCCCTCCCACCACCGGGAAGATCCGGGTCTTCGGCGCGGACCCGACCCGCGACCCGGTCGCCGCCAAGAGCGGTATCGGCGCGATGCACCAGTCCGCCCCGTACGACGAGATGCTCTCGGCGCTGGACAACCTGCAGATCGCCGCCCGCTTCCGGGGCCTGTCCTGGCGCGCCGCCCGGCCCTGGGCGCTGGAGGTGGCCGAGTTCCTCGGTCTGGAGGACGCACTCTCGCAGCTCGTCTTCCAGCTGTCCGGCGGCCAGCGCCAACGCCTGCAACTCGTACGGGCGTTGCTGACCATCCCGGCGCTCCTGATCCTCGACGAGCCCTCCGCCGGGCTGGACGTGGCCGGCCGGCACCAGATCGAGCGCTTCGTGCGGTGGCTGCGCGAGGAGAACGGCATGACCGTGATCTGGACCAGCCACATCATCGAGGAGCTGGAGCGCAACGCCCGGCGCGTCCTGGTCGTCAACCGGGGCAAGGTCGTCCGTTTCGCCCAACCGAGCGAACTCGTCCGGGAGTTCGGCGCCGCGCACGTGCTGGTGAAGGTGGACGACGCGGTCGGCGCGAAGGTCGTCAAGGAGTGGGCCGACGCCGCCGGGCTCACCGCCGCCGTCGACGACACCGAGGTGCGCATCGAGAACGCGCAGGTCCGGGACGTGCTGCCGCCACTGTCCAGACACTGCCAGGACTCCGCAGTGGCCGTCTCGGGCGTCTCCACCGTCACAGACTCACTGGAGCAGGTGTTCCTGCGCATGACCGGGAGCGAGGGCTGACACCGTGACCGTGCCCGTATTCGAGAACACCGCACCGGTCGCGACGAGGAGGACGGCCGACCTCACCGCGGTGTTCTACCGCGAGTACGCGCTCCTCGCCCGCAACCGGGTGAACCTCGTCCTCGGCCTGACCCCGATGCTCGTCTACCTGCTGCTGGTCAACACCTCGCTCGGCAACGTCGTCGGGGACATCACCTACCGCGGCGACCGGCTCGCGTTCTCCGTCTTCCTCCTGCCCATGGTGCTGGCGATGTCGGTGGTCAGCGCCTCCGGGACGACCGGCATGGCGATGTTCCAGGAAGAGATGAGCGGCGTGTCGACCCAGCTGTGGAGCTGGCCGCTGCGCCGGTCGCGCTTCCTGGCCGGCAAACTGCTCGCCGGGGTCACGCTGGTGCTGGCACAGAGCCTGCTGGCCCTGGTCGTCGCCGCGATCCTCTTCGACTACCCGTTCGGCGTCGCCCAGTGGACCTGGCTGCTGGTGGCGCTGGTGCTGTCCTCGGTGGCCTTCAACGGGCTCTACCTGGCGGCGGCGATCCTGATCAGCGACTACCGCACCTTCATGGTGCTCACCAGCGTGTCCGTCCCGGTCCTGGTGTTCTCCGCCCCGTCGCTGTCCACCACGCAGCAGCTCCCCGAGGTGCTCCGCTGGATCTCCACGGTGAACCCGGTGACGTACGCGGTCAACGGGATGCGCGACGCCGCGATCTTCGGCCTCGGGAAGGCCTGGCCCGCGCTGGTGGTGCTGGCCGCCGTCGCCCTCGTCGCCAACGCCGTCGCCGGCCGGGCGCTGCTGCGCCGTACCCAGAACCTCTGACCCGCAGGGAGTCCCGTCACCGTGCAGAACGACGACGCAGCCGCCGCCATCGCGCGGACCGACGACCCGTCCCCGTACTGGGCGGCCTCGCAGCAGGACCGGACGGTACTCAGGCTGCCGGGGACGAACCGGGCCCGGTCCCCGGAGGCCACTTGGGCGATGGCACGCCGGGCGGCGGAGCAGGTGGGCGTCACCCGGATCGCCGACATCACCCGGCTCGACACCATCGGCATCCCGACCTTCCAGGCCATCCGGCCGCTGTCCCGCACCCTCGCCGTGTCCCAGGGCAAAGGGGTGACGGCCGAGCTGGCGCGGCTGTCGGCGGTGATGGAGTCCGTCGAGACCTGGCACGTCGAGCAGCCCGTGGAATCCGTCCTGACGGCCGCTCCCCGTGACGTCGGCAGGGAACTGGGCAGGGAACTGGGCTACGACGTCAGCGCGCTGGCGCCCTCGGAGCCGAGCGTGCTGCACGACGGCCTGCCCCTGGAGTGGACGGCGGCCAGATCGCTGGTCGACGGCGCGCCCACCCTCGTCCCCGTGGACGTCGTGCGGCTCAGCCTGGTGGAGCACGCGGGCTGGAACCCGCCCGCCTTCTTCGAGTCGACCAACGGCCTGGCCAGCGGCAACACCCTGGTGGAGGCCGCGCTCCACGCGCTCTGCGAGGTGATCGAGCGGGACGCGATGACGGCGGCCGTGAAGGCGGGCGGCGAGCTGGGCGTGCGCGTCGACCCGAGGACGTCCGGGTCGGCGGTGGCCGAGGAACTGTGCTCGCTGATCGAACGCGCCGGCGTCACCCTGGAAGTCCGCCTGGTGCCGTCGCCCACCGGCCTGCCCTGCTTCCTCTCCTGGGTGGCCTGCCACGACTACCCGGCCGCGATGTTCGGCTTCGGCTGCCACGTCAACCCCTCGATCGCGCTGACCCGCGCCGTCACCGAAGCGGCGCAGGCCCGGCTCGCGTACATCTCCGGAGCCAGGGACGACCTCCAGGACGACTTCGACCAGGTGGACGTCGGTCGGCTGAGCCGCGACCGGGGCCCGGCCGCCGACCTCGGCGACCTGATCGACCGGCGCGTGGAACGCGACGGCCTGGTCGACGACCTCCGGTACGTCGTCCAGCGGGCGGCCGAAGCCTTCTCCAACCCGCCCCTCCTGGTCGACCTGACCCGGGAGGAGATCGGGGTCCCCGTCGTCAAGGTCGTGGCGCCCGGAAGCCGCGTCTGTCCGGAGGTGTTGTAGTGAGCGCATCCAGGGTGGTGGTCTACACCGGGCCGACACTGTCCGCGGCCGAGGTCCACGCGGTGCTCCCGGACGCCGAGGTGCGTCCGCCCGCCGGGCGGGGCGACCTCCTCGCGGACCACTGGAACCCGGGCGACGTCGCCGTCATCATCGACGGCTACTTCCGCGAACGCCGGTCCGTCGGCCACAAGGAGATCCTCCAGGTGATCACCGAGGGCGCCCACGTCCTCGGCGCCGCGAGCATGGGCGCGCTGCGGGCCGCCGAACTGGCCCCCTGTGGCATGCGGGGCATCGGCACCGTCTACGAGATGTACGCCTCCGGCGAGATCGACGGGGACGACGAGGTGGGCGTCCTGCACGGGCCCGCCGCGGTCGGGTACCCGGCGCAGACCGTGGCGCTGGTGAACCTCCGCCACGGCTGCCGGGAGGGCGCCGAGACGGATCTCGTTGCCGAGGCGGCCGGGCGGCGGATCGTGGCGGCCGCCAAGGCGCTGCCGTTCACCCACCGGGGCTGGAAGGACCTCGAACGGGCCGTGGGGGAGGAGGACCACGACGCGCTGCGGACGCTGGAGGAGATGATCGGCTCGGGCGTCTGGGACCTCAAACGCCATGACGCGGTGTCGGCACTGCGCGCGATCCGCAGCGGCGGCACCACGGCACCCGGCCCGGCCGCCACGGAGGTGCCCGTCACCGGGATCAGCCGTACCCAGGCCCTCGCCCGCCGGACCCGGCGCGAGCACGCCCCCGGCCGGTGGATGTCCGACCTCGACGTCCTGGACGCGGTCCGGCTGTTCGAGGACGACTACCCGGGGCTGCACGAGGAGGTCCTCAGCGGTCTGCTCGACGGCCTCGCCCGCGCCGAGGGCACGACCACCGAGGCCTACGCGCGGGCCCGGCTGGGACTCGACGACCACTCGCCGCTGCCACCGGCACTCACCCGCTGGTTCACGGCATCGGAAGCGGACGGGCTCACCGCCGCGGACCGGAACCGGCTCCTCATGGTGCGGGTCTGGCCGGTATGGCAGTCGGTTGACTGGCGGCCGACGGCCCTGGCACGGCTGCGCGCGGACGAACGCTGGGACGAATGGTGCGACCTGGTCGCCCGCGCGGACGCGGCCGCCGAGGAGGCCCGCCACCGCCTCGTCGTCCCGCCGCCGGCGATGTGCGCCACGCTCTTCCTCCGCCACTGGCGCCGGCCCGGCACCTCACCGGAGGCCGAAACGGCCCGCCGCGGCTTCTCCGGCCCGGACGAGCTCGGCCACGCGGTCCGGCGGTTCTTCGCGTACGACGTCCGCCGCGCCCGGGAGAAGGCCGCCACGCGCTGAGCGGCCGCTCGTCCGGGCCCATCGGACAACCGGCCCAGCTCCACGAGCGCTCCGGAAGCCGGACTGGTGAACGATCCGCAGTCGTATATCCAGGGCGGACCGCCGTTGCTCCGAAGCGCGGGCCGCGTGGCCGTGCCAACGCCGCTGAGCTGCGCAAACGTCGCAGTCGGGGTCGCGGGCGGCGCCGGGCGCGGCCACTGTCGCCCGTCGTGGACCCCGTTCGGGTGTGAGCGGGCTCACTGTTCGCGGCGGTTTGGGGGCGATCTGTCCAGGCTGGCGGCGGACAACTCGCCAGGCGGGCACCTTTCGGCCGCAGGACGGCGGTGCACCGGCTTCCCCCGATCTGGCCGGCCCGATGAACGAGCGGTGCCCGATCCGGCGGGAACGGCCATGCCAGGGCCCGGCCGGGCATGCTGGTGGCCCGTGACCGAGATCGGTGCCCGGCCCGGCGCCGGGCAGTTCGCGGCCGAGCAGGAGCCGCCAGGCCCACCGGTTTGGTCACCGCCCACCCGGGCAGCAGCGGCGCCGACTCTCCCGGCCGCCGCGCCGCCCACGCCCGCCACGCTCCCAGCAGCAGCCGGCTCGGCGCCGACCGGTCTTCGGCGGATCGCCGACTCCTCACCCGATCGGACGATCCCTCGCCCCGCGCGCCTGAAAGCGGTGTGTGCGCCGATCGAGCCGGGTGCCGCGAGGACCTGCCCCCCGCTCCACTGCCCCCGCCACGACACCGGGCAGCAGCAGCCCGATGTTCATGCCCGCACCCGCCTCGTCGACGCGCAGCCCGCCCACGTCGATGTCCGTGGCACTCACCGATACTCCCCGAGGGCATCGTGCGGTAGCCGCGAACGGGTGTCCGGGACTGGCAATGATCACCGTCGGCCATCCCGTGCTGTATAGATGTCCCGCCGCGGGCGTGATCGGCCACGAACACACTCCCCGCGGGCCGGCGGACGGCACGACCCGCCCGCCGGAAGCGACCCTTGAGGAGAAGACACCACCTTGGCAACCGACTACGACGCCCCACGCGACACCGGCGACGAGAGCGACGACGACAGCATCGAGGCACTGAAGAGCAGGCGCGACGACAAGCAGAGCTCCAACGTCGACGTGGAGCCCGAGGCCGCCGAAGGGCTCGAGCTTCCGGGGGCCGACCTGTCCGGTGAGGAACTCACCGTCCGGGTCGTGCCCCTCCAGGAGGACGAGTTCACGTGCATGACCTGCTTCCTGGTCCACCACCGCGCCCAACTCGCCGGTGAGGACAAGAACGGTCAGCCCATCTGCCGCGACTGCGCGTCCTGACCGTCGCAGGAGGGGCAGACCGAAATCCATCCCTCTCGCCGGAATTCCCGGACAAGGAGTCGCGCTGTGCGCCAGCCCCACCGACCAATGGGTCCGGCTCAAGAAGGTCGACACCGGCAACCCGGGCCGCTCCTGCCTGTGGAAGCAACTCGGCCGCTCCGCCCAGTACACCCTGTACAACCCGAGAAGGAGCTGTGGTCATAGGGAGGACGGGAGGACTGGGGGGCTTACGCACCGCAGTCCTTCTGGGACAGCGGACGGAACGTCGACGCGAAGGACGGCTTCGACAAGCCCGCACCGACTCGGTCCACACCCGCGGCTGGCGCCACGGTCACCGGCGTGAACCGACCTGGAACGCGGTCACCCCCGGCTGATGACCCGTCGGGTCCAGGATCGGTTCGAGCCGGGTGCCACGCCCGGCTCGAACCGGTCCCGAGGCCTGGATGGAGCGGATCCACGGCTGACGAGTGGACTCCTACAGTCTGGTCTCGATCTTCTACCTGCTTCTACCTGGTCGCGCAGATGGTCGGCACGGCGACGATCAAGGAGAAGGATCCGTCCGGCCACACCGCCGCCACCCTGCTGGCCGAGCACCTCGGCGGTGGCGCGGGCACCACGCTGGGGATCGGCCGGCCGTCCGAGGGCGTGGAAGACCGCGACGGGGTCGAGGTGGTCGCGCCGGTGCGTCACCTGGCGGTCGTTTGTCGGTGGGGACCGTGATCGCCCCGTTGATGGCGGGCAGGTGGGTGTCGGTGGGCCCGTCCCGGCGAGCCGATCGCCCGCCGAGGCCCCACCATGGGTCGGGTAGGAGCGCGCGGCCACTGCACCCCGGCGGGCAGAGCCGCGGCAACGTGGCGACAAGACGAGGTCCTCCATGCCCGTGCACCGCGTCGGACTGGTCGTCCACCAGGGCCGCGGCGCCGCCCGCGACGCCGCCCGTGCCGTGCACGCCTGGTGTGAGGCGCACGACGTCGCCTGCACGGAGATCGACGTCTGGTCGCAGGACCGACGGCGCGGCTCCGGCCGCGAGGAGGCCCACGCCGCCGGGGACCCGGACCTGGTCGTCACCCTCGGCGGGGACGGGACCTTCCTGCGCGGCGCCCGGATCGCCGTGAAGACCGGAGCCAGCGTGCTCGGTGTCGACCTGGGAAAGGTCGGCTTCCTCACCGAGGTGCCGGCCTGCGACATCACCGCCGCCCTCGACGCCGTCCACGCCGGCCGCGCCCCGGTCGAGGAGCGGATGACGCTGACCATGCGCGCCTCCAGGCCGCCGGAGGTGCCCGCGGAGATGGAGGCCTTCCTCTGCTACGGACGAGCCCCCGCCCTGCCATCACCGCAGGTGCGGCCGGAGCACACCGCGGGCGACGGCTGGGGTCTGCCCTTGGACGTCAACGCCCTCAACGACGTGGTGGTGGAGAAGCTCGCCCGGGACCACCAGGTCAGCGCGGGCGTCTACATCTCCGGCAGGCTGCTGGCCGCCTACTCGGCCGACGCCCTCGTGGTCGCAACGCCCACCGGCTCGACCGCGTACAGCTTCTCCGCCGGCGGCCCCGTGCTCTCCCCGCACATGGACGCGGTCGTCTTCACCCCGATCGCCGCGCACATGACCTTCAACCGCACCGTCGTCGCCGCTCCCGACGAACCGATCGCGCTGCGCATCCTGCCGCACTCCGGCCGCGCCGCGGTCAGCATCGACGGCCAGCTGAGGGGAATCATCGACCCGGGCGACTGGATCGGCGTCTACCGTGCCCCGCAACGCGTACGGCTCATCCGCCTCCAGCCCACCGACTTCTACGGTCGGCTGCGGGACCGCTTCCGACTCACCGACGCACCCGCCACCGCGACCGACGGGGAGTTCGCCCCGTTCTTCCGCCCCGACACCGCCGTACCCCCGGACCTCGCGGGCCTGCGGCTGCCGCCGCCCACCGCGGCCCGCTGAACGCCTCCCGGCCGCGCGGGCCGAAACTCCCCTCCGCGCCGCCTAGGCCCTGCGGGCGGGTGCGCGGCTTCCAGGTGTCCGTGACCCGAGGCGCGTCCGTCCGGGTGAACTTCCCGTCAGTCGGGTTCGGCTTCGCCTGGACGGGTTGGCCGCTGGTGGTTGGCTGTCCGGCGGGTGCTGGTCGACCGGTTCTGACCGCGGCTGTGCGGAGTGCCGGCGATCGCCGGCTCTTCCGTGCGGCAGGGAACCGGTGAACCGCGCTTCCTCGATGGGGTCCGGGTCGGAGGTGGCGGGTGGTTGGGTCTTGGCGTGGTGGTGGATCGCGTGGGAGAAGCCGGTGGCGGCGAGCCGCCGATCCGCTGCGGCGCCTCACTCGGGCCGGTGGCAGCATCTGGCGCGGCGCGGTCCAGGCCGTTGAACGGTCCCGTGCCGCGGTGCGTGTCCGACTGTCGGCGTTCGCCCGCGGGCCCGGGCAGGCGCCCGCACCGCCAGGACCGTTCCGCCCGGGGTTCTGGCGCAGTCCGATCCGGGGGCCCTGGCTGACTTCGGTGTTCGGGCTGGTGCTGCTCGTCGGGCTCCCGGTCCTCTTCGTGACCGGGGCCCTGTCCTACGCCGCCTACAACCCGGACCTCGGCCCGCTCAACGACCAGACCCCGGACAAGGGCGTGCTGGGCTTCTACCTCTTCGACTGGCCCACCCACCCGTCCTGGCTGTACCGGCTCACCCAGGGCGTGCACGTGACGCTCGGCGTGACCCTGGTGCCGGTGGTGCTGGCCAAGCTGTGGTCGGTGATCCCGAAACTCTTCGAGTGGCCGCCCGTGCGCAGCGCCGCCCACGCGCTGGAGCGGCTGTCGCTGCTGATGCTGGTCGGCGGGGTCGTCTTCGAATTCGTGACCGGGATCCTCAACATCCAGCTCCACTACGTCTTCCCAGGGTCCTTCTACACCCTCCACTTCTACGGCGCGTGGGTGTTCATCGCGGCGTTCGCCGTCCACGTGACCCTCAAGCTGGGAACGATGGTCCGCGCCCTGAAGTCGCGTTCGCTACTGGGGGAGTTGCGGACCGGCCTCGCCGACACCAGACCCGAGCCGCCCGACGCCGACGGCCTGGTGGCGGTCGCCCCCGCCGCCCCGACGATCGCCCGGCGCGGCGCACTCGCGCTGGTGGGCGCAGGGTCCCTGGTCCTGTTCGCGGTCACCGTGGGGCAGAGCATCGGCGGCCGGCTCCGGACCACCGCACTGCTGGCACCCCACAACCGCGCCCCGGGGGACGGTCCGAACGGCTTCCAGGTCAACAAGACGGCTGCCGCCGTCGGCGTCTCGTCGGCGATGGTCGGCCCGGACTGGCGGCTGGAGCTGTACGGCGCCGGGGCGGCGCGGTCGCTCTCCCGCGAGCAACTGCTCTCGATGTCGCAGCAGTCGGCCTGGCTGCCGATCGCCTGCGTGGAGGGCTGGTCCACCGCGGACCAGCACTGGAGCGGACTCCGGCTCGCCGACCTTGCCGCCATGGCCGGCCTGCCCGAGGCGTCGAGCGTGCTGGTGGAGTCGGTCCAACCGCCCGGTCCCTACAGCTCCGTGGTGCTGCGCGGCAACCAGATCCGCGACCTCCGCTCCCTCCTCGCCCTCAGGGTCAACGGAGCCGACCTCTCCCTCGACCACGGCTATCCCGCCCGGATCATCGTTCCCGCCAACCCCGGTGTGAACAACACCAAATGGGTCCGCCGACTCACCTTCAGGACGTGACCATGGCCCGACTCGCCCGCCTCACCCGCTGGTACGGCGCCGGCCCGATGCACCTGCTCGTCCTCCTCGCGTCCTTCGCGCTCACCGGCTACGCCGTCGAGCGACTCGTGGCCGACCGGGCTCTCGCGGTGGCGATCTGGTTCGTCGGCGCGGCCGTCGCCCACGACCTGATCCTGCTGCCGCTGTACTCGCTCGCCGACCTCTCGGCCCGGGCCGTGCTCCGCCACCGCCGGGAACGGGCCGCCGCAGTGGAGTGGATCAACTACCTCCGCGTACCGGCCTTCCTCTCCGGTCTCCTGCTGCTCGTCTGGTTCCCGCTCGTCCTCGATCTGTCCGAGCCCTACCCGGGAGCCACCGGGCTGTCGGAGGAGGTCTACCTCGGCCGATGGCTCGCGATCACCGGGATCCTGTTCGGCGCGGCAGCCGTCGGCCTGGCGCTCACGCTGCGCGCCGCCCATCGAACCGGGCGACGCGAGCCGCGATGAGCGGCAACCGCCGTGTCACCCCACTGAAGGAACGGAAGCACTCCGGCGACCCGGAACACCGCTGACCGGACGCCGGCCGCCGCGGCGGGCTGCCTTCGCTCGCGTGCGGTGTCCGCGAATCGTAAGGCCGTGGTTCACGGAGCCCGCCGCAGCCGGCTCCTACAGTGGCCGGGACGTTCTTCCTCTGAGAGGCGGTAGGGATGACGGTGCATCGGGAAGAGCCGTGGGCCGAGGTGGGTGTGATCGGCGGTTCGGGGCTGTACGCGCTGCTGGACGAGGTGACCGAGGTGCGGGTCGTCACGCCGTACGGTCCCCCCAGCGACGCGCTGTTCGTGGGGGAGGTGGCGGGGCGACGGGTGGCGTTCCTGCCCCGGCACGGGCGTGGCCACGGTCTGCCGCCGCACCGGATCAACTACCGGGCCAACCTGTGGGCGCTGCGCTCGCTGGGGGTCCGGCAGGTGCTCGCGCCGTGCGCGGTGGGCGGGCTGCGGGCGCAGTACGGGCCGGGCACGCTGCTGGTGCCGGACCAGTTCGTGGACCGGACCTCGGGGCGGGTGCAGACCTTCTACGACGGGCTGCCGCTGCCGGACGGCTCGGTGCCCGAGGTGGTGCACGTGTCGATGGCCGACCCGTACTGCCCGGCCGGGCGGCGGGCCGCGCTGGAGGCGGCGCGCGGGGCGGCCTGGGAGCCGGTGGACGGCGGGACGCTGGTGGTGATCGAGGGCCCGCGCTTCTCGACCAGGGCCGAGTCCCGCTGGTTCGCCGCGAACGGCTGGTCGGTGGTCGGCATGACCGGCCATCCCGAGGCCGTCCTCGCCCGTGAACTCGGGCTCTGCTACACCTCGGTGGCACTCGTGACCGACCACGACGCCGGCGTGGAGGCCGGCGAGGGCGTCACCCAGGCCGAGGTGCTCAAGGTCTTCGCGGGGAGCGTCGACCGGCTGCGCACGGTGCTGTTCAAGGCGATCGGGATGCTGCCGGCCGACCGCGCGTGTGTCTGCTCGCACGTCCTGGACAGCCTCACGACCGGCCTTCCCGGCGTTCCCGGCGACTGACCGCCCAGGAGCGGTGACCACACCGCCGCGCGGTGCTTACGGATTCCGAACGGCGGCCCCGCCGGTGCCGGCGGCGGGCAGGTGCCGGTGGCAGGGTGGGCGCGTGCTCACCCGTACTTCCCTGACCTGCGCCCTTGCCGTCGCCGCCCTCGCGGTGGCCCTCGCTCTGACCGTGACCGGCGGCGGGACACTCGCCGACCGGTCGCCGCTCTACGACTGGTACGCACTCGACGCCGCGCTCTTCGTCCTCGCGCTGCTCCTGCTGCGGAAGGTGAGCCGCCGTCACGTGGTGCCGCTGGTGCTGACCGGGAGCGTCCTGGTCGCCGCGGCCGGGCTGCTGGCGCCGCCGCGGACCAGCGACGACGCCTACCGGTACGTGTGGGACGGGCGGGTCCAGGCGGCCGGCCTCTCCCCGTACGCGTACACCCCGGACGACCCGGCGCTGGTCCGGCTGCGCGATGCGGGCCTGTTCCCGGTGGGGGACGGCTGTGCGACCTGGGACGAGCGGCGGACGGCGGCCGGGGACTGCACCCGCATCAACCGGCCGGCCGTGCACACCGTCTACCCGCCGGTCGCGGAGGCCTGGTTCCTCGCCGGGCACCCCTTCGGCGGCGGGGTGCGCGGTGTGCAGGTCGCCGGTGCGCTGCTGGCGGTCGCCACCACCGGTGTGCTGCTGGCGGTCGGGCGGGGGAGCCGGCGGGCGGCGCTGTGGGGGTGGTGTCCGGGCGTGACGGTGTGGGCGGTCAACGACGCGCACGTGGACACCCTCGGCGCGCTCCTCATGGTGGCCGGGTTGGGCTGTGCGGCCCACCGTCGGGCCGGTGCCGGGGGCGCTCTGCTCGGGGCGGCGGCCGCGACCAAGCTGCTGCCGGCGCTCGCCCTGCCCGGTGCGTTGTCCGGGCTGCTGGCCCGGCGCCCGACGAAGGGCGACCTGATGGTGCTCGCGGCGGCCCTCGGGACGTTCGTGCTGGCCTACCTGCCGTACGTCGCCGTCTCCGGAGTCGGCGTCCTGGGCTACCTGCCCGGGTACCTGCGGGAGGAGGGGTACGAGCAGGGGCACCTCGACCGGTTCGGGTTGCTGCGGCTGGTGGTGCCTGACCGGTGGGCCGCGTGGGCGGCCGCCCTGGCGCTGGGCGCCGTGGTGCTGTGGGTTCTGCGGCGCGGTGATCCCCACCGCCCATGGCGGGGCGCGCTCCTGGTGACGGGGACCGCCCTGCTGCTGGTCGCGCCGAGCTACCCCTGGTACGGACTGCTCGTGGTGGCCCTGGTGGCGCTCGACGGGCGGTGGGAGTGGCTGGCGGTCCCGGCGGCCGGACAGGCGCTCTACCTGGTGGGCGGGCCGGAGGCGCAGCGCACCGCCTACGCGGTCGCCCTGGCCTGCGTCCTGGTGGTGCCGGCGCTGCGCAGGCTCGTGAGCGCCGCGCCGGTCCGCACGGCGCGCGGTGCGGCGCCGGAGATGACGAAACCCTGACGGAACACCGCCGTCACTGGCCGAGGCCCGGGCCGACCTGGTCGAATCGGGGCCGTGGACAGAAAAGCGGAACACCCCAAGGGCACGCCCGTGGGCCGGCGGGTCGTGCTCGGGCTGCTCGGGCTGGGCGCCGTGGGCGTCGCGGCCGGCCCGTACCTGCAGCGGGCCGAGTCGTCGTTGGCGGAACGGGACCCGAGCGGCCTGAGCGGACTGCTGCCGGGCAACAACGGCTTCCGGTACTACTCGGTGGTGACCTCCGTCCCCGAGCGGAATGCGGTCGACTACACCCTCACCGTGGACGGACTGGTGGAGCGCCCCGCCACCCACCGGCTGGCCGACCTGCAGGCGATGCCGCAGCGGCGGCTGGTCAAGGACGTCCAGTGCGTCACCGGGTGGCGGGTGCCGGACACCCCGTTCGAGGGGGTGCCGCTGGCCCACCTCCTCGACGCCGCCGGGGTCAAGCCGGGAGCCAAGGCCGTGCGCTTCAGCTGTTTCGACGGCGAGTACACCGAGAGCCTCACCCTGGAGCAGGCCCGGCGGGACGACGTGCTGGTCGCACTGCGCATGCAGGACAACCCGATCGCACACAACCACGGCGGGCCGGTGCGGCTGTACGTGGCGCCGATGTACTTCTACAAGTCCGCGAAGTGGCTCTCGGGCATCACCGTCACCGACGCGGTCCAGCCCGGGTACTGGGAGCGGAACGGATACGACGTCGACGCCTGGGTCGGCCGGTCGAACGGGCGGGACGATGCGCCGACGAGCTGAACTGATCCTCCGCTTCACCCACGCCGAGCGCTGGGTGCACCGTACGACCGCCGCGCTGACGGGCGTCTGCCTGGCCACGGCCGCCTGCCTCTACCTCGCGCCGCTCGCCGAACTGGTCGGCAACCGGCCGCTGGTCGTCACCGTGCACGTGTGGTGCGGCCTGGCGCTGCCGGTACCGCTGCTGCTCGGACTCGCCTCCCGGGCGGTGCGGGCGGACGTCACCCGGCTGAGCCGGTTCACCCCGGCGGACTGGCAGTGGCTGCGGGCCGTCCGCGCCCGAGCGGCGCACCGGCCGGCCGGGAAGTTCAACGCCGGACAGAAGCTCTACGCGCAGTGGACCCTCGGCTCGATGCTGGTGATCGTCGGCACCGGGCTGCTGATGTGGCTCACCCACCTCGCCCCGCCGTCCTGGCGGACCGGCGCGACCTTCGTGCACGACTGGCTGGCCGCCGCCATCGCCGTCGTGGTCGCCGGGCACATCCGGATGGCCTGGCGGGACCGGGAGGCTCGGCTCGGGATGCGGACCGGCCTGGTGGAGCGGCAGTGGGCCGAGCGCGAGCACCCGCAGTGGCAGGCCACGGACGCCGAGCGGTAGGCGAGCGGCATCGTGCCGGAACTCCTGGACGCGGCGCCCGTCATCCGCCGCGTCCGGGGGCGCTCACCCCTTGCGCAGCGCGAGTCACCCCTTGCGCAGCGCGAGGAAGTGGCGGCTGTGCGAGGTCCAGCGCTCCGCCTCGACGAGGCCCGCGGTGTGGGCCCGTCGCAGGGTGGCGGCCGTGCCGAGACGGGCCCAGGGGAACGGCGGACCGAGTCGGCCGTCCGGGCCTTCCACCCGGACGACGGCGCGTTCGTCCACCTCCTCCGGCTCCACCTCCACCAGCAACAGCCCGTTCGGTGCGATGAGTTCGGCGCCCCGGCGGAGCAAGGCGTCTGGGTCGCCACCGATGCCGAGGTTGCCGTCGGCGAGCAGCGCGGCGCCCCAGCGGCCCTCGGCGGGCAGGCGGTCGAACACCGATCGGCAGAGCGCCGGACCGCCGAGGTGCCGGGTCCGCGCCACGGCGGCACCGGTGATGTCGATACCGAGCGCCGGGACGCCGAGGGCCAGCAGGGCGGCGACCAGGCGGCCGGGCCCGCAGCCCAGGTCCACCACCGGCGCGTTCAGCCGCAGGCAGCGCCGCAGCAGGCTGTGGTCGCTCGCGGCGGCGGGCGCGCACCAGCGTTCGACATCGAGGGGGATGCGCGCTCCGTCCTCCTGGCGCAGCCACAGCGGGCCGCGCCCGGCGCGGACGGCCTCGGCGAACGGATCGTCCACCCACGCGGTAGCCGGGGCGGTCATCCGGCCGTCCCCGGTGTGGCGTCGATCGAGCGCAGGCGCGCGGCGAACGTGGTCCGCGGCGCCTCCGCGGCGACCCGGCGCGCGTCGAGGATGGTGTCCACGTCGGTGACCAGGTCGAGGTGATGGACCGTCAGCCCGGCGGCGGCGAGGCGGTCGAGCAGCGCACGGCCGGTGTCGGGCGTGGACATCGGTACGCCCAGCAGTAGCCGCCGGGCGAGTCGCCCGGTGGGACGCGCCAGCCCGAGGGCCCAGAACCCGCCGTCCGCCGCGGGCCCGTACCAGGCGTCCACGCCGGGGCGGCGGGCGGCCGACAGCGGCTCGGCCAGCGCGGCCGCATCCAACTGCGGGGTGTCCATGCCGACCAGCAGAGCGGGTGCCCGCGGGGCCACCCGGGCGGCCCGCGCGAAGGCGGCGGCCAGGCGTTCGTCGAGCCCGCCCGCGCACTGCGGCACGACCTCCCATCCCGATGGCAGCCACCCACCCGGTTCGCCGTCCAGCACCAGCAGCCGCCGCCCGGCGGGCACCCGGCTCAGGGTGGCGAGGGTGTCCTCGAGTGCGGCTCCCGCCAGTGTCGCCGCCTGCTCGGGGGTGCAGGGCGGGGTGAGGCGGGTCTTCACCCGCCCGGGCACCGGAGACTTCGCGATGACCAGCAGGGTGGGCGGCGGCGCGGCCAGCACGGCCCGCATGTCCCGTACGGCCTGCCGGGTGCCGCGCAGCGTCCCGGTCACCTTGGAGCGGCCGGTTCGGGGCAGGTAGTCGACGGTGGTCTCGGCGATCCGCATCCCGGCCGCCGAGGCGGCGAGCACCATCTCCAGCGGATAGCCGGAGCGGCGGTCACCCAGTCCGAGCGCGAGCAGCCGCTCCCGGTGTGCGGCGCGCATCGGCCCCAGGTCGTGCAGCGGCGCGCCGGTGCGGGCGCGCAGGCGGCGGGCCAGCAGGGCGTTGGCGAGCCGGGCGTGCGCCGGCCACGCGCCGGCCCTCGTGGGGTGGCGCCGGCCGAGCACGAGGTCCGCCGCGCCCGCCGCGACCGGCGCGGCGAC
The DNA here is from genome assembly GCF_055560875.1 of Kitasatospora sp. NPDC023118. Taxonomy (NCBI): domain Bacteria; kingdom Bacillati; phylum Actinomycetota; class Actinomycetes; order Kitasatosporales; family Streptomycetaceae; genus Kitasatospora; species Kitasatospora sp. NPDC023118. Next base: position 35,614 of record NZ_JBVHHW010000014.1, read on the forward strand.
CCGCGGCAGTTGGGCCGGGTCGAGCGAGCCGTCGCAGTCCATGAAGCAGACCAGCTCGGCGGTCGCGGCGAGGAGTCCGGCATGGCAGGCGGCACCGAAACCGCGCCGGGTCTCCTTGACGACGGTTGCGCCCAGGGAGCGGGCCAGTTCCGCGGAGCCGTCCCGCGAACCGTTGTCCACGACGATCGCCCGCCAACCGGCGGGGATGCGTCCGAGCACCCAGGGCAGGGCCTCGGCCTCGTCGAGGCAGGGCAAAACGACATCAGAGACAAGGGGAGGGGTCACGTCGGCCACGCTAACCGCGGTCGGGCCCGTCGAAGCCGAACCGCGCCCTTACGGAAGTGCGACGTCCGGGTACCGGTGGCCCGTTCGGGGGATCTTACGGAACCCGGACGTCAGACCCGGCGTGGCGCTCGGCGTTCGCCGGGGCTCGTATCCTCGGCGGGGTGAACGAGAGCCCCGCCACCCCAGGACCGCCGTGCCCCGGCCGCATTCTGGTGATCGACGACGACCCGACCGTTGCCGAGGTCGTCGCCGGCTACCTCACCCGGGCGGGCCACCGGGTCGACCGCGCCGCCGACGGCGACGGGGGCCTTGCCCTGGCCCGAGCCCACCGCCCGGACCTGCTGGTCCTGGACCTCATGCTCCCCGGCATCGACGGCCTGGAGATCCTGCGCAGGTTGCGTGCCTCCGAGGACGGCGCCGGGCTGCCGGTCGTCATGCTCACGGCCAAGGGTGACGAGGCCGACCGCATCCTCGGCCTGGAACTGGGCGCGGACGACTACGTCACCAAGCCCTTCAGCCCGCGGGAACTCGTCCTGCGGGTCCAGTCCGTGCTGCGCCGCTCCCGGGCCGCCGCTCCCGCGTCCCCCGCCGGCGGCCCGGTGGTCTCCGGAGACATCGCGCTCGACCCGCAGGCCCGCCGTGTCCACCGCGACGGGCGTGAACTGCTCCTCACCCTGCGGGAGTTCGACCTCCTGGCGTTCCTCCTCCGGCACCCGCGGACGGTGTTCTCCCGACAGGAGCTGATGGAACGCGTGTGGGGCTGGGACTTCGGCGACCTGTCCACCGTCACCGTCCACATCCGCCGACTGCGCGAGAAGATCGAGGACGACCCGGCCGCGCCGGTACTGATCACCACCGTCTGGGGTGTCGGCTACCGCTACGACCCGGCGGCCGGGCAGGAGAGCGGCCCGGCAGCGGACCGGGAGGGCGGCCCGGCGTGAAGGACCTGCTGCTGATCGCCCTGTTCGCCGCGCTCGGCGCCGGCGGGGCAGGTCTGCTCGGCTGGGCGGCCGTCCGGCTGCTGCGCCGGCGCTCGCTCGCGCTGGCGCTGTTCTGCGTCGCCGCCGTCACCGTGCTGGCGGTCACCTCCGGCACCTTCGCCGTCGCCCAGGCGATGTTCCTGTCCCGGCACGACCTCGGGGTGGTGATCACGGTGCTGGCGATGGCCTCGGTGGTGTCGCTGGCGACCGCCGCGCTGCTCGGCCGCCAGGTCGTGGCCGGGGGCAGGGCGCTGACCGCGGCCGCCCGGACCGTGGGCAGCGACACCGGGTTCGCCGCGCCGGAGCCCCCGCTCGGCCTGGAACTGGCCCAGCTCAGCGAGGAACTCGCCGCCACCAGCGCCCGACTGGCCGAGTCGAGGGCCCGGGCGCAGGCCCTGGACACCTCCCGCCGGGAGCTGATCGCCTGGATCTCGCACGACCTGCGCACTCCGCTGGCAGGGCTGCGCGCCATGGCCGAGGCGCTGGAGGACGGCGTCGCGGAGCACCCGCAGCGGTACCTGCAGCGGATGCGGACCGAGGTCGAGCGGCTCACCGGGATGGTGGACGACCTCTTCGAGCTCTCGCGCATCCAGGCGGGGGCGTTGGCCCTGTCGCTGTCCCGGGTGTCCGTCTACGACCTTGTCGACGACGCGCTCGCCGGGGCCCACCCCCTGGCCCGGAAGCGCGGTGTCCGCTTGGAGGGCCGGCAGGTCGCCGCCGAGCCCGTCGAGGTGGACAGTGGCGAGATCACCCGAGTGCTCGGAAACCTCCTGGTCAACGCGATCCGTTCGACCCCCGAGGACGGCGTCGTCGCGGTCTCCGCTCGCCGGGAGGCCGACGAGGTGGTGCTCTCGGTCACCGACGGCTGCGGCGGCATCCCGGAGCAGGACCTGCCCCGGGTGTTCGAAACGGGGTGGCGCGGCAGTGCCGCCCGCACGCCCCGGCCGGCCGATCAGGGGAATCCGCGTCGGCCGAGCGAGGGCGGGGGCAGCGGTGCCGGGCTCGGGCTCGCCATCGTCCGCGGCATCGTCGAGGCGCACGCCGGGCGCGCCCGGGTCCGCAACGTCGCCGGGGGCTGCTGCTTCGAGATCGTCCTCCCCGCCGCGCGAACCTGAGGTCACGCGCGCAGGGGCGCCGCCGCGAACTCCGCCATTCCCTCGGCGAAGGGGACCCGGGCGCGCCAGTCGAGCTCCTCGCGGAGACGGGAGGACTCCGCGGTGATGTGCCGGACGTCGCCGAGCCGGTACTCGCCGGTCACCACCGGGGCCGGACCGCCGTGAGCGGCGGCCAGCGCCCGGGCCATCTCCCCGATCGTGTGCACCTCGCCGCTGCCCACGTTGTAGGCGCGGGCGCCGCCCGGTGGCCGATCGCCGACTGCCGTGAGCGCGGCCAGGTTGGCGGCGGCGACGTCCTCGACGTGGACGAAGTCCCGGCGCTGGCCGCCGTCCTCGAACACCCGGGGCGCCTCGCCCCGGGCCAAGGCGGAGCGGAACAGCGAGGCCACCCCGGCGTACGGTGTGTCGCGCGGCATCCCCGGCCCGTAGACGTTGTGGTAGCGCAGCGTCAGAACGCGGCCTCCGCAGGCACGGGCCCAGGCACCCGCCAGGTGCTCCTGGGCCAGCTTGGTGGCCGCGTACACGTTGCGCGGATCAGTCGGCGCGTCCTCCGTCACCAGCCCGGGGTGCAGTTGTGCGCCGCACCGCGGGCACGGCGGCTCGAACCGGCCGGCGTCCAACTCGTCCGGGCGGCGCGGACCGGGCGAGACGTCTCCGTGCACAGGGCACCGGTACCGGCCCTCGCCGTAGACCACCATCGACCCGGCGAGCACGAGGTTCCGTACCCCGGATCGCGCCATTGCGGCGAGCAGGACCGCGGTGCCCAGGTCGTTGCAGCCCGCGTAGGCGGGCGCGTCGTCGAGATCCAGCCCCAGGCCCACCATCGCGGCCTGGTGGCAGACCGCGTCCACCCCGGCCAGCGCCTGCCCGACCGCCGCCGCGTCCCGCACGTCCCCGTGCCGGAAGTCCACCCCGGCCGGCAGCACCGGCGCCGCCCCCGAAGGGTGCACGGCGATCAGCAGCGCGTCCAGGACACACACCTCGTGGCCGGCCGCCACCAGCGCCCGCACGACTGTCGAACCGATGAACCCGGCACCGCCGGTGACCAGAATCCTCATGCCTGCCGACGCTACCGGCCGCGGACCGCGCAGCCACCGAAGGCGGCCGTCGCGTCATCCATCGGTAAGAAGCCGCAGCCTGCTACCGGCTCGGCCCTCGCGCTCAACCGAGCCGCATTTTTCAATATTGGTCCAGACCTATTGACCGGCCTTGCCGCAGCTCCCTACGATCCGGTCCGGCACAGCCCCACATGTCCCCACCTCACCCAGAGCCGGGCGTCACGCCCCCACGCGTCGGTCATGTCCATGGCGCTCGGCGGGAAGGGAGCACAGCATGGTCCGTCGGAGGTCGCGCACTCCACGTCAGTCGGGTGATTTCCGCCCCTGTCAGGATCCCGGCCGCCGCGAAGGCGACCAGGCCGGGAGCGAGCCACTCGGGGCTCGTAGCCCGTACCGGGCGACCGTGGAACGCGCATCGCAGGTGAACCGGACCAGCCGCGCCGAGTACGGACCGGCCGTCCTGCGGCGCGCTCTCGCCGGGGTGAGCGCCGTCGCCGTCATCGGTGCCGGCATCGCGGTGGCCGGCTCCGTCACGGCCGGGGCTGCCACCGCCAACCTGGTGGCCAACCCCGGCTTCGAGGACGGACTCTCCGGCTGGACCTGCTCCAGCGGCTCCGGCGCGGCCGTCAGCAGTCCGGTGCACTCCGGCGCCTCCGCGCTCCAGGCCACGCCGACCGGCCAGGACAACGCCCAGTGCACCCAGACCGTCAGCGTGCAGCCCAACTCCCAGTACACGCTGAGCGCCTACGTCCAGGGCAGCTACGTCTACCTGGGCGCCACCGGCACCGGCATCACCAGTGCGCCGTCCACCTGGACGCCGAACAGCCCGTCGTACAGCCAGCTCAGCGTCGGCTTCACCACCGGGCCGAACACCACCTCGGTGACCGTCTACCTGCACGGCTGGTACGGGCAGCCCGCCTACGACGCTGACGACGTGTCGCTCACCGGCCCCGGCGGCAGCAGCCCCACGCCGACCGCCACGGCGACGCCCACCACGGCCCCGCCGACCACCTCCCCGCCGACCACCACTCCGCCGGGCGACACCTGCCCCACGAAGCCCAAGCCGTCCGGCAAGGTCCTGCAGGGATACTGGGAGAACTGGGACGGCGCCGCGAACGGCGTCCACCCGGGCATGGGCTGGGTCCCCATCACGGACAGCCGGATCGCCGCGCACGGCTACAACGTCATCAACGCCGCCTTCCCGGTGATCCTTTCGGACGGCACCGTCCTGTGGCAGGACGGCATGGACACCAACGTCAAGGTCTCGACCCCCGCCGAGATGTGCCAGGCCAAGTCGGCCGGTTCGACGATCCTGATGTCGATCGGCGGTGCCACCGCGGGCATCGACCTGAGCTCCAGTACCGTCGCCGACCGGTTCGTGGCGACCGTCGTCCCGATCCTCAAGAAGTACAACTTCGACGGAATCGACATCGACATCGAGACCGGCCTGTCCGGAAGCGGAGACATCAACACGCTCTCCGCCTCCCAGGCCAACCTGGAGCGCATCATCGACGGCGTGCTGGCCCGGATGCCCGCGGGCTTCGGTCTGACGATGGCCCCCGAAACCGCGTACGTCACCGGCGCAAGCGTCACCTACGGGTCGATCTGGGGCGCCTACCTGCCGATCATCAAGAAGTACGCCGACAACGGGCAACTGTGGTGGCTGAACATGCAGTACTACAACGGCAGCATGTACGGCTGCTCCGGCGACTCCTACCAGGCCGGTACCGTGCAGGGCTTCACCGCGCAGACCACCTGCCTGAACAACGGCCTGACCATCCAGGGCACCACCGTCAAGGTGCCCTACGGCAAGCAGGTGCCCGGTCTGCCGGCCCAGCCCGGCGCGGGTGGTGGCTACATGGATCCGAGCCTGGTCGGCCAGTCGTGGAACGCCTTCGGTGGCTCGCTGAAGGGGCTCATGACGTGGTCGGTCAACTGGGACGGCTCGAAGGGCTGGACCTTCGGCGACAACGTCAAGGCCCTCCAAGGCCGTTGACATCCACTGGTCAGGACGGTCGAGGAAGCGTCAGGAGGTCGTGGTGGCTCGGTCGGACTCGCTGCCGTCGCCGTAGCGCCTACCGGCGTACGGCCGCAAGGCCCCCTTCGGGTCCGTCGACCCCGCCAGCGCGCAGCCGCACCCCGGACCGGACCCCTGGCCGAAGGCCCGTTTGCCCGGCCTCCTAACATCATTTCGCATTCTTCGACGGACGCTGATGCCCGATCGGCCGTGCGCCCGCCGTCCAACGCCCAACACGGCACAACGACTCCACCGTACGGCGACGGAGTCGTGCATCGAGGAGGAACGTCCATGCAAGCCCGGAAGATCGGCGCGGCCGCCGCAACTGCGGTGGCGCTTCTGGCAGCCCGCGACCTCATCCAGAAGAGGCACGCGCTGCTCCGGAACTTCCCGGTGCTCGGGCACGCCCGGTACCTGCTGGAGACGATCGGGCCGGAGCTGCGGCAGTACATCGTGACCTCCAACGAGGAGGAGCGCCCCTTCAGCCGCGACCAGCGCACCTGGATCTACGCGTCGGCGAAGGAGGAGAACAACTACTTCGGGTTCGGCACCGAAGTCGACGTCGAGCACGTCCAGGGGCACGCCTACCTGAAGCAGCGCACCTTCGCCGGCGCACTGCCCGACGCGCACGACCCGCAGGCTCCGCTGCCCTCGGCCAAGGTGCTGGGCGGGCCGCGCGGGCGCGCCAAGGCGTTCCGGCCGGCGAGCGTGGTGAACATCTCGGCGATGAGCTTCGGATCGCTCTCCGGCGCGGCCGTCACGGCGCTCAACAAGGGGGCGGCGCTGGCGGGCGCGATGCACAACACGGGCGAGGGCGGCCTCTCGCCCTACCACCGCAACGGCGGTGACCTCGTCCTCCAGCTCGGGACGGCGTACTTCGGCTGCCGCAACGAGGACGGCAGCTTCAACCTCGACAAGCTCAAGGACGTCGTCGCCAGTGCCCCGGTCAAGGCGATAGAGATCAAGCTCTCCCAGGGCGCCAAGCCCGGGTTGGGCGGGATGCTGCCGGGCCCGAAGGTGACCCCGGAGATCGCCGGGATCCGCGGCATCCCGGTCGGCAAGGACTGCGCCTCCCCGTCGCGGCACACCGCGTTCAGCGACGTCGACTCGATGCTCGACTTCGTCGAGTTGCTCGCCACCGAGACCGGTGTGCCGGTCGGGGTCAAGAGCGCGGTGGGGGAGATGGGCTTCTGGCAGGAGCTGGCCACCCTGATGGCGCGTGGTGACCGCGGGGTCGACTTCGTGACCATCGACGGCGGCGAGGGCGGCACCGGGGCGGCGCCGCGGATGTTCGCCGACTCGGTGTCGCTGCCGTTCCGGATGGGCTTCTCCCGGGTCTACGGCACCTTCGCCGAGCTGGGGCTGACCGACGACCTGACCTTCATCGGCTCCGGCAAGCTCGGCCTGCCCGAGAACGCCGCGGTCGCCTTCGCCCTCGGTGCCGACATGATCAACGTGGCTCGTGAGGCGATGCTGTCGATCGGCTGCATCCAGGCGCAGAAGTGCCACACCGACAAGTGCCCCACCGGCATCGCGACCCAGAACGCGTGGCTGGCCCGCGGCCTGGACCCGGCCTCGAAGGCCACCCGGGCCGCCGTCTACCTGCGCACCCTGCGCAAGGAGCTGATGAAGGTCTCGGCGGCCGTCGGCGTCGCCCACCCGGCACTCATCACGGCCAACGACATCGAGATCATGAACGGCGACTACGAGGCCCGCACCCTGGCCGGCGTCTACGGCTACAAGGACGGCTGGGGCGAGCTCGGCCCGCACCTCGCCGACGAGATCACGGCCCTTCTCACCTCCAAGTCGGGTTCCGTCCGGTAGCCGACCGTCTGACACGCCGACCGAGGCGATGGACGCGCCGACCGAGGCGATGACGGAGGACGTTCCGGCCGCCGCGCGGGTCAGCAAGCAGCTGGCACGCGCGGCGGCCGGAACGCCGTGCTACGACAAGCCCGGGACGGGACGTTCCGGATGTTCCGGATGTTCCGGACCTTCCGACGGGCGCGGCCCGGTGTAGCTGCCCCGGGCCCGCATCCGCAGCGGTTCCTCGCGGTACTCCTCCACCGCGTGGGCCAGCCAGCCGGGGGTGCGGGCCACCGCGAAGACCACCTCGCCGGCCTCCGCCGGCAGTCCGGCGGCCAGCGCCATGGCGGCCAGCGCCAGGTCGATGTTGGCCCGCAGCGCCGGCCGCCCGGCCGGGCCCGCCGCCGCCTCCACCTCGGCGACCGCCGCCACCACGGCCGCACCGCCGTCGAGCCGGCCCACCGCGTCGAGCAGCGCCACCGCCCGGGGGTCGCCCTCCGGATAGAGCCGGTGGCCGAGGCCCGGGATCGGCCGGCCGGTGCGCAGGTAGTCGGAGACCACCGGCACGGCGCCGCCGGCCAGCACCTCGCCGAGCAGCCGGTGCGCCAGCGGGCTGGCCGCCCCGTGCAGCGGGCCGTCGGTGGCGCCGAGCCCGGCGGAGACCACCGCGTACGGATGGGCCCGCGCCGAGGCCGCCACCCGGGCCGCCACCGTGGACACCGCCAGCTCGTGGTCCATCAGCAGCACCAGGGCGCGGTCCAGACAGGCCAGCGCCTCGGGCGCCGGCGCGGCGGAGGCGAGTCGGCTCCACAGCCGCGCCGCCAGTGAGGCGTCGGGCCCGGGGTCGGGCGCGGTGCGCGGCAGCGCCTCCACCATCCCGGCGATCAGTGCCGCCCCGGCCGCCAGCACGGTCTGCTCGCGCAGGTCGAAGCGGAGCGGGTCGAGCGCGGCGGCGACGGTGGCCGAGATCCGCAGCCGGTCGGGCAGCCGGATCCCGTCGGGCAGCGCGGCGGCGGCCCGGGCCAGCGCCTCGGCGGTGGCGGGCGGCACCCGCAGCGCCACCGGGGCGTCGGTGCCCAGCCCCCAGAGCCAGCCGATCGCGGCCTCGAAGCCGTGCCGGGCGGCGAGCTCGACGGCGTCCCGGCCGCGGTAGTAGAGCCTGCCGTTCTCGATCAGGGTCAGGTCGGTCCGCACCGTGACCGGTCGGCCGGCCCACGGTTCGCCGGCCGACGGTTCGCCGGTGGGCGGACGCACCGGGGTGCGGCGGCCGCGGGCGGCCAGCTCGGCCACCTCGCGGGCGTCGAAGGTGCTGCCCTTGCCGCCGGGGGCCCGCTCGCTGCTCAGCTGGCCCCGGCTGGCGTAGGCGTACACCGTCTCCACCTTGACGCCGAGCTGCTCGGCGACCTGCTGGGTGGTCAAGCGTTCGGCCATGGTCTGCCCTCGTCCCGTCTTCGTCCTGCTTCTCGTGCCGCGCCTCAATGGTGATCCACAGTATTCCACATTGATTTCAATCAACATTGACAATGTGGATCAATGCTCGGAGAGTACAGAGCATCATCCGGAACATCCAGGAGGAGGGCTACCGCCATGCCGAGCACCACCGAGATCGAGGTCCCGCGCGGCCTCAAGGGCGTCGTGGTCACCGAGACCGAACTCAGCGACGTCCGCGGGCTGGAGGGCTTCTACCGCTACCGCCAGTACTCGGCGATCGACCTCGCCGAGCAGCGCACCCTGGAAGACGTCTGGCACCTGATGCTGCTCGGCGAGCTGCCCGACCCGGCCCGCCGCGCCGCCTTCCTGGCCCGCACCGCACCGCTGCGCCGACTGCCCGACGCGCTGCGCCCGCTGCTGCCCGCGCTGGCGGCGAGCACCGCGCACGGCGGTCCGCTCACCGCCCTGGGTGCCGCGCTCTCGATCGCCGCCGCCGACCGCGGCATCCGGCCGCTCTACGACACCGCGCCCGACCAGCGGGTCGAGGACGCGCTGTTCGCCACCGCGCTGGTGCCCACCATCCTGACCGCGCTGCACCGGCTGCAGCACGGCGAGCAGCCGATCGAACCGCGCGACGACCTGGGCTACGCGGCCAACTACCTCTACATGCTGACCGGCGAGGAGCCCGAGCCGGCCAAGGCCCGCGCGGTCGAGCAGTACCTGATCTCCACGGTGGACCACGGCTTCAACGCCTCCACCTTCACCGCCCGGGTGATCGCCTCCACCGGAGCCGACCTGGTGGCCTGCCTGGTCGGCGGGCTGGGCGCGCTCTCCGGGCCGCTGCACGGCGGCGCGCCGAGCCGGGCGCTGGACACCCTGGACGCGATCGGCACCCCGGAGCGGATCGACGGCTGGATCCGCGAGCACGTGCTGGCCGGCGACCGCATTATGGGCTTCGGCCACGCCGTCTACCGCACCGAGGATCCGCGCTCCCGGATGCTGCGCGGGGTCGCCGAGTCCTTCGGCGGTGAGCTGGTCGAGCTCGCCGTCCAGGTGGAGGCCCGGGTCGAGGCGATCCTGGCCGAACTGAAGCCGGGCCGCGAACTCCACACCAACGTGGAGTTCTACGCCGGCGTGGTGATGCACCTGTGCGGTCTGCCCAGGGAGATGTTCACCCCCACCTTCGCCGCGGCCCGCGCGATCGGCTGGAGCGCCAACATCCTGGAACAGGCCGCCGACTCCAAGATCATCCGCCCGTCCGCCCGCTACACCGGCCCGTCCGCCCCGCAGCCGCTGCCGACGGCCTGAACCCGCGGGGCGGGGCTCAACGGCCGAACGGTGGGACCGGGGTCGGCCGTCGGGGTGATCTGGCGGTGTGTCGGGTCGGCGTGTCGGGTGCGTGGACGGTGCGGCGGGCGGGGCGGTCCCCCGGGGGCCGGTACCGCCGACGTCCGGCCGCGGGGGCCCACCCGTGAACGGCGGGGTGTGCAACGGCACCCGCGATCCCGACGCCGCCCGAGGGGGTACCGCCCGTGACCGACTCCGTGGTCGAGCTGGCCACCGGGCTGAGGCAGGTCCTGACGGGCGTCTTCGGCACCCTCGCCGGCCTCGGCTCCGACGAGCAGCGGCGGGAGGCCCTGAAGGCCGCGCTCGGCGACCTGACCCCCGAGGCACTGCTCGGGCGGCTGACCGCGCTCGGCGCCGACCAGGCCGGCCAGCTCCTGCCGGCGCTGGCCACGGTCCTCGCCCAGGCGATCGCGCAGGCCGCCCCAAACTGGCATCTGGAGGTGCCCGGCGCCCTCCGGGTGGATGCCACCCACGTCCAGCTGCTGTCCTCGGCGCTGCCCGCAGACCTCCAGCTCGGGCTCACCGTGGGCGCGGTCCCGGTCGCCACCGGCGTCGAGGTGCACGACGGGATCACCGTCACCCTGACCGCCCCCGCCGACGTCACCAAGGCCGTCCTGACGGTCCCGGCCAAGGGCGCCGGCTACCTCAAGCACGACGGCGACCGGTACGCGGGGGCGCTGGCCCTGGGCCTGGGCGTTGTGGACGTCAAGGTTCTCGGCGTGCTGCACACCTCGCCGTTCGCCCTGCTGGCGGTGCTGAGCTCTCGGTGCGATCCATTCCGTAGGGGCATTTCGCGCTGGCAGTCCTGCTCCGCGCGGCAGATAATGCTTCGAGGGTTGACCGTTGAGCGAGCGGGGGCACCCGAAGGGAGAAACCCCATGACCTCCCAACCCGGTCAAGACACAACGGGACTCGTTCCCATCCACCTGGAGGCCAACGGGGACGATGGCCTTGGAAATCCTCAGGCGAGCTTCACATTCCGTCTCTTCGATTCCTCAGCCTTTGTCGCGGACTTCGACTTTCTGACGCTTGATGTCGACCATGTTCTGACCTCGAATCCCATTCAGCACCTCGATTCCGTGATCATCACAAGCCCGGTGTCGCTGAGTGGAATTCCTACGCGGGAAACAGATGCGAACCTCAGAACGTTCTCGGCCGCCGAACCGACAATCGGGCTTTCCACGCAGGACGTCAGACTCTTTCTGCGCGGCGTCCTCTTCGGCGAATGGTCCGTCAACTTCGAAACAGCCATTGACTCTTTCAATCTCGACGGAAGGTGGCTGAGGAGACCATGACGGCTCGGCTGGCACGCAGGGTGTGCTCCTGGGCCGGGGTCCGGGACCGGCCCCACGCCGGATGACCTTGCCCTCGAAGACGGGGTGCCTCATGACCGGCCCCGCTGCTGATCCGTCCGCGCCCGGCGTCGCTATCGGGACCATGGAGATGGCAGGCCCGGTCGGCAGTTCACTCGCCGCGGCTCGGCGGGGCGACGTGCGGACGGCGGCCAGGGCGCCGGCCGGTGCTCGTGCGCACCCACCCGGCGGGCCAGGTGTCCTGGCCCGCCGGGTCGGCCCACGCGCCGTCAGGCGGCCCCGGTGTGCCGGGCGGGGCGTCAGTCGGGGGAGGGTTCGTCCTCGGGGGTGTCGAGCAGGCCGGCGCGGGTGGCGATCACGGCGGCCTGGAAGCGGCTCTCGGCGCCGAAGCGTTCGAGGATGTCGGCGACGCGGCGTCGGACGGTGCGCAGGGACATGCCCAGGCGGCGGGCGATCGTCTCGTCCTTGAGGCCGGAGGCGAGCAGTCTCAGCAGGGTGGCGTCGATGTCGCGGGCGGCCTGTTCCAGGCCTTCGGCGCCGGGGGCCGTGGGGTCGCTGAAGACCGTGGCGTGGGTCCAGGTCTGTTCGAAGATGCCGCGCAGGTAGGCGATGAGGTGGGGCTCCCGGACGACGACGGCGCCCCAACTGGTGCTGTCGGTGGGCAGGAACGCCACGGTGTCGTCGAAGACGATGAGACGGCCGAAGAGCTCGTGCGCGGTCCGGTACTCGCCGCCCAGGGCGGTGGCGGCGGCGACGTAGACCTGGGTGGGGCCGTGGAAGCGGACCGAGTGCTGCTGCAGGGTGCGCATCCGGATACCGCGTTCGAGGAGGGCGCGGTCGCGGGCGAGGGCCGGCTCCAGGTTCGCCGGGTTGCGGGAGACGTCGCCGGGCTGGCAGGCGATGACCTCGTGTCGGCAGCGGGCGGCCTCCTCCTCCAGCAGCGCGTGGACCGCCGCCTTGTCGGGCAGCACCGTGACCGCCTCCGGGTCGCCGTCGGGGACGTCGGTCTGGGCCTGGGTAAAACGGGTGAAGCGCTGGATGTCGGCGCGCAGGGCGGCCAGGCGCTGCTGGTGGGCCGTGGTCTCGGCGTCGATGCGGGCCTCGACCTCGGCGGCGAGGTCCGCCAGGGCGGTCTGTGGGGACAGCGCGCGGCTCTGCTGCGGGTCGGCCGGGTCGAAGAGGACCAGGTGTCGTTCGGCCAGCCGGGCCAGTGCCGCGCTGGCCTCGTGCACGCCGATGCCGAGTGCCCGGGCGATCCCGCCGGGATCCAGGCGGCCGTGGGCACGGACGTGGTCGTAGACCTGCCAGTCCACCGCGCCGTTTTGCTCGGAAACTCCCAAGCTGCGGCGAAGCGGAGGGCATTCACTGTCTTGTGTGCTTTGTCCGGATGGCAGCAGTTTCTCCATCCGTGTCGCACCAGATATGTCCATCATCTCCGGTTTGAGCACTTCCTCCCCCTGTCTCCAAATGTCCTGTCACTTTAATGACGGGCATCGTGCCTGGTCGGGACGAGGTGTGCGGGAAACAATCCAGACGACGGCAGCGACAGCACCACCTGGTGGAGGCCTGCCGTTCGTTCCTGTTCCACCTGTGACATGAAGGACCTCGCTTTGAAGCCTCTTCTCCGTACGGCCGCCGGCGCCGTCATGGCCCTGACCGCCCTGGGTGTCCTGGCGGCGCCCGCCGTCGCCACTGAAACGGCACCGCTTGCCGTCGCCGCCGAGTCGGCACCGCCCGCCCCGGCCCAGCCGCAGGGCGCCGTCTACAACCTCCTCAACACCTCCTGGGGCGACTGCTACAAGATCCCGGGCTCCGACGGGTGCGACGGCCGCGTCCGCATGTAGTGACCCCCTCTCGCCGAGGGTCCGGGCCCGGCGGGCCGGCGAGAGCGTGATCGCGCGAGCGGCAGCCGGCGATCCTTACTCCGCCCGTTGACGAGGCGTTGAGCCCCCGGCCGGCCGCTGTCCGCTCGTCGGCGCGGTATCCCCTCCCGAGACCCGCCCGCGCGAACCCGTCCGTTTGCCCGGCCGCCGGCCGACCGGTCGCCCGATGTCACCCCCGGGGCATCGGGCCGCACCGCCCACTCACGATCACATCGCCTCCCCGTGCGGAATCCGAGCGCCAGGGTGCGCGATCTGTCATGCCCATTCAAGGAGACGGCTTTGCCTGTTCTGCCACCGAGTGCTTCGTGGGACCGTCCGCGAACGTCCGCCGCCCGCCGGGGGGTGACGCGGTGACCACCGAGCTCGAAGCCGAAAGCCCCGACGTCGCCGCCGCGTTCACCGGCCTGCGGCTGATCGAGACCGTCACTGGCCCGGTCCCGCCCGCCGACGTGCGCGATGCCGTCTCCGAGGCTCTCGGCCCGCAGTTCCCGGCGGCGGCATGGCACACGGTCGACGGCCCGGACGGCCTGCCCCGCGCGATCGGCATCCGGGTCGCGGGCCGGCGCGTCCACCTGGACCTGGCACCGGCCGCGCCGGCCCGGCACCGCACCCTGGATCCCGTCGTACCGGAGCCCGCGCTCTGGCGGACCGCCGTGCTGACCGACGCGCCCGCGGGCGCTCCGCTGCCCGAACCGGTGCGGGAGATCGTCGCGGCGGTACGGGAGCGCGCCGACCGGCTCACCCACGAGGAGACCGCCGCCCTGTGGGCCTCGATGCCGCTGCTGCGTCACTACGCGGACCGCGGACCGCGGATCGACGACTGGGCGCTGGTCTTCCGCGACCACTACGTGGAGAACAGCGTCGGCTTCCTCCTCGCGGCGGAGCGGGCGGGCATCCCGCGCGAATGGATCTACGCCCTGGCCAAGGGCGACCGCACGGCGGGCCGGCACCGGGTGCACGCCTGGTTCCGCGCCCGCGGCTACCGCAGCGCCCTGCTGGACAACTCCGTCATCGACGGCACCGCCCCCGGCCAGGAGGTCGCCGCCGCGCGTCTGGTCGCCGCCGACGTCGACCGTTTCATCGCCGCCGCCCACCGCGCCGGCCGTCGCGTGCTGGTCATCGACGACGGCGGGCTGCTCGCCCGCGGCACGGGACCGTCCCGGCTGGTGACCGAGCCGGTGGACGCCGTGGTCGAGCTCACGGTCAGCGGGCTCAAGCGGATCGGGGCCGGACCGCTCCCCGCCATCCCGGTCTTCAACGTCGCCCGCTCCCAGCTCAAGAGCCTGCTGTCGTACGAGGAGATCGCCGACTCCTGCCTGCGGCGGCTGCGCGAGCTGGTGCCGGGGCAGAAGTTCATCGGCCGCCGCGTCGTCGCCGTGGGCTTCGGCACCCTGGGCTCCCGGCTCGCGCGCCGACTGCGCTCCCTGGGCTGCCGGGTCACCGTCGTGGACCAGGACACCCTGGCCCTGATCCAGGCCGCCGAGCAGGGCTTCGAGACCGAGCCGACCCTCGCCGCCGCGCTGCGGCGCTGCACGCCCTTCCTGGTGACGGGCAGTACGGGCGAGGCGCTGCTCGGCCCGGAGGAACTGCCGCTGCTGCCCGACGGGGTGCTGCTGGCCGGCTTCGCCACCAAGGACTTCAGTCTCCTGAGCACCGGGGGTGCGGGCGCCCCCGAGTCCACCCTGACCGGGATCGGCGTCCGCTACCGCCTCCCCGGCGGCGGCCGGGCCACGCTCCTGGGCGACGGCCGCTCGCTCAACCTCTTCGACTACGAGGGCATCCCGAACTCCGGCTACGACGCGTACCGGGCCGGCACGCTGATCGCCGTGCGGGAGCTGTGCCGCCGGGCCGACGAGCTCGCACCGGGCGTGCACGTGAGCGAGGTCGACGAGGCCGTCCGGGCGGCCGGCCTGTTCGAGACGTACTACGACACGTACCTCTCGGAGGAGGCCTCCGTCCGCACCTGGACCGCCCCGCACCCGGCGGTGGCGGGGGAGGACCGCCCGTGACCGGCCGGGGACACGCCTGCGTCGTCGGGTACGGCAGCGTGGGGCGGCTGCACGTCGAGGTCCTCACCCGGATGGGGCTGAAGGTCAGCGTGCTGGACCCGGATCCGTCCCGGCTCCCCGCCCCGCCGGTGTCCTGGTGGCGGAGCATCGGACAGGTCCCCGACGTCCGTGACGTCGACGTCTGGGTGGTGTGCACCCCGACGCACACCCACCTGCCGGTGGTGGCCTCGGTGCTGGCCCGGGACGCCGCGGCCCGCGTCGTGGTGGAGAAGCCCGCCTGCCGCGCCGCGGAGCTCGCCGAGTTCACCGACCTGCTCGCCGCGCTGCCGGCGGCCCGGGTCGTGGTGATGGACCAGTACCGGTACGCCGCCGCGCTGTCCGCGATGGCCCGGCTGGTCGCCCGCGAGGCACCGGGCGAACCCGTCCGGGCGCTGCGCGTCGTGTTCGCCAAGGACCGCCGACCCGACGTCGCCCGGGGCCGCTTCGTGGACCGCGACCACGGCGTCTTCGGTTACGAGTGGCTCCACATGCTCGCGGCGCTCGGGCACTTCCTGCCCGCGCCCGGCTACGACGCCTACCTGCGCGGTCCCGTGGCGCCGGGCTCGCTGCGGGTGGCGCACGACCCCGGTCTCCTGCTGGCCGCCGCGCACGAGCGGACCTCGGTGCGCGGCGTGGAGGTGGAGCTGTTCTCCACCGTGGCGGGCGAGGGCGCCGAGGCGGTGCTTCCCCGTCCGGCCTGGACGCGTGACTTCCCCACCGCGATCGGGGAGCGGCAGCGACTGGTCCGGGTGGAGACCGCGTCGGCCCACTTCACCGCTGAGCTGGAACCGCTCGGCGGCCCCGCGCGCGAGCAGGTCCGCCGGGACGTGCACCGGATCACCGTGCGGACCTCGGCCGGGGAGCGCCGGCTGGAGGTCGTCGACCCGCTCCTCAGGAACGCCTGGAGCGGCATGCTCGCGTCCCTGTCGGCCGCCACCTGCCCGCCGCCCGACCTGCGCACGCTGCACCGGATCGCCGCCCTGATCGGCGTGGTGTGGCCGCGTGGCGCCGAGGCGGCCCTGGTCGGTGCCGACCGGGCCGGGCGCCCGTCCCGCGCGGGCCGTCCGCCCGGCCGCACGGCCGAGTCCGTCTTCTCGCCCCGACAGGAGTCCGCATGACCCAGGTCTGTTTCGTCGTCCCCGAGGACGAGTTCGAACGCCACTTCCTCCAGCAGCCGTTGGACGTGCTCAACGCCGCGGCCGTCCTGAAGCAGGACGGGGTGGCGGTGAGCCTGTGGGACCGCAGGCTCCAGCAGCTGCCCCCCGGCGGGGACACCCCCGATCTGGTGGTCGTGGTGACCGCCGTCGCCGACCGGGCCCAGTGCTACCCCCTGGACCTCGGCCCGGTGAAGGACGCGGTGGCCGCGGTGCGCGAGCGGTGGCCCGGGGTGCCCGTGCTCGCCTGCGGGCCGCACGCCACCCACCTGCCGCAGGCCTGCCGGCGCGAACTGGGCGTGGACTTCGTCGCCCGCGGCGAGGCCGACTCGGCCGCCGTCCAGGCGGTGCGCGACGTGCTGCACCGCCGCGCGCTCACCCCCGTGCTGCCCGCGGCCGGCAGCTACCCGGACCTGCCGGTCGACCAATGGCCGCTACCGGCCTACGAGTTGACGGACCCGCTGGCCTACACGGCCGAGGTCGTGGTCGACGGGCGGACCCGCCGGGCGGCGTGCGGGCTGGTGATGGGCGTGCGCGGCTGCAGCTACGGATGCTCCTTCTGCCACCTGCCGTTCGGCGCCCGGATGCGGGACCGGCCGGTCGCGCAGACGCTGGCCGAGACCGCCGCCCTCCAGGCGCGCGGCACCGAGTCGGTCTTCTTCCTGGACTACGTCTTCGGGCTGCACCGGACGTTCTACGACGAGCTGTGCGACGGCCTGACCGGCTCCGGCCTCGAGTGGACCGGGCAGACCCGCGCGGAGGTGGTGCTGCGCACCGACGTCCGGCGCTGGGCGGAGGCCGGCTGCCGGGGCATGTGGCTGGGCGCGGAGTCCCCCGGGGTCGCCGACACCGGCGTCGGCAAGAAGGTGCCGCCGCAGAAGGTGGCCGAAGCCGTCCACCGGCTGGCGGACGCCGGGATCAAGCCCTTCGCCTTCATCCTGCTCGGACTGCCCGACGATCCGGCCTGCGCCAGTGGCGAGTTGGTGGACTGGGCGGCCTCGCTGCCCGTGGACTTCGGGCTCAACCAGCTCGTCCTGCGCCCGGGGACGACGCTGTACGACAAGCTCGCCCCCCGCTACAACGACGGGCGCACGCCCGCCTCGTGGGCCGAGGTCGCCGAGGTCACCCGGCGCTACCGGGAGGCGTACCCGACGGACCTGGACGCCCAGTGGGACCGACTGACCGCCCTGCCCAACTACCTGGGCAACGCCATGGCGGCCGGGTGAGGCCCGCCGGGCCGCGGCCGGCCGCCGCGATGCCCACCGGCGCCGGACGGGTCGTCCCCGTGCCCGCCGTTCCCGTTCTTGATGCCGAGGAGAAGGACAGCCTGTGCGCGCGCTGCTGATGTGCGGTCTGGGACCGAGCTACGTCAACCTCAACTACCTGCGGGGATCGCTGTTCGACGCGAGCGGCACGGGGCGGGACGACCGCACCCGCGCCATGCTCGAACGCGGGGGCCACGCGGACCTGGACTTCACCGACTTCACCTACACCGCCGACGGCGAGCGGCGGACCCTGTGCCGCCCGCGGACCACCTCCGTCCCCCACCTGACCACCTTCGCGCTGGAGGCGATCCTCCAGGAGGCGGACCAGGACTACGCGCGGGTGGACCTGGCCGGGGTGTGGTCGGGCCAGGCGGTCCTGCCGCCCGGCGACTTCGACGTCGTCCTGCTGTCGACCACCTACATGTGGAGCAAGGCGATCTTCGCCAAGGTGATCGACTGGATCGCCGAGCGGCTGCCCTCGGTCCCCGTGGTCTGCGGCGGCCAGTACACCAACCTGAAGTTCCAGCAGGTGATGGCGGAGTTCCCCGGCGTGACCGCGGTGGTGCGTGGCGACGGCGAGCAGGCCCTGCCCGCCGTGCTGAAGGCCGTGGGTGCGAACCGCACCCTGGCGGGGGTCCCCGGCGCCGTGTGGCGCGACGGCGGGCGGATCCGGGTGAACCCGCTGGAGTACCTGGACTTCGAGGCTCTGCCCTCACCGCGGCTCAAGGGCCGGTTCCCGATCGTCCCGTACGAGTCGATGCGCGGCTGCCCCTTCGACTGCAAGTTCTGCTCGTTCCCGGCGGCCTCGCCCAAGTGGCGCTACAAGTCCGCGGAGAAGATCCGGGACGACTGGATGTCCTACGCCGCCGACAACGGCGCGCAGATGATCTCCGCGATGGACTCCACCTTCACCGTCCCGCCCACCCGCCTGCGCCGGCTGATGGAGATCCTGCCGGCGGCGGGGGTGCGCTGGGAGGGCTTCAGCCGCGCCAACACCGTCGATTCCCCGGCGCTGGTGGACGCGCTGCTGGAGGCGCACTGCTACAAGCTCCACATCGGCTTCGAGGCGATGAGCGACGAGGTCCTCAAGCTGATGAGCAAGCGGGTCTCGGCGAAGCAGAACCGGCGGGCCTTCCACGCGCTGCGCGACAGCGAACTGGGCTACGTGGTCTTCTTCATGATCGGCTACCCGGGCGAGACGCCCGAACTCTTCGGCGAGACCCGCGACTTCCTCGTCCAGGAGTACGCCGGCCACTTCATGCTCAACTTCTTCTCGATCTCCGACGAGACCATGCCGCTGTGGCAGGACCGGGAACGCCTGCGCATCGAGGTCGAGGACCCGGACGACACCCACACCTGGTGGTCGCACATCGGGATGAACAGCGACGACGCCCGGGAACTGCAGCTGGCCGCGCTCGACGACATCCGCGAGCGCAACGACGACGCGGTGCTGCTGCTGTGGCAGCACCAGTTCGACCACTGGCTGATGCCCGAGCGCAGCCGCCGGGACAACCTGCGGGTGGAGAAGTGCATGGAACGCCTCGCCCTGGCACCCCGGGTGCACACCGACATCGACACCGGGGCGCGCCAGATCCACCACCAGATGCGCGTGCTGGCCGAGTTGGGCGTGGAGCCCACGGGCGCGCGGGCTCTGGCGGGTGCCTCCGCGTGAGCGGCACGGGTGAGGGCGGGACGGCACGAGGGGAACGGGAGTCGTGAAGGACGGGGAGGAGCACGTCGGCATATCGACGGTGGTACGCGTCGGCGACACGGTGCGCCGCCCGCCGGGCCCGTGGACCCCGGCGGTCCACGGGCTGCTGAACCACTTCGAGCGCGTCGGCTTCGGCGGTGCCCCGCGGGCGTTCGGCTTCGACGCGCAGGGGCGGGAAGTCCTCGAGTATGTCGAGGGCCACGTTCCGCAGGGCCCGGAGGTGGCGGAACTGCCGGACGCCGCGGTGTTCGCGGTGGGATGCCTGATGCGACGGATGCACGAGGCGGCCGAGGGGTTCTCACCGGAGCCCGCCCACTGGGCGCACCCGCCCGCCACCTCGGGCCCGGAGACGGTCGTGTGCCACAACGACATCGCGCCGCGCAACACCGTCTTCGCGGACGGTCGCCCGGTCGCCTTCATCGACTGGGAGGCCGCGGGCCGCGAGAGCCCGGAGTGGGATCTGGCCCAGGCCGCCTGGCAGTTCGCGCCCCTGACCGACGACCGCGGCTGCGCGGCGCTCGGCTGGCCGACCCCGCCGGATCGCGGGCACCGCTTCCGGCTGCTGGTCGACGGGTACGGGCTGGCGCCGGCGCGGCGCGCGGCCCTGGCCGGGCTCGCCGCGGCCCGGATCCGCTTCACGCTGGAGCTGATCCGGCGGCGGGCGGCGGAGGGCGAGCCCGGCTTCGTCCGGCTGGTGGAGTCGGGCGCCGCCGACGGCGTCGAACGCGACGCGCGGTGGACCGAGGCGCACCGGGACGAGCTCACCGCGGCACTGCTCGGTGAGGACCCGTTCGCCGGGGCCCGGGCCGAGCCGGCCGGCCTGCCCGCCTGAGCGCCTCTCATCAGCACGATCGGTAGGAAGGACACGATGCTCAGATTCGGCATCATCGGAGCCGGAGTGATCGGCGGGGTCCACGCCCGGACCCTCGCCCGGCTGTCGGGCCGGGCCGCCCTGGTGGCCGTCGCGGGCCGGAGCCCGGAGCGGGCCCGCGCCCTGGCGGCCGAGCACGGCTGCGCCTGGCACGCGACGGCGCGGGACCTGCTCGCCCGGCCGGACCTGGACGCGGTGTGCGTCTGCGTGCCCAGCGGCCTGCACGCCGAGATCGGGGAGGCCGCCCTGCGGGCGGGCAAGCACGTCCTGGTGGAGAAGCCCCTCGAAGTGAGCCTGGCCGCGGCCGACCGGCTGCTCGGGGCGGCCAGGTCCACCGGGCGCACCCTCGGGGTCGTCCTCCAGCACCGGTTCGACCCCGCTGCCAGGTACCTGTACGACTCCGTCCGCCAGGGGGCCCTCGGCACCCTCACCTCCGCGCACGCCGAGGTCCCGTGGTGGCGCTCGCAGGGCTACTACGACTCCGGGCAGTGGCGCGGAACGGTCCGCCTCGACGGCGGCGGGGCGCTCATGAACCAGGGCATCCACACCCTTGACCTGCTCCAGTGGGTGATGGGCGAGGCGGTCGAGGTGACGGCCCGTACGGCGCTGGTGGCCCACCGGGGCATCGACGTGGAGGACACCGCGGCGGCGGTGATCCGCTTCGCGAACGGCGCGCTCGCCACCGTCCTGGCGACGACGGCCGCCTACCCCGGGCGCACCGCGCGGCTGACGGTCCACGGCGACCGCGGCTCCGCCGTCCTCGACGACGACCGGATGGCCTGGTTCCACACCCGCCCGGACGGCGAGACCGGGGACGCGTACGGCGCGTACGGAGCCGGCGACCAGAGCGCCGGCCTCCCGCTGCGCGATGACGGGGAGCGCGACCCCACGGGCATGCCCGGCACCCCGCACCGCGACCAACTGGCCGACTTCTGCGACGCCGTGGAGAACGGACGCCCCCCGCTGGTGAGCGGGGAGGAGGCGCGCCGCTCACTCGCCCTGACGCTCGCCCTGTACGAATCCTCGCGCACCGGACGGGCCGTACGCCCGGACGGACCGGGCGCGCCGTGAAGGAGACCACGATGACCAGCCCAGAACTCGCCGAGCTGCTCTACGGCGACTACTCCGCGACGGACCCCCGCGAGGCCCTGCGGGCCATGGCGACCGTCCCGGCCATGAAGGACCCGCGCACCGGAGCGCTGTTCGTGACCGGCTACGAGCTGGTCCGGGAACTCCTGACGCACCCGGGGCTGACCAGCGCCACCCTGCGCGACCCGCTGGCCGGCACCGGTCTGTCCGAGGAGCAGATCGCCCTGCACCGGCCGGTGCGGGACTTCGTCACCCTGTGGCCGGTGTTCAGCGACGGCGCCTACCACCAGGACCTCCGCTCCCGCATCCGCCCGGCCCTCGACCGGCGCAACGTCAGCTCGCTGGTCGCCCGGCTGGAGGACGACTGCCGGGAGCTGCTGACCGGCCTGAGGGACAAGGGCGGGGAGTGTGACTGGATCGGCGGGTTCTGCCGTCCGTACCTCCTGGCCGTGCTGGCCCGGCTGTTCGGCACGACCACCGACCGCATGACGGACCTGGCGGAGGCGACGGACGGGCTGATGGCCTATCTGGCCAAGCCCAGGTCCTACACGGACGACGACCTGGCGCGCGCGGCGAACGCCTCGCTGGACCGGCTTCGCGCCGAGGTGCGCGAGCACCTCCTGGACCGGGCCGAGGGCGAACTCGCCGTGGTCCTGCGGGACATCGCCGCCGACCCCGGGCTGGGGCACGACGTCGCGGTGGCCGTGACCGCCCAGATCGTGACCGGAACCCTCGAACCGCTCACCGCCGTCCTGACCGAAGTGGTCATGCGGGGCGGCGAGCGGATGGCGGCCATCGCCGGCCCGGAGGCCGAATCCGCCTCCGCGCAAGGGGAGTTCACCGAGGAGGCGCTCCGGATCAGCTGCCCGTTCCGGTTCGCTCCCCGGTACGCCGTCCAGGACATGGAGATCGCCGGCCACCAGGTCGCCGCCGGGCAGCGGGTCATGCTGATCCTCGCGGCCGCGAACCTCGACGCCACGGTCTTCCCCGAGCCCCTCGCCTGGCGGCCGGGTGCCCACGAGGCCCGCTCGCTGGCCTTCAGCGCCGGCTCCCACTACTGCGTCGGCGCCCCCCTGGCGCGCGGCGCCACCGACGCCCTGACCCGGGTGATCGCGGCGGAACGGCTCCGGGTGAGCCACGACCCCGCCACCTTCGAGCGGGCCGCGCCCCTGGGCGCCGACCGCATCCTCGGGCTTCGCGTCCGCATCCACTAGCCGGCACCGCATCTGTCCGCCGGCACCGCCACCCGCCGGCACCGCATCCGTCGCCGGTACTGCCACCGGTCGGCACCGGCACCGACCGCACGGAACGTCGACCCCGGGCCCCTCGGGCCCGCGGGAAGGAGTCACCCCCATGCCCAGCACCACTCCAGCCCCGCCCGAGGCCTCCCGGGGCGCGCCCGCCGAGGCGACGCACCACGAGGGCGACGGCATCGCGGGGCTCTTCGACCGCGCCGCGGCCACCTATGACCGCGTGGGCATCGACCTCCTCCCCGCCGCGGGCCGGCTCCTGGTGGCGCACGCCCGGATCGCCGAGGGCGAGCACGTCCTGGATGCCGGGTGCGGCACCGGCGCGATCCTCTTCCCCGCCGCTCGTGCCGTCGGCCCCCGGGGCAGCGCGACCGGCATCGACGTCTCGCCGGCGATGATCGAGCGCGTGCGACAGCGGTCCGCCGAGCACCGACTGCACTGGCTGCGCACGTACGTCGCCGACGCCGAGGAGCCGCCCCGCGCGGCCCTGCGCCCGCCGGCCGACGGCTTCGACGCCGTCACCGCGGGCATGCTGCTCTCCTTCCTCCGCCGGCCCGACCGGGCCTTCCGCGGCTTCCGGTCGGTGCTGCGGCCCGGCGGGCGGTTGGCGGTCTCCTGGTGGGGCCCGGAGGCGTCCGGCTGGTACCGGGTGGTCGAGGCGACCCGGCCCTTCGGCCCGGGCACGCCGGAGGAGATCGAGACGGTCGTCGCGGGACAGAGCCCCCCGCAGACCCCGGAACTCGTCCGCAAACTCGCCCTTGAAGCGGGTTTCGCCTCCGTCGAGCTGTACGAGGAACGCCTGGAGGCGACGTTCCGGGACCCGGAGCACTGGTGGGAGTGGACCTGGTCCACCGCCGCGCGGGCCTTCTGGGAGAGCGTCCCGCCCGATCGCCTGCCGGCCGCGCGCGCCGCCGCCGAGAACGCCCTGGCGCCGCTGCGCGCCCCCGACGGCACCCTGCCGTACGTGCTCACGGCGCATTTCGCCGTCTGCCACCGCTGAGCCGGAAAAACACCTCCGCAGACGAATAGCCTTTTGCGTGGTCGGCGCTGCCGGCCGGGAATTCCGAAATTCCCGGCCGGCACCTCCGGCCGATTTCGCATGTCCGAATCCAGGAGAATCCAGGGCGCCGTTCAATTTCCGAGAAATCGCCGCCCGGGCCTTGCCCGTCCGGCTCCGGCGGTTCTATGGTTTTGACATCCGGTCAGCCCGACCGGGAATGTGAAGCACCATCCATTCCGTGCTTCCTCTCGCCACCTGACCTGGTGCTGTTGCGGCCCTCGGCCGGCCACCGGTCCCCGGCGGCCCTTTTCCGAGGACCTCGAGGAAATCGCCGTAACCGCGGCGGAACCCGGTCTGCGGTCGCGAGGAAGCCCTTGCCGAAAGGAAACGTCATGAACAACTTCGACGACGTCGACATCACCGAGCTGTCCGACGAGGAGCTGGACGACATCGTGGGCGGCCAGTTCTCCATCGCCGCGCACTGCGTCATCTGACGACGGTGTCCCCCGGCCGGGCGGTGACCCCGTCCGGCCCACCGCGGCGGACCTGAGTCCACCGCACCCGTGTCCCGCCCCGGGACGCACCAGTGCCGGCGTGTGCCGGGAGTTCCTCTCGGCGCACGCCGGTGACGGCAAGGAAAGGGATCGGGATCGATGACCGGTGAATCGCGCTTCCGGCCCGAGGCGCTCGAACACCACCGCAGGCGCGACGGCCTCGGGCCGGTGCTCGGGCACACCCCCGCCCCGCCTCGGACCAGGGGATTCACCGAGCGGACGGCGGCCGTCCGCGAGCGGCTCGCCGGCCGCGGCGCCAAGCGGCTGCCCGTCTGCTTCCAGACGCAGGTCAGCGACTGCGGCCCGGCCGCCCTGGTGACCGTGCTCCGGCACCACGGCGTCGACGTGTCCCTCGACGCGATCCGCGCCCGGGCCGACTCCGGCCGCAACGGCGCGTCGGCCCGAACCCTGCTGGAGATCGCCCGCGAGTACGGCGTCAAGGGCCGGGGGGTGCGCGCCGACCTGGACGCCCTGCGGCGACTGCGGCCCGGCGCGATCCTGTTCTGGAACTTCAGCCACTTCGTCGTCCTGGAGGGCGCCGGCAAGGAGTACGTGGACGTCGTCGACCCCGCGTACGGACGGCGCCGGCTCAGCCGGGCGGCCGTCGCGGAGTCCTTCACCGGTGTGGCGCTGGAGTTCGACCCGCCGCTGGAGGGCGCGTCCACGGCCACCCGCGGCACCGGGACCGGCAGCCCGTGGAGCCGGCTGCGCCAGTTCCTGCCGGGCCGGCGCGAACTGGGCCTCCTGCTGGCGGTGTCCGCCGCCCTGATGGCCTT
The DNA here is from genome assembly GCF_055560875.1 of Kitasatospora sp. NPDC023118. Taxonomy (NCBI): domain Bacteria; kingdom Bacillati; phylum Actinomycetota; class Actinomycetes; order Kitasatosporales; family Streptomycetaceae; genus Kitasatospora; species Kitasatospora sp. NPDC023118. The sequence continues at coordinate 60,567 of NZ_JBVHHW010000014.1, forward strand.
CGAGCTCGCACTGCCGCTCACCGCGGGGATCCTGGTCGAGCGGGTGGTGCCGGACGGCTCCACCGCCACGCTGTGGGGCGCCGGGGCGCTGCTCGCCGGGCTCGCCGTCCTCTTCTTCGTCCTCCAGCTGGTCAGGTCGGTCCTGGTGGCCAAGCGCCAGGCCGTGATCGAGAAGCGGCTCACCCTGGGGATCGTCGGTCACCTGGCGGACCTGCCCTACGACTTCTTCACCGTGCGCAACCCCGGTGACCTGGCCATGCGGGCCCGGGCGAGCAACGTCCTCATCCAAGTGCTGAGCGTCACCGCGGTCTCCGCCGCGCTCGACAGCGTGCTGGTCGTCGCGTACCTGGTCGCGATCGCCCTGACCACCCCCCCGATGGCCGCGCTCGTCGCCGCCCTCGTCGCCGTCCAGGGCGGCATCCTCGCGGTCACCTGGCGCCGGCAGACGGAGCTGAGCCAGGAGGTCCTGGAGCGTCAGACCAAGGCGCAGGAGGAACTCGTCGAGATGCTGGAGAGCATCTCCTCGCTGAAGTCCAGCGGCCTGGAGGGCCGGGCGGCGGAACGCTGGTCGCACACCCTGGTCCACGAGGTCAACAAGCGCCTGGGCGCCCGCCGCAACCTCGCCCTCTTCTCCTCCCTCAGCCGCACGGTGCAGTTCGGCGCGCCCCTGACCGTCCTGCTCGCGGGGATCTGGCTGGTGCTGACCGGCCGCGACTCGCTGGGCGAGGCCATGGGCTTCATGACGCTGACGATCGCCCTGTTCATCCCGATGCAGGGGATGTTCGACGCCGGGTCCCAGCTTGCCGCCGTCCGGCCCACCCTCGCCCGGCTCGACGACGTCCTGCGCGCGGCCCCCGAACCGCGCGGCGCCCTCGCCGGAACGGGCGTCGCCGAACCGGGCCGGATCACCGCGGAAGGCGTCTCCTTCCGCTACCCCGGCGCCCCCAGGCCCACCCTCAGCGAGGTCGAACTCGACGTCCGGCCGGGGCAGTTCGTGGCCGTCGTCGGCCGCTCGGGATCCGGCAAGTCCACCCTGGGCATGCTGCTGGCCGGGCTCTACCTCCCCACCGGCGGCACGATCACGGTCGACGGCATGCGCCTCGACGAGCTCGACCGCCCGACCTACCGGCGCCGCATCGGCTACGTCAACCAGAACGCCCACCTCTTCGGCGGCTCGATCCGCGACAACATCCTCCTCGGCAGCGAGGACATCAGTGAGGCCGACCTCAAGAACGCCGTCCAACTCGCCCACATCCACGAGGAGATCAGGGCCATGCCGATGGGCTACGACACCCTCGTCGCCCCCGGCGGGCACGGGATGTCGGGCGGCCAGCGGCAGCGGATCGTCCTCGCCCGGGCGCTGGCCAAGCAGCCCAAGCTCGTCATCCTCGACGAGGCGACCAGCGCCCTGGACCCGGCGCTGGAGGAGGCCATCATGCGCGACCTGCTGGCCGCCGGGATCACCGTCGTCGTCATCGCCCACCGCCTCACCGTGCTGGACGACGCCGACCAGGTCATCGTGATGCGCGACGGCCGGATCGTCGAGGCCGGCCCGCCCGCCGCCCTCAAGGAGACCGGCGAGGAGTACCTGTGCCTGACCTGAGCCCCACCCGGCCGGCTCCCGGCACCCCCGTGCCGCTCACCTACGAGCAGGACTGGTTCCACACCAAGACCCGCACCGACTCCTGGGCGCACAAGAACGTCCGGCTCTCCTTCGAGATCCTCGGCGACCTCGACACCGACGCGCTGCAGGCGGCCGTCCGTGCCTTCGTGACCCGGCACGACGCCCTGCAGATGCAGCTGGCCCCGGAGCCGGGGCCGCACCCCGAGCAGTGGATCCGGCCCATCGGCGCGGCGGAACAGGTCGTCGAGTGCCAGAAGGTCGGCGCCGCCTCGCCCGAACAGTTCGCCCGCTACGCCTCGGCCCTGCTCTCGCGCGACTGCGTCACCCCCTGGCGGTACGGCGAACAGCGGCCCTTCACCATCCGGCTGCTGCGGTACGACACCGGTCGCCACGCGCTGCTCGCGACCTTCCAGAACCTCGTCTTCGACGGACGCGCGCACCACCTGTTCGCCCACGAGGTCTGGCGCGACTACGAGGCCCTGCGGCGCGGCGACGCCGTACCGGACAGCGCTCCGTCGTTCGCGGAGGCCGCCGCCCGGCAGCGGGCCGGAACCGCCCCGGCCCAGCGCGAGCGGGCCCTGGCCGACTGGCGCGAGCGCCTCGGGTTCCTGGCCCGCACCCTGTGGGCCCGCCCGGAGGGCGCCACGCCCGCCGAGGGCGGGAGGCTCCAGGCCGAGCTGGACGCCCGGACCACCGTGGCGTTGCGTCGCGCCTGCGAGGAGCGCCGCCTCAGCCTGCTCCAGTGGACGGTCGGCACCTTCGTCCACGCGCTGGCGCGCCGCACCGGCCGGGCCGAGGTGGGGCTGTGGACCTCCATGGACTCCCGGCCGTCCCGCGACCGGGACGTCGTCGGGATGTTCGCCGCCTCCTGCCCGCTCACCGTCGTCGACGCGGCCGGCGACCCCGACGCGGTGCGCGGCCGGGTCCGCGCCCAGCTGCTCAACGCGCTGAAGCACCAGCGGCTGACCGCCGAGGAGATCACGGCGGTGACGCGGGAGGCCGAGGCGCGGCACGGCGCCCCGGTCGGCCGCGACGTCTACGTGAACCTGCGCCGGTTCGAGGGCGACTACGCGGGCTCCCGGGACACCGGCCCGCTGCGGGTCACCGCCGATGCCCACGAACTGCGCCGGATCGCCGTCACGGACATCCACGCCCTGCACCTGCGGTGCGCCGAATTCCGCGACCGCCTGCTCATCGGCCTGCGCTTCGACGGGCAGCGGGTGGACCGGCCGGTGGCCCGGGCGGTCCTCGACGACGTGCTCGGCGCGGTCACCGCCACGGCGCGGGAGGTCGGGCCGGGGGCTTGAACCCGCCTGCTGAGCACGCCCGTTCCGTCCTCCCACTCCGCTGTCGGGTCCGTTACGGACGCCGCCCCTCACGCACCACAGGAGGTGCCATGCCCCCCGCACCGATCGACGCGGTCCTGGCCGCCGCGAGCGAGGTGTTCGGCCGACGGGCCGAACCGACCGACGACTTCTTCTCGCTCGGTGGTGACTCCGTCACCGCGGTCGAGCTCGCCGTCCGGCTGGAGGAACGCCTGGGCGTCGAGGTCGACACCGAACTGGTCGCCGACCTCCCCGACTTCGCCGCCCTCGCCGAAGCCCTGGCCGGAGCCCTGGCCGAAGCCCCGGCCGCCGCGCCCGCTCCGACGCCCGGTGAGGCGGCTTCTGCCCTGTCGACCCCCGAACACTGAACGCCGAGGAAGCATGCGCCCCTACCTCTGGGACCCGTGGGCCACCGCGAGGACGGCTCCCGACCGCACGGCCGTCGTCGCCGACGAGGAGACGTACACCTTCGCCGAGCTGACCGGCCGCGCGGACGCCCTGGCGGGCGCCCTGCGGGCCCGGGGCCTTCCCGACGGCACGATCCTGTCCACCGACATCCCCACCGGGCCCCGCTTCTTCGCGCTGGTCCTCGCCGCGCTGCGGCACGGGTACGGTCTCTTCCCGATCGCCCCGCAGCTGCTGGCGCTGCCCGTGGGCCCGGCCCTGCTGACGGACGTGAACGCCGCGCTGCACCTCACCGACGGAGCGCCGACGACGGGCGGACCTGCCCTGCCCTGCCCCGTCCTCGGCGACGAGGAACTGCTGGCCGGGGCGGGCCACCCGCCCGTCGTCCCCGCTCCGGTCGCCCCACCCGCCGCCGGGCACCTCGTCCTCGCGACCTCCGGCACCACCGGCCTCCCGCAGGCCGTCGTCCGGACCCGCCCGACCCGGCCCTACAAGGGGGTGGCCGTCGCCGAGCGGTACGGCGCCGGCCTGAGCCGCGGCCCGCACCTGATGGCCAATCCCACCTACCACCTCGGCACCCTGGGGCCCGCCCTGTACGCGCTCCAGGCGGGCAGCGCGGTCGTTGTCCAGCGCACCTGGTCCACCGGCGGGTTCGTCGAGCTGGCGGACCGGTACGCGGCGGACAGCGTCTTCCTCAGCCCGGACCGGCTCACCGCCCTGGCCGCGGCGGGGCAGGCACCGCGCCGGCCCTTCCAGGTGGTCTTCCACGGCGGTGCCGCCTGCCCGCCCGCGGTGAAGCGCACGGCGATCGAGCTGTTCGGACCGGTGCTGCACGAGTACTACGGCACCTCGAAGAGCGTCCTGACCGAGATCACGACGCCGGAGTGGCTGGGCCGGCCCGGTTCGGTCGGCCGTCCGCTGCCCGGCATCCGGATCGACGTCACCCGCGACGGCCGGGTGCTGCCGGCGGGGGAGGTCGGGGAGATCGGCATCCGGTTGCGCGCCGCCGACCGGGACCCGTCCGAGGCGCCGGTGCACGCCACGGGAGACGTCGGCTTCCTCGACGCCGACGGCTACCTGTTCGTCATCGGCCGGGCGGGGACCGAGCAGGAACTCCACGCCGCCCGGCTCGAACACGACATCCGGCTGCTGCCCGGCGTCACCGACGCGGTCGTCCTCGGCGACGGCGCGCGGCCGGTGTGCTTCGTGGAGCACGGCGGCCGCCCCGATCCGGTTCCCGCCGTCGAGGCCGCGGCGCATCGGCTCGGCCTGCCCGCACCCCGGGTCGTCCTGGCGGCCTCCGGCTCGCTGCCCCGCACCCCCAGCGGCAAGATCCGACGCGCCGAACTCAGCGACGTCGGGGCGGTGGCCGCGGCCGAGGGCCGCGGATGACCGTGGACCGGCAGTCCGGGACGGCCCGTGAACGGCTTGAGCACCACGCACACCACCGGCCCGAGACGGTCGCGCTGACCTGCCTCGACGGGGACTCGTCCCGTTCCCTGACGTATCGTCAACTCAACGCTCTCGTAGACGCGGTGGGATCGGGGCTGCTCGCGCTCGGTGCCCGCCCGGCAGACCGGGCCGTCCTGGTGCTGCCGAACGACGAGTCCTTCGTCGCCGTCCTGCTGGCAGCCATGGGGCGCGGGATCGTGCCCGTCCCCGCGGCCACCCCGGCGACCACCCGGACCGAGGCGTTCGGCCGGCGGCTGCGGGGCATCGTCGCCGACTGCCGTCCCGCTCTGGTCGTCACCACCGCGCCCTGGCGTGACGCCGTCGGTACGGCGCTGGGGGGCCTCGAAGTCCCCGGCGGGGTGCACACCTGGCCGGAGCCGGCCGAGGCGCACGCCGACGGTCAGCCGGCCGACGCACCCGCACTCGACGCGCCTGCAACCGCATCCGACGCGCCCGCCTTCCTGCAGTACACCTCGGGATCGACCGGGTCCCCCAAGGGCGTCGTCATCAGCCACCGGGCGCTGCACGCCAGCTGTGCCCAGGCCGCGCGCGTCTACGACGAGCGCCCGGAGGACGTGGCCGTGACCTGGGTGCCGCTCCACCACGACATGGGGCTCGTCACCGGAGTCCTCCGGCCGCTGTTCAGCGGCTACACCTCCGTGTTGATGCCGCCCGAGGCGTTCGCCCGCCGCCCGGGAGCCTGGCTGGAGGCGATCACCGCCTACGGCGGGACGCTGTCCAGCGCGCCCGACTTCGCCTACGCGCTGTGCGCCCGCAAGGTCACCGACCGCGAGCTGGCCGCCCTCGACCTGCGGACCTGGCGGGTCGCCCGCAACGCGGGTGAGGTGGTGCGGGCCGCCACGGCCGAGCGGTTCACCGCGCGGTTCTCCGCCGCCGGATTCTCCCCCCGGAGCCTCTGCCCCTCCTACGGCATGGCGGAGGCCACCCTCACCGTCACCACCTGCACCCCGGGCAGCCCGCCGCTCCGGCTGGCCGTCCGCACCGACGCGCTGCGTGCGGGGGAGGTGGTCCCCGCGGCGCCGGGGGAGCCTGCCACCATCCTGCTCTCCTCGGGAACGCCGTTGCCCGGCACCGACGTCCGGGTGCGCGAGGCCTCCGCCGGGCCGGACGACGCCCCGCGCGTGGGGGACCTCGACATCCGGGGGCCGCAGCTGTTCAGCGGCTACTGGCCGGCGGCGCACCGCCCCGCCGGGTGGCACGCGACCGGGGACCGGGGCTTCACCCACGGCGGCCACCTGTTCGTCGTCGGCCGCGGCGATGACGTACTCGTCCACCACGGCAGGAACTTCTACCCCGCGGACCTCCTCGCGGCCTGCGAGGACGTGCCCGGCCTCCGACCCGGGCGCTGCGCCGCCTTCAGCGTCGCGGACGGCAGGGTGTGCCTGGTGGCGGAGCTCGCGGACGGCCCCGGCACACCCCCCGCCGCTCACGTGGCCGCCCAGGCCCGGCGGCGGCTGGCGAGCGCCTTCGACCTGTACGTCTCCGAGGTCGTCCTGCTGCCCGAGGGCGGGCTGCCCGTGACGACCAGCGGGAAGGTGCGGGTCGGCGAGACGAGGCGGCGCCTCGCGCGGGGGACGCTACCCCGCCTGTGAGGCCCCGGAAGAGGGAACCAACGGACAGCAGAGGAAAGAGGAACCGTGCACGCTCCGACTTTGGCCCAGTGGGTCGGCGACCCCGACGCCTTCACCGCCGAGTACTGGCGCCGCCGGCCGGGTGTCTTCAGGCCGGACGGGGGAGTGCGCAGCCCCTTCACCCTGGGCGACGTCGACGCCGCGCTCGCCACCGGCTTCCTGCACGAGCCCTACGTGGAGATGACCCGCGCCGAGGATCCGCTCGGCCGTGACGACTACCTGACACCGCGCGCGGTCCACGAGTCCACGCACGGGGGATTCGCCGACGAGCGGAAGATCCGGGCCCTGCTCGACGACGGCGCGACCCTGCTGATGCGCCGGGTCGACCAGTGGCACGGCCCGACCAGGGACCTGCTCGCCCGGCTCTCCGCCGAACTCCAGCGGGCGGTGGAGGCGTTCTGCTTCGTGACGCCTCCCGGCACCCAGGGCGTTCCCCTGCACCGCGACGACGCCGACGTCCTGGTCCTCCAGCTGAACGGCAGCAAGTCCTGGTCCGTCCACGAGGGGCCGAAGGACGGCAACTGGCAGCTCGGCCGGGTCGAGGGCGAGCCGCCGGCGGAGGTGCTGCGCACCACCCTCCGGGCCGGCGAGGTCCTCTACATCCCCCGGGCCTTCGCCCACCAGGCCGTCGGCGACGAGGGCCTCTCGGTGCACCTGTCGCTGACCATCCGTGAAGTCCACATGGGCGACCTGTTCCGCAGCCTCCAGAAGCTCTCGGCCACGGCCATGGACATCGAGGCCCGCCCGCTGGACGACGCCGCCGTCCTGGCCGCGGCCACCGCGATGCTGGAGCACGTCCGCGCCGCCGTCGCCGCCCTGACACCCGAGCGCCTGGTGCACCACGCCCGCCGCCGGAAGCTGGCCGCCCTGCCCACCCCGCGCTCGCCGATCTCCCTCGGCGCCCTGGCCGTCGGGCACGACGGCCCGGCGTGACCGAGGGCGGCGGGCCGAAACCCGGGTTCGCGGCCGAGGAGCCGGCCGCGCACCCGGGTCTCAGCCGCCCGCCGGAACCTTGCGTGCCGTAGCGCTGCATCCGCTGCCACTTCCCCCGTCACCGGCTGCGGACACGGCTCATCAAGGCGCGCAGCAGCCGTCGCGCCGCAGGGCCTCGCCGACCGCGAGCCAGTCCTCGTCCCGGCCCGCCGACCGCGCTGCCACCTGGGCCCGCCCGGCGCCGCCCACCAGGTCCGCACGCCGGTACACGACACCGTCCCGCATCACCCACGACGTCCGTACCAGGTCCGTGAAGTCGCGGAACGGGTCCCCGTCGACCACCGTCAGGTCCGCGAGCTTCCCCGGCTCCACCGTCCCGAGGTCGTCCCCCGCCCCGAACAGCCGCGCCGGTGCCACCGTGGCCGTGCGCAGCGCCTGCGCCGGCGACAGGCCCGCGTACTGGTGCAGGGCACGCAGGCCGAGGTGCAGTTGGAGGCCGACGGGTGTGATCGGGCAGTCCGTGCCCAGGGCCAGCGATCCGCCGTCCGCGAGGATCCTCCGATAGACGTCCGTCTCCATCCGCACGGCCCGGCGCTGCGCCTCCGTGGGCGCCGTCGCCGCCTGGCGCTGCACGCCGGCGGCGTCCCACGGCGGCATCAGCGTGGTCACCCGCGGGTCCTGCGCCAGGGTCGGATCGTCACCGAGCAGGTAGGCCGCCGAGAACGGGGTGATGATGATCGCGAAGTCCCCGCCGCGGTAGATCTCGTGGACGTCCTGGTAGGCGCGCCCGGTGGGCGAGACCGCCCGGCCGTACTCCTGCCGTTGGGTGGCCGACAGGTGGGTCGTCAGGTCCTGCCCCACCTGCGCGCCGGGGGTCAGCAGGTGGCTGCCGGCCGGCACCCCGAGGCGCTCGTGCGCCGTTCGCGCCGCCTCGGCCATGATCCAACCAGGGGCCCGGACATAGGTCTTGACGAAGTCGTAGTCCAGCGCCTCCGCGCGTTCCAGGCTGCGCCGCACCCCGTCGGCGGTGCGGTGGGCCCGGCCCATGCTGTAGGCGACCCGGCTGCCGTCGAGCAGCTCGCCGGTGGTCAGGAACCGGGGTCCGTCCATGACTCCGGCGTCGACGGACTCGCGGATGCGCGCCTGCTCGTAGGCGAAGCCGCCCATGGAGGCGGTGCCGGTGATCCCGTAGGCGAGCATCAGGCGGGACTGCCGGCCGCCGTAGGTGTTCTGGTACGGGTGGGTGTGGGAGTCCCACAGGCCCGGCAGGACCGTGCAGCCGGTGGCGTCGACCAGCCGCTCTCCCGCGCGCCGCGCGCCCGGGCGGTGCGGTTCGACGGCGGTGATGCGGTTGCCGGAGACGACGATGTCGACGTCCTCGCGGACGGTCTCGCCCGTGCCGTCCCACAGCCGGGCGGCGTGGATGCGGGTGACGTCGGAGCGCGGCGGCAGGGCGCGGCCCGTGCGCAGCGGGAGGGGGACGGTGCGCCGGTCGGCGCCGTCGCGGTCGGTCAACCGCAGCCGCCCGTTCGAGAGGTGGAGCAGCCGGGCGGAGTCGCCCGACCAGGACGGGTGGTCGGCCGCCTCGTCGGTGATCCGTCGGGCCTCGCCCGCGGGCGTGCCGTCCGGCTCGACCGGCAGCACCCACAGTGCGGACTCCACCACGAGGGCCAGCCACTTGCCGTCGGGCGACCAGACCGGACCGCTGTCGCAGCGGTCGGCGACGGAGGTGTCCGGCAGGGGGAGGAAGGACCTTGAGGAACCGTCCCGGGTGTCGATCACGCGGATGACGTTGTAGCCCTCGCGGAAACGGTGGTTGAGCCGGTTGCGGTCGCACAGGGCGAGGTAGCGGCCGTCGGGGGACCAACTGGGCCTTCCTGGAAGGCCGTTGCCACCCATGGGCACGGCGAGTCGGCTCTCCGTTCCGGTGGCGAGGTCGACGACCAGCAGGTTGCCGAGCACGTCCTGGCAGGCCAGTCGCGTGCCGTCGGGCGAGAGCGCCGGGTTGAACCGGCCGCCCCCGGCGAGGACTGTGTCGGCCCCGTCCTCCAGCATCAGGCAGTGCACGGCGCCAAGGCCGTCGCCGTTCCCGTCCCCGTCGTACACGTACAGGATGCTGCGCCCGTCCCGGCTCCACGACGGCATCTGCACGTAGTGGGCGGGGGCCGCCTGGAAGAGCTTGCGCGGCTGTCCTCCGATCGGCATCAGCCACAGCGCGTTGAGGGCGCAGAAGACGACGGACCGCCCGTCCGGCGAGAGCGCGGGCAGGTGGACACCGCGCACGTCCCGCTCGGCAGTGGAGCCGAAGTCGCGCACCTTGCGCCGGTACTCGGGCCGCGGCACCTCCAGCCGCGCGGTGAACGGGATCTCCTGCGCGGTGCTCAGCGTGGGGGAGCGGTCGGTGATCCGGCCGTCGGCGAAGTAGACGATCCCGCCGTCGGGGGTCCAGGCGGGCGGCAGCGGTGAGACGTCCTCGTCGCCGGAGACCACCTCGCCGTCGACGACCAGCGAGGAACTCGCCGCCTGGTAGGAGGTGGCGGCGGAGGTGTCGCCGATCCACACGTAGGCCAGCCGGCCGTCCCGGGAGGCCACGGGGCAGCTCACCGTACCGCTGGCCACCGTACGTTCGACGTTCACCGGTCCGCCCGAGGCCGGTACGGACGCGATGGTCCGCCCGCCGGATCCGTCCGCCCGGACGAAGAGGACCCGGGCGCCGTCCGGGTGCCACGATGGGTCGTAGTCCTCGACCCCGTCCTGATGGGTCAGGCGCGTCAACCGGCCGGTGGCGACCTCTACCGTCCACACGTCGTACGAACCACCGGACACCGCGTCACCCGCCCGCTCGGAGGAGAACGCGAGGTACTGCCCGTCCGGCGACCAGGACACCCCCCGGTCGTCCCACGGCCCCGACGTCAGCTGCCGCAGGTTCGATCCGTCCGGCGCCATGGCCCACAGATGGAACCCCCCGCCCTGGTACGCGCAGAAGGCGACGGCCGACCCGTCCGGCGACCACACCGGCCGCGTCGGCTCCAGCCCGGGAGCGGTCAACGCGGTCGCCGAGCCACCGTGGCGCGGCAGCCCCCACAGCACGCCCTGGATCTCGACGACCATCCGCTCACCGTCGGGTGACAGGGCGACTCCGGCGTTGGTGCCCGCCGTGAACTCCAGTGCCCTCGACCGCCGGGCGCCCGGCGCGTCCGCCCCCTCGGCACCCGCGGCCGCCGCGACCGGCCCGAACGCCGCACCAGCGCCGACCAGGGCCGCCGCCCCGATGAACCCGCGCCGACTGACCTCCCGCCCGTGCCCGTCCCTGAGAAACGACACACCCGTTCCTTTCCTGCTACCCGTGAACCCGGCCCCGACGCATTCGAACCCGGTCCGGAGGCTGGGTGTACTCGACATGTGCATTATCGTTCGGGCTCGACCGTGAGAACGCCTCTTTCGAGGTTTCGGGGTATCAACCCCACGCCACCAGCGGGGATTTCACCGCACCGGCCACCCGCGGCCCGGTGTACCGACCCGCCGGCTCACCGCCGACCCTGCGTGGACGGGGCGAGCCGCAGTGCCGGAGCCTGCGCTGCGGAGAGCAGCCGAGCTGAGCGGATCGAGGAAGAACGGCCCCGCGCCGCTCGCCGGGACCAGCTCGCTCAGCGGCGCGACGGACCGCGCGGCCGTGGCACCGAGCAAGCGGTGCCGGCGGGCGAATGCCGGGCCCGCGTCACGCCGTTGCAGCATGGCGACGGCCAGCTCTAGTGCATCGCGCCGGTGCCGCCGCGGTCCGACGATACCCAGTGCTCGGCCGCGGCGGCGGTGGGCTGCCGAGCGGCTGCGCCTGACCGGCCACCGGACCCGCCCGCGACGGGGGTGCGGGCGGGTCCCGGCGGTCGGACGGTGGACTTCATCGGGATGTCATCGGCCGCTGCCACTGTCGTCCGGTGACCTCGGCCGAGCGCGGACCGCATCGGAGAGCGGGCGCGTAGGCCGACTGCGTGGGGAGAGGATCGCAATGCGAGCACGAAGGATCGCGGCCGCGTCGGCCGGACTCCTGCTGACGGTCGGGCTGACCGTGGCACAGGGAGCCACGGCACAGGGGGCCACCGCACGAGTGGCCGCTCCGTGCGAGGGCACCTACACGATCGTCGTCGGGGGCACCGGGAGCTCCTGGAACAACGACGGTTTCTACGGCAACATCCAGCAGCACGTCGGGTACCCGACCCAGATCCCCAACGGCGCGAGCACGCGGGCGGGTGTCAACGAGCTGAACCGGCTGGTCCGCGACCAGCGCGCCGCGTGTCCGGGCCAACACGTCAAGATGGCCGGGTACTCCCTGGGCGCCGGGGTGGTGCACGTCTGGGTCACCGAGAACTGGCAGACCTTCGACAACGTCAACGCCATCCTCATCGCCGACCCGAAGCGCCAGGGCCCTCCCGGGGCCAACGGCGGAGCCGTGCCGTTCGGCGGCATCATCGGCGCCCCGCTCGCCGGCGCCGACAAGTTCTTCGGCAACGTGCCCGTCAAGACGATCTGCCACTGGGACTACGTCTGTGACGAGTCCGCCGGCATCTGGACCTACCCGAACAACCACGTCAAGAACTACCCCGAGGACTTCAACATGGACCACCACAACGACGGCGCCAACGAGCAGTGGTACAACGGCGCCTGGTACCCGGCGAGCTGGTAGTCGCGTCGCACTCGTCGGCCGGGTCCGGAGCCGACTCCCTCACCACCTGTCAGTGCCCGGGGCACGTCCGGTCACCGACAGGTGGTGATCTGCTTGTGCGGCTCGGGGCGGTCGCGGGGGTGCCGCCCCGTCATCGGGATGTCATCGGCCCTCCCTAGCGTGGCCGCGTACGGACAAAACCTCGGACTGCTGGAAAGGACGGCCCGATGGCGCGGAGGGGACTCAAAGCGAGGCTGCCGGTGGCGGTGCTGGCCGCGGCGGCGTTGATCGGCACGACGGCGGCCACCGGAGCACCGGCCGGCGGACCGGCGGCCGCCGTGGCGGCACCGGACAAGCCGACGATCCGGTACACCGAATACGGGATCCCGCACATCACCGCCCCCACCCTGGAGGGGCTGGGGGAGGGCTACGGATACGCCGCGGCCAAGGACAACATCTGCACCCTGGCCGACACCTATCTGATGGTCGACGCCCAGCGGTCCCGCTATCTGGGGGCCGACGGCAAGGCGAGCCCCGGCCAGAACCAGAACAGCACCACCAACCTCAACAGCGACCTGTACTTCCAGCGGATCAACGACAACCGGGTGGTGGAGCGGCTGATCGACCAGCCCGCCCCCAACGGGCCGGAGCCGGAGGTCAAGGAGGCCATCCGCGGCTACGTCCAGGGGTACAACAGGTACCTGGCCGAGACCGGCGTCAACAACATCTCCGACCCGGCCTGCCGCGGCGCGGCCTGGGTGCGGCCGATCACCGACCTGGACGTCTACCGGCACGCGCACGCCGAGATCATCATGGGCAGCGCCGATCCGCTGCTGGACGGCGAGGTGAACGCCGCACCCCCGGGGGCCTCGGCCACCGCCGCGCCGCCCGGCGCCCCGCAGTCGGCGGTCTCACCCGAGGAGACCGCGACGAAGATCCGCGAGGCGATGGCCGCCGCCCGGCAACAGGGCAGCATGGGCAGCAACGCCCTGGCGGTCGGCTCCCAGGGGGTGTCCGGGGGCACCGGCATGCTGCTGGCCAACCCGCACTTCCCCTGGCAGGGGAAGAACCGGATGTGGCAGAGTCAGCTGACCATCCCGGGGCGCTTCAACGTCTCCGGGGCCAGCCTGCTCGGCCTGCCCGCCGTGAACATCGGGCACAACGACGACGTCGCCTGGAGCCACACCGTCGCCACGGTGGCCCCGTTCGGGCTGTTCGACGTGCAGGTGGACCCGCTGCACCCGACCAACTACCTGGTGGACGGCGCCTGGCAACCGATGACCTCGCAGCAGGTCGGTGTGGACGTGCTGAACCCGGACGGCTCCGTCGGCAGGGTCACCAGGACGCTGTGGTCCACCCGCTACGGTCCGATCACCACGTCGATGCAGGGCGTCCCGCTGCCCTGGGTGGTGAGCGCGCACGCGGTACGCGACGCGAACATGGACAACCTGCGGGCGTTGAACACCTGGTTCCACCTCGACCAGGCCAAGGACGTCAACGATGTGGTGAACACCCTGGAGAGCACCGAGGGCGTCCCCTTCTTCAACACCGTCGCCTCCGACCGCAAGGGCAACGCGCTGTACGCGGACATCCAGGCCACCCCGAACATCACCGACGCCCACGCGCAGTCGTGCCTCACCATGACGGGCCAACTGCTGTTCAACCAGCAGCTGCGGCTGCCCAACGTGCCGCCGATCTCCATCTTCGACGGCAAGCGCAGCGAGTGCGACTGGCCGAACGACCCGAACGCGGTCGCGCCGGGACTGCTGGACCCGCACAAGCAGCCACGCCTGATCCGCTCCGACTTCGTGGGCAACGCCAACGACAGCGCCTGGCTGGCCAACCCCGAGCAGCCGCTGTCCTTCCCCAGGGTGATGGGCGACACGGCGGCGCCGCGGTCGCTGCGCACCCAGGAGCTGATCTTGACCGCGCAGAACCGGATCAACGGCACCGACGGCCTGCCGGGCCGGGGCTTCACGCCGGAGAACATGCGGCAACTGCTGTTCGCCGACAACAGCAGGGCGGCCGACCTCGCCCTCAACGCCACGGTGAGCGCCTGCCAGGGCGCGCCGTTCGGGCTCGTCCTGGTGGACGGCAACCTGGTCAACATCAGTGAGGCGTGTCCGATCCTGGCCGCCTGGAACCACAAGTACACCCCGGACAGCCGGGGTTCCTGGTTGTTCGAGAACTTCTGGTTCAACCTGACCGGCGGGCAGGCGATCGAGAAGCTGCCGTGGCGGGTCCCCTTCGACCCCAAGGACCCGGTGCACACGCCCAATTCGCTGGACGCCGGGAACGACAACGTCCGCAACTCGCTCGCCCGGGCCGTCCTCGCGCTGCGCAACGCGGGCATCGCGCTGAACGCGTCGCTGTCGGACGTCCAGAAGGTCACCCGCAACGGCGAGCAGATCCCGATCCACGGCTCGATCCACGAGCTGGGCGTGCTGAACGTGGTCACGCCCGGCCTGGTCGACGGCAAGTTCGACATCACCTTCGGCTCCAGCTTCATCCAGGAGACGCGGTTCACCGCCGACGGCCCGCCGCAGTCCGCCTCGGTGCTGGCCTACTCCCAGTCCGCCAACCCGAACTCGCCGCACTACGCCGACCAGACCCGGCTGTTCTCGGCGGGCCAGTGGGTGACGGAACGTTACACCGAGGACCAGATCGCGGCCTCACCGGTCCTGGAGGTCAAAGTCCTTGACTGAGGCCGCGCCGCACACGACAACGCTCACGAGGGGGAACACCGTGACGAGGACATGGAAACGCCGGCGAACGGTGGTGGCACTGCTGGCCGCCATCGTGGGAATCGTGGCAACGGCCACGACGGCCGGTCCGGCCCGGGCCGCCGGCACCGGGGCGCCACCGCGGATGGCGGACGGCTTCGGCCTGACCCAGGTCGACCCGGCCGTGGGCGGTGCCACCAACTTCTACCTCACCGTGACCACACCCGAGGTCACGGGCAAGCACCACATCAAGATCATCCTGCCGAGCGGCTACTACGACGACCCGGCCAGGCGCTACCCGGTGCTGTACTTCCTGCACGGCTCGCCCGACGACCCCGTCCAGCAGAACTATCCGGCACTGACCACCTCGAACTCGATGATCACCGTCATCCCGGACGGCGGCGCCCGGGGCTGGTACGCCAACTGGCTCAACCAGAACACCCAGCTCGGAGCCCAGAACTGGGAGAACTTCCACCTCAAGCAGGTGATCCCGTTCATCGACGCGAACCTGCGGACCATCGCCACCAAGAAGGCCAGGGCCGTCGCCGGTGTCTCCATGGGCGGGTTCGGGGCCCTCCACTATGCCCAGGACCACCCCGAGCTGTTCAGCCAGACCGCGTCCCTGTCGGGGGACATCGACCTGTCGGTCGACTCCATGGACCTGCGGCTGGCCGTCGTCGCCTCCCTCATCGACGGGCAGGGCGTGATCTGCGGCTCGTCGTCCGGTGTCTGCGACCCCGCGAACGACCCCTACAAGCCCGGCGTGGACAGCGACGCCCTGTTCGGCACGCCCTACCCGGTGTTCAACGCGGACTGGCGGTGGAACGAGGCCGACCCGTCACAGCACATGGACAAACTCGCCGGAGTCGGGGTCTCCATCTACGTGGGCAACGGACGCGGCGTGGCCACCGACCTGGAGTTCTGGCTCGAAGGCGCGTCCAAACACGTCAAGGACCACATGGACGCGCTGGGCATGCCCTACTACTACGTGGACTACGGCGACGGCTCCGCCTGGGGCACCCAGTGCAACGGCGGCCACAACGGCGGCTGTTGGGAACAGGACCTCCGGGACCTGATCCCTCGGCTGGAAAGGGCCTTCGCCTCCTGACCGCGCGCAACCGCCAGCGCTCCACCGGGCACCGTCCCGGTGGAGCCCGGCGTTCGTCGGGCCGGTCAGCGGGTGGCTCCGGTGAGGCCGAGGCCGGCCTCATCCCCGCGCAGGATCATCTGGCACGTCCGCCGCAGCATCCGGCTCGGCGGAACCCCCAGGTCGTCGGCCAGCCGACGGCGGGCGCGGTCGAACACGGCCAGTGCGTCGGCCTGTCGGCCGCTGCGGTACAGCGCACGCATCAGCAGCGCGGCCAGCGGCTCGTTCAGGGGGTGTTCCGCGGACAAGGCGATCAGCTCGGCGATCGCCTCGGAGCACTGGCCCAGCCCCAGCTGCCACTCCACCTTCCGCTGTGCGACGGTGATCCTGCGCTCGGCGAGCCGCAGCCGCTCCAGCTCGGCGAGCGGGCCGGGCAGGCCGGCCAGGAGCTCCCCGCGAAACAGGTCCAGCGCCTGGGAACAGAGGCGGACCGCCTCGGCCGGTTCGCCCGCCCGATGGGCCGTCCCGGCGTCGGTGACCAGGCTCTCCATGCGCGCCAGGTCCACTTCGGCCGCGCCGGAGACCAGACGGTAGCCACACCGGTCGTGCTCGATCACCGAGTCCGGGCTGTCCCCGATGCGCAGGGTCTTGCGCAGCCGGTAGATGTGGACGGGCACCACGTTCGTGACCGGCGGCTCCAACCCCCACACCCCGTCGAGCAGTTCCTGCTGGCTGACGGTCCGCCCCGCGCGCAGCGCCAGCGCCGCCAGCACGGCTTGCTGGCGCAGGTGCCCCAGGTCCAGTGGCCGCCCGTCCTGCCATGCCCGCAGCGGTCCGAGCACGGAGATCCGCACCTTCGGTGTGGCTGCTCGGCCGGCGGCGCTCCGCGGCACCGGGCTCACCACCTGCGTGCGGGGGCCGTAGCCGGGGGCGACCAGTCCGCAGTCGAAGGCGTGGACGATGGCGGCGGCCCGGTCGCGCAGCCCGAGCTTCACGAGGATCCGCGCGAGGTGCCCGGCCACGGTGTCCTCGGGGACGGCGAGGGCGGCGGCGATCTCGTCGTCCCTCAGGCCGCAGCCGACCGCGTGGAGCACCTCGCGCTCGTGCTGCCCGAGCACGGCGGCGCTCGGCCGGCTGGTGGTGGCGGTCGTCGGCATCGCTGCTCCCTGAACTCTGGGCTGGCTGGTCTGGCGGAGGCCGTCGACACGGTAGTAAGGGGAGCGCCGGGCGGGGAATCCGGAACGATCCGGAGGAGCGCGCACGACGGTCCGCGCCGGACGGGCGCACGCCCGTGATCACCACCCGGTTGAGCTGCGCAGTTCCCCGTGCTGGTCAGGGGCAGCGGGCGAGGTTGGGGCGGTCCTTGGTGCGGACGGCGGGGAGCCAGGCGGTGGTGGGGCCGGGGAGGCGGACGCGGTACCAGAGGGTGGAGGTGCGGTCCTCTTCGTCGATGATGGGGAGACCGGTGGGGAGTTGGCAGTCGGCGTCGAGGGTGTCGTCGTTCCAGACGCGCGTGGGGACGACGTTCCCGGCGGTGTAGGGGCGCTGGGGGTCGACGGCGAGACCGAGGCTGCACTCGGGGTCGCGGTCGGTGCGGTCCTGGCAGCTGCGTTCGGCGTTGAAGACCTTGATGCGGGCGGAGTGCCCGGGAGGTTCGGGGTGTGGCCAGAGGGCGGCGGCGGTGACGGCGGCCGTGGCGCAGGTAGCGAGGGTGAGCAGGGCGGTGCGCGGTCGTGGGCGGCGGGGGCGGTGGCCGCACTGGTGGGCGCGGATGCGGGCGAGCAGGCTCTCGGCGGTGTGCGGGGCGCGGGCGGCGTGGGTGGGGGCGAGGCAGTCGGCGGCCAGGTCACGCCAGAACGGTGGGACGGCGGGGGCCAGGCGCAGGGCGGCGCGGCCTTCCGCGTACTGCTGGGCGGCGGCGCTTCGGGCGGTGGGGGTGGCGCCCGGGAAGGGCGGGACGCCGGCGGCGAACACCTCGTGGATCAGCACGCCGAGCGCCCAGATGTCGGCGGTGGTGCGGATCTTGACGCCCTGCTCGCCGAGCGGTTCCTTCCAGCGTTCCGGCGGGAGGTAGTCGGGGGTGCCCATGGGGGCGGAGTGGCCGTGGGTGCCGGTGAGTTCGATGGCGAGGCCGAAGTCGGAGAGGCGGACCTCGCCGTCCCGGCCGATGAGGACGTTCTCGGGTTTCAGGTCGGAGTGGACCCAGCCGGAGCGGTGCAGGTGGGCCAGGCCCTCGCAGATGCCGGCGACGATCCGGCCGCCCCGGGCCTCGTCGACGCCGGTGGCGAGCAGGTCGCGAAGAGTGCACCGGGCGCGTTCCATCACCAGGACGATCGCGCCGTCGAGCGCGGGGTGGTCGGGGGCGGCCAGGACGAGGGTGTCGAGCAGGCGGACCAGCCGGGGGTGCGGGGCGGTGCGGGCCAACTCGGCTTCGCGGTGGGCGGCTTCGGCGACCTGGCGGGCCTGGCGGGGGGCGAGTCCGGCGGTCGGCAGTACCTTGAGGGCGACCGTGTCGTCCCCACTGGCTGTGTCGTCCGAACCATCCGAGCCGCCGGAGCCGGCCGTGTCCTCGGCCCGGCTGGCGGCATAGACGGTCGCCCAGCCGCCTTCGCCGATGAGCCCGGTGACGCTCCACTCGCCGACCCGGTGGCCGGGTGGCAGCAGGTCGTCGCCGTCCCCGCCGAAGGCCAGGTCGTGCACCATCGGAGCCCCCTACCGTCCGGGCTCGTCGGCTTCGGGGCGCGGCAGGAGCGCGAGGTGCTCCTCGCGGACGATGCCGAACTTCAGGGCGAGTCCGACGACGGCCTCGCGCTTGCCGTTGCGGCGGTCCGCGCGGCCCGCGCCGTCGGGCAGGTCGATGCGGAGTTTCTCGTCGGCGAGGTAGTCGAGGTGCGAGCTGACGGCGCGGGCGGTGAGCCGGGCGCAGGCGGGGTGGCCGCGCAGCCGGGCGACCACCTGGGGGGTGGTGGGCACGGCGGCGGGGGAGCGGTCACGCAGCCACGGTTCGCAGAGCGCGACCAGGACCAGGAAGTAGGTGGCGGTCTCGTCCAGCGAGTACGCCGTCATGGTGCGGCTCTCCCAGGAGCCGCCGTGGGCGTGTGGGTCCAGGTAGACGTGGTCGGGCGCGAACACCTGGAAGGACAGCGGGGTTTCACGGCGCGAGGGCAGCACCACCCGGGAGAACTCGAACGGGATCGGCGCGCCGATCCGCCGTGGCGGCACCCGCAGGTACTCGCCGGCGCCCTCCGGGTTCTCCACCAGGTAGGTGTGGGTGTTGCTGAGGTTGCTCAACTGCCAGTGGTCGTCGGTCGCGTGGATCTCTCCGGCGAGCCGGGAGACCGTCTCGTCGCCGAGTCGCAGCTCCACCGGAGTGCGGGCGGAGCCGCGGCCGAAGCGCGCCCTCTCTCCCGGACCGAGCCGCAGGGTCACCGCGTCGTCGCCGTTCCCCTCCGGCAGGTGGACGAGAATCCCGCTCACCGTTCCCCCGTCCCGCGCACCGCTGCCCCGTCTCGCATGCCGACCGTTCCCCCTGACGGACGAACGTTACCTCTTTGAGCATGACAATAAACCGTATGTTGACTCCCACGACGCACGCCCTGGTCTTCGTGACGACGGACCCGATCAGCAGGCTGCTGATCGGGTCCATGGCTGTGCTCCAGGGGACTGCCGGTGTGGTCAGCCGACGGCGGGTCCGGCGGTGGTGTTGAGCCAGGCCCAGTCGGACCAGGTGGAGAAGCCGGTCTGCCACTTGTGGTAGACGCCGGCGCTGCTGGTGCCGAACACCTCGATCCGGCCGTCGGCGTTGGCCGTGGCGACGATCTCGGTGCCGGCGCCGCCGAAGGTGTCCCACTGGCCGTACGGCGCGTTGACGCCGGTCTGCCAGATGTGCTGCGCGGTGCTGCCGTTGATGGCGAACACCTCCACCCGGCCGTCCGGCGAACGCTCACTGGTGAGCTGGGAGTCGGCGGGTCCACCGGCGGATTCCCAGTCGGACCAGGTGGTGGGGTTGGTCTGGTACTTGTGGTAGACGCCGGCCGGGCCGGAGGCGAAGACTTCGAGGCGGCCGTCCTGGTTGTGGTCGACGGTGAGGTCGTGGCCGCCGCCGCCGAA
This sequence comes from Kitasatospora sp. NPDC023118, assembly GCF_055560875.1. Taxonomy (NCBI): domain Bacteria; kingdom Bacillati; phylum Actinomycetota; class Actinomycetes; order Kitasatosporales; family Streptomycetaceae; genus Kitasatospora; species Kitasatospora sp. NPDC023118. Next base: position 80,538 of record NZ_JBVHHW010000014.1, read on the forward strand.
GGTTTCCCAGGTGGACCAGGCGCCGTTGACGGCGGTCTGCCACTGGTGCTGGAAGGTGGTGCCGTTGAGGGCGAAGACTTCGAGTCGGCCGTCGGGGGCCTTGCCGAGTCCGATCTCGCTGTTGGCGGGGCCGCCGCCGGCGGGTTCCCAGTCGGACCAGCCGCTGTTGGGTGCGGTCTGGTACTTGTGGAAGATGCCGGCCGGGCCGGAGGCGAAGAGTTCGAGTCGGCCGTCCTGGTTGGCGCCGACGGCGATGTTGTGGCCGCCGCCGCCGAAGGTCTCCCAGGTGGACCAGGTGCCGGAGGGCTGGAGCTGGTAGCGGTGTTGGAGGGTGGTGCCGTTGATGGCGAACATCTCCAGGCGGCCGTCGGAGTCGGGGCCGATGGCGAGTTGCGCGCCGCCCGGGCCACCGAGCGACTCCCAGTCGGACCAGGCGCCGCTCACGGCCGTCTGCCAGGCGTGCGAGACGCCGTTCGCGCCGGCCGCGAACACCTCCAGACGGCCGTCCGCCGAACGCGCGGACACCACCCGGCCGGACTGCGCCGGATAGACCAGCGGGGCGGGGCCGGGGTCGTGGTGGCCGAGCCGGTCCGCGGCGGCCCGCGCCGCGTCCAGGTACCGCAGGTGTGCGCCCTCGTTGTAGGTCGACCAGGGCTGCCAGTTGGTGCCGCCGTTGGAGATGCGGTAGGCCGCGTTGGCGTTGCACTGGGCGTCGTAGGCGCAGGCGTCGGTGACCTCGGAGTGCCAGTAGTCGTTGATCTCCCACAGGCCGCGGTCGGTGGACGGCGGTGTGTTGTGCTGGACGTTGGACGCCAGCGGGTTGCAGCTGGACTCGGCCATGCCGACGGCGATCGCGGTCACCAGGGCATCACCCCGGAAGCCCGCGTTGTAGCCGACCTCGGCGCACAGGTCGATGCCGGTGGCGGCCGGCGCGGGCGCCGCACCGACCATCAGGCCTGCCGCCACGCCCAGCGAGACGAGCGCGGACAGCAGGACGCGGTGGGGCGCCCGGCGGGCGCGTGGTGTGCTGGTCACGTGATGGCTCCTCAGCTGATGGCGGGTCCGGCGGTGGTGTTGAGCCAGGCCCAGTCGGACCAGGTGGAGAAGCCGGTCTGCCACTTGTGGTAGACGCCGGCGCTGCTGGTGCCGAACACTTCGATCCGGCCGTCGGTGTTGGCCGTGGCGACGATCTCGGTGCCGGCGCCGCCGAAGGTGTCCCACTGGCCGTACGGCGCGTTCAGGTTGCTCTGCCAGGTGTGCTGCGCGGTGCTGCCGTTGATGGCGAACACCTCGACGCGGCCGTCCGCGGTCGGCTGGCTGGTGAGCTGGGAGTCGGCGGGTCCGCCGGCGGATTCCCAGTCGGACCAGGTGGTGGGGTTGGTCTGGTACTTGTGGTAGACGCCGGCCGGGCCGGAGGCGAAGACTTCGAGGCGGCCGTCCTGGTTGTGGTCGACGGTGAGGTCGTGGCCGCCGCCGCCGAAGGTTTCCCAGGTGGACCAGGCGCCGTTGACGGTGGTCTGCCACTGGTGCTGGAAGGTGGTGCCGTTGAGGGCGAAGACTTCGAGTCGGCCGTCGGGGGCCTTGCCGAGTCCGATCTCGCTGTTGGCGGGGCCGCCGCCGGCGGGTTCCCAGTCGGACCAGCCGCTGTTGGGTGCGGTCTGGTACTTGTGGAAGATGCCGGCCGGGCCGGAGGCGAAGACTTCGAGGCGGCCGTCCTGGTTGGCGCCGACGGCGATGTTGTGGCCGCCGCCGCCGAAGGTCTCCCAGTTCGACCAGGTGCCGGAGGGCTGGAGCTGGTAGCGGTGTTGGAGGGTGGTGCCGTTGATGGCGAACATCTCCAGGCGGCCGTCGGAGTCGGGGCCGATGGCGAGTTGCGCGCCGCCCGGGCCACCGAGGGACTCCCAGTCGGACCAGGCGCCGCTCACGGCCGTCTGCCAGGCGTGCGAGACGCCGTTCGCGCCGGCCGCGAACACCTCCAGACGGCCGTCCGCCGAACGCGCGGACACCACCCGGCCGGACTGCGCCGGATAGACCAGCGGGGCGGGACGGGGGCCGGCTCCCGGCGTGCAGGGCATGGTGATGCCGCGGTCCGCGAGGTAGGGGATCGGGTCGGTGCGTACGGTCGCGTTCGAGTCCGCCCAGACCCGCAGGTGCAGGTGCGGGCCGCTGGAGGTGCCCTCGCTGCCCATCAGCGCGATCTGTTGACCGGCCGTCACGTGGTCGCCGGTGGCCACGTCCCGCTCGCGCATGTGCCCGTACTCGGTGATGGTCCCGTCCGGGTGCAGGATGCGGATCCACTGGCCGTAGCCCTGCGCCGGGCCGGAGACCAGCACCTGGCCGTCGCCGACCGCGTAGATCGGGGTGCCGTAGTCGTTGGCGATGTCGATGCCGTTGTGCTCCGGGGTGTAGCCCTGGGAGATGTAGCCGGCGGCCGGGCAGGACGCCGTGAACCCGGTGGCCGCGGCGGGGGTGGTGATGGCGGCCGCGGCCGGGGCGGTCGGCACGGTGACCGGCAGCAGCAGGGCGACCGCGGCCAGGGCCAGGCGGGGGGCGCGGCGGGAGAAGGAGGGGAACACCGGAGCGCTCCTCAGGCCTTGCGCAGGCGGTCGATGATGCCGTCGAGGTCGAGCCGCATCATGTCGGGCCGGATGATGTGGCCGCCGTCCACCTCGTGCGAGTCGTGCGGGATGCCGGCCCGGTCGAGCAGGGCGCGGAACTCGCGTTGCCCGGCCAGGACTTGGGGCTCGTTGACGCTGCTGAACCAGTCGACCGGGCTGGGGCTGGTGCCGGCCACCAGGAAGACCCGCTTGTTGCGGTAGCTCTCGATCCGCTCCACCGGGTTGTCGGCGCTCACCCGAGCCTGGTCCCAGAACGGCGCGCCGTAGATCGTGCCGCCCGCCAGGTCCAGCGCGGCGGAGGAGGCGTTGGCCCAGTGCGTCACCAGGCCGCCGTCCCGGCGCAGGCTGGCCGGGCCGGAGTGGGCGCTGACCGAGGCGAAGTGCCCGTAGTACTTGGCGGCGTACTTCAGCGCGCCGAAACCGCCCATCGAGAAGCCGGACACCGCGCGGCCGTCGTACTCGGCGAACGTACGGAAGTTGGCCTCGACCCACGGCAGCAGCTGGTTGATGTGGAACTCCTCCCAGTTGCGCGGGCCCACGTTGGAGCTGACCGGGTTGGAGTACCAGCCGGCGTGGCCGCCGTCCGGCATCACTACGATGATCGGCTTGCCGGTGGTCCAGTCGCGGACGCCCATCCGATCGAAGGTGATGAAGTCCTGGTCGGTGCCGCCGCCGTGGAACAGGTACAGCACCGGGTAGGTGCGGCCGCTCGTCTGGTAGTCGTCCGGCAGCAGCACGTTCACGGCGGGGTTCCAGCCGATCGCGGAGGTCTGGAAGCGGTAGTACCACATCCTCGGGTCGCTCTCGTTGCGGTCCACGATGGTCAGGCCGAAGCCGTTGTCGGCGGCCGCCGCGGGCTTCGCCGACGCCAACGAGCCCGCGGTGCCCAGCGCCAGCGCGGCGCCGAGCCCGCCGGCGGACCTGAGGATGCTCCTGCGGGTGGGGTGGTGCGCGGTCAACGTGACCTCCTGTGGGCGCGTGGCGGCGGCCGTCCGGACCGCCGGGTGTCGAGCGGTTGGGACGGTAGCCACGCACCGCGCGGCGCGGAACCCGGAACCATACGGACTGACAGGAGCGGACCGGCCGCCGAGACTGATCTCTTTCGGGGCGCGGCTGCCCGTGGTGCCTGCGCGGGCTGCCTGCGGCGAGAGCCGACGCGCCGTCAGAATGGCCTCAGGTGGGGGGACGGGCACCGGCGTGGTCGCCGGTGTTCAGGCGGCCGGCGGGTACCCGCGGGTGCGGATGAGGTCGTGGATGAGGTCGGTGAAGGCGCGGGTGGCGGCGCTCCGGTAGGCGTCGGTGCGTCGCAGGAGGGTGACGGTGCGGGTGGGGAGGGCCGGGTCGAGCGGGACGCGGGCGAGCCGGGGGTGGTCGTGGGTGACGGCGTCGGGCAGGACGGTGGCGAGCGGGGTGCGCTGGACGACCTCGGTGAGGGCCTGGACGGAGTTGGCCTCGACGGCGATGCGTGGGCTGACGCGGTGGAGTGCGAAATAGTCGTCGATGTGGCCGCGGGTGGCGAAGTCGCCGCTGAGCAAGGCGAGTTGGCGGTCAGCGAGGTCCCGCACCGATAGCGGGCCGGCCTGGCCGGCGGCGGTGTGGTGGGTGCCGGTGACCAGGGTGAGGGTCTCGGTGAACAGCGCGGTGGCGGTGACGCCGGGCAGGTGGGGGCCCTGGAAGGCGATGCCGAGGTCGAACTCGTCGGTCAGCAGGCCGGCTTCGATGCGGTCCTGGCTGGCCTCCCGCACGGTCAGGGTGATGCCGGGGTGGCGGGTGTGGAGTTCGGCGGTGAGCGGGCCGACGAGGTAGGCCGTGAAGGTGGGGGTGACCGCGAGGCGCAACTGCCCGCGCGAGAGGTCCTGCACGTCGTGGACCGCGCGTTCGGCGGCGGCCAGGTCCCGCAGCGCGCCGCGGACGTGGTGGGCGTAGGCCTGGCCGGCGTCGGTGAGGCGCACGGTGCGTCCGGTGCGGTCCAGCAGCTGCGTGCCCAGGATCCGTTCGAGCTGCTTGATCTGCTGGGACAGCGTGGGCTGGGAGATGTGCAGCTCCTCGGCGGCGCGGGTGAAGTTGCCGTGGTCGGCCACGGCGAGCAGGTAGCGCAGATGGCGCAGTTCCGGACCCATGGAGGTAACTATAGACGGCATCAATGGATGCCATGGCTGCTATGTCTTGGACACTATAGAAGCAGGTCATGCACAGTGGATCTCGCCAGGCCCCACCGGCCCGGCCGCCACGAAAGGGAGTGACCCCATGCGTGACTTCGCCAACGGCATCGAGCGTTTCCAGCGGGACGTCTTCCCGGCCAAGGAGGAGCTCTTCGCCCACCTGGCCGCCCACCACACCCCGCACACACTGTTCATCGGCTGCTCCGACGCCCGCGTCGTCCCCGAGCTGATCACCGGTTGCGAGCCCGGCGAGCTGTTCGTCATCCGCACCGCCGGCAACCTGGTCCCCGCCTACAGCCCCGGTGCCGACGGGGTTGCGGCGAGCATCGAGTACGCCGTCGCCGCACTGGGCGTGACGGGCATCGTCGTCTGCGGGCACTCCGCGTGCGGCGCGATGACCGCCCTCGCCGACGGCCACGACCTGAGCCGTGCCCCGGCGGTCGCCGACTGGCTGCGGCTCGCCGACGCCTCGGTGGCCCGTACCGCCACCAGCGGGGACGTGCCGGCCCTGGTCCGGCAGAACGTGCTCGCCCAACTGGCGAACCTGGCCACCCACCCGTCCGTCGCCCGCGCCCTGGCCGAGCGGAAGGTCACGTTGCGCGGCTGGGTCTTCGACATCGCCACCGGCCGCGTCGAGGACCTGACCGTCGCAGACCACGCCGTCGCAGACCACGCCGCCGCCGGCCACACCGCCGCGTTCGCGGCCTGACCCCGGCTCCCCGGACCGCCGCTGTCGGCGCGGCCCGGGACCCCCTGAACCCGTACGCTTCGCACACGATCAGCGAAGCGTCACCCCACGGAAGGAACCCGTCCCATGGTGCACGCCCAGTTCGACCCCACCGCCCGCCAGGCGCTCGCCGTCGCCGCCGTCGAGGCCAAGACCCGCAAGGACCTCACCTGGCAGCAGATCGCCGACGTCTCCGGTCTGTCGGTCGCCTTCACCACCGCGGCCGTCCTCGGCCAGCACGCCCTGCCGCAGGAGTCCGCGAAGGCGGTCGCCGAGCTGCTGGGCCTGGACGACGACGCGGCGCTGCTGCTGCAGACCATCCCCACCCGCGGCTCGATCCCCGGCGGCATCCCCACCGACCCGACCATCTACCGCTTCTACGAGATGCTGCAGGTCTACGGCACCACCCTCAAGGCCCTGGTCCACGAGCAGTTCGGCGACGGCATCATCTCCGCGATCAACTTCAAGCTCGACGTGAAGAAGGTCGCCGACCCCGAGGGCGGCGAGCGCGCCGTCATCACCCTGGACGGCAAGTACCTGCCGACCAAGCCCTTCTGACCCACCCCACCGGCGGGGCGGGTCGCCAACCGGCCCGCCCCGCCACCGCCCCGCCCTTCGACCCCCTCCCGACCACCCGACCCCGAAGAGGCCACCGTGGACTTCATCCAGCGCACCATCGACCTCGCCCGCCGCCGAGGGCGGACGCCCGTTCGCGACCGTCATCGTCAAGGACGGCCGGATCCTGGCCGAGAGCGCCAACAAGGTCGCCCAGACCAACGACCCCACCGCGCACGCCGAGATCCTCGCCATCCGCGAGGCCTGCACCAAGCTCGGCACCGAGCACCTGACCGGCGCCACCATCTACGTCCTGGCCCACCCCTGCCCGATGTGCCTGGGCTCGCTGTACTACTGCTCGCCGGACGAGGTGGTCTTCCTCACCACCCGCGACGCCTACGAGCCCCACTACGTCGACGACCGCAAGTACTTCGAACTCGCGACCTTCTACGACGAGTTCGCCAAGAACTGGGACGAGCGCCGACTGCCGATGCGCTACCGGCCGAGCGAGGACGCGGTGGAGGTCTACCGCCTCTGGCAGCAGCGCAACGGCGGCGAGCGCCGGCTCGCGGGCGCCCCGACCGCCGACTGAGCCCCCCGATGCCCGACGTGATCGAGAAGGTGGCCTGGATCCGGCTCGAAGGCGGCCGGCTCCTCGCCACCCGCACCCATGGCCGCGACCTGTTCTACCTGCCCGGCGGCAAGCCCGAGCCCGGCGAGACGCACCCCCAGGCCCTCGTCCGCGAGATCCGGGAGGAACTCGGCGTCATCCTGGACCCGGCCACCGTCCGACCGCTGCTGGCCATCGAAGCTCCGGCGCACGACAAGCCCGCCGGCACCCTGGTCCGCACCACCTGCTTCATCGCCGACCACACCGGCACACCCGCCCCGTGCGGGGAGATCGCCGAGATCGCCCACCTCACCCACGGCGACCACCCCCGCGCCAGCGCCACCACCCGGACGGTTCTCGACCGCCTCGCCGCCACCGGCCGGCTGCTGCGCTGGTAGCCCCTCCGGGCCGCCGCCCGGAACCCGGCGCGGGAACGCGGCGTCCTGCGGCTCCGTCTTCAGGAGCCGCAGGACGCGGGTGCCTTCCGGCCGAACCGGCTCAGCGCCGCAGGTGCTGGACGGTGCGCGGGCGTTGGACCAGCGGTCCTGCTGGTAGATGGCGATGCTGTTGGCCGGGTCGCGCGGGTTGGCGGCGGCGTACGGTTCGTCCTCGGCGGACGGGTGGTTGGTGCCGGGGCCGTCCGCGGTGAGGTTGCACGCGGCGTACGGATCGCCGGGCGAGATCAGGGCGAGCGGCGCGCCGCCCGTATTCGCGCCGGCCGGGGTGCCGCCCGCGACGGCGGCGAGGACGAGCGCTGCGGTTGCGGTGGCGAGCGACGCTCTGGCGCGGAACTGCATGAAGACCCCCATGGTCGTCGGCGGGTTGTGCCTGGTGTCCTGGGTGGTACTGCGCTGTTCCTGCCCGAACCGAAGTTGATGTCCGGTCAGCCGGGCGAGTGTATCCAGCCGTGGGGGTGACGCCGATGATCCGGACGAGCCGGAAGCGCGGGGTCTCGCGCGACCTCGCCCTCCGCTACGACCTTCGTGGGACATGGTACTGTCGGCCGATTTCGGCGGCGGCCGACGGTCTACCGTGACCACCATCAGTCCGATACGGATCTCCCGGCGCTCGGACGCTTCCCGGAGGTCCCGCAGCATGACCGAACCCACGCCGCCCACCGGCTGGTTGACCCGCAACGTCAAGGTGCTGTGCGGGGTCTCCTTCCTCCAGGACGCCGCCAGCGAACTGCTCTACCCGATCCTGCCGATCTTCCTCACCACCATCCTCGGCGCCCCGCCCGCCGTGGTCGGTGCGATCGAGGGCCTCGCCGAGGGCGCCGCCTCGCTCACCAAGCTCGCCGCCGGACGCCTCGCCGACCGGTTCCCCCGTAAGCCCCTCATCGCCGCCGGCTACGGCCTCGCCGCGCTCGGCAAACTCCTCATCGCCCTCGCCACCGCCTGGCCCGTCGTCCTGCTCGCCCGGGTCACCGACCGCCTCGGCAAGGGCCTGCGCTCCGCACCGCGCGACGCCCTCCTCGTCGACGGTGTCCCGAAGTCGCAGCGCGGCCGGGTCTTCGGCCTCCACCGCGCCGCCGACACGGCCGGCGCCGTCGTCGGCCCGCTCATCGGGCTGAGCCTCTACGTGGCGCTCGACCACCACCTACGTCCGCTGCTGTGGATCGCCGTGATCCCCGCCGTCCTCAGCGTGCTGCTGACCCACGCGGTCGCCGACCCCGCCCACCCCCGCTCGAAGCCCGAAGCCGCACTCGCGCCCGGCGCCCGCCACGCGGCGCCGTGCCGATCACTGCCGGCCCGCTACTGGCGCGTCACCGGTCTCCTCGCCCTGTTCGCGCTGGCCGACTTCCCCGACTCGCTCCTGCTCCTGCGGGCCCACCAGGTAGGGCTGTCCACCGTCGAGGTGTTCGCCGCGTACGCGCTCTACAACCTCGCCTACGCCGTTGCCTCGTACCCCGCCGGCGCCCTGTCCGACCTCCTGCCTCGGCGGGCCGTCTACGCCGTCGGCCTGGTCTTCTTCGCCATCGGCTATCTCGGTCTGGCCTACGCCCACCAGGCCTGGCAGATCTTCACCGTCCTCGCCCTCTACGGCGGCTTCAACGCCTGCACCGACGGCGTCGGCAAGGCCTGGATCTCCGGCATCGTCCCCGACCAGGCCCAGGGCACCGCCCAGGGCGTCTACCAGTGTCTGACCGGGGCCGGCGTCCTGGCCGCCGGCCTCTGGGCCGGCCTCGCCTGGGGCGACGACGGCCACATGCCCCTGCTCGTCTCCGGCACCGTCGGCGCCGCCCTCGCGCTCGCCCTCCTCGCCTACCGCCCTGGCGGCAGCGATCGTTCACCGGCGCCGACTGGTGAGGCGAGGCCTTGAGGATCCAGGCCCAGGTGAACCCGGGCCAAGCCCCGGCGCAGATCCTGGCGATCGCGGTGTGCCGGGGGTGAGGGGCCGGGCGGTGTCACAGGAGCCCTGCCGCCTCGCGGTCGGTGACCTCGCGGAAGTCCTCGTACCACGGGCCGGCGGCGTGGGCGTAGCGGGGCAGATGGAGGCAGACGAGGGCGTCGACGTCGCGGCGGAGGTCGGCGGCGATGCGTGCGTCGCAGAGCGGTGCCGCGAGGAGTATTCGCTTGGGGTGGCAGCCCGCGACGGCCAGAACGGCGGCGCGGGCCGGTAGGGGGTCGATCAGGCCGTCGGAGACCAGAACCGCCGTGCGCCCGCGCAGGGGGACCTGGTCGTGGCCCCGGCGGTACATCGACTCGCGGCGGTGGACCTCGGCCCGCTCCCGCTGCACGCTCTCGGCCACCTCCGCCGGTGTGACCCCGAGGCTCTTCAGCGCGTCCCGGTCGAACAGCGGAGGGTCGCCGTCCGCGATGGCGCCGACGGGCCGGTCGTGGCCGGGCACCTTGAGGTGGCTCACGACGGTGACGTCGAGCGGGGCGTCGACGGCCCCGGCGATCTCCGCGGCGACCGGTAGTCCACCGGGCGCCAGGCCGAGGATGACGACCCCGCCGTCGGTATGGCCGTCGAGGAGGGGGGCGACGGCCCGGGCGAGTCGGTGCCCGGCGATGCTTCGGTCCGGGAATCTCGCAGTCATCCCTTCCTCCTGGCGGGTTCGGCCCGTTGCGGCCGGATGGTCCTGACATTCATCGGCTACCCAGCTGGCCGGTTCCCATCCGTCCGAGGCGTCACGCGGCCCGCGGAGCGGGCAGCCGCGCGGTGGGAGGTGGCGCGGATGGACGGGCCGGGGGCATGTTCCCGGTGCTGGCGGCCCCGTCGACGACCCTGCTGCCGGTCAGCGCCACCGTGCACTCACCCGCCGTGATCGCGGGTTTCAGCGTCGTGTGGGCGCCGTCGATCGCGTGGGGAGCGGCGCGGCTGGTCGCCCACCGCAGGGGCATCGCGCCCTGGCCCGGGTGGGTCGGCCGGCTCGCCGCCCTCCCGTAGTTCGGTGAGCGCCGCCCAGGCGACCGACACCACCGGGACGGCGACGACCGCGCCCAGCACCCCGGCCAGGACGGCGCCACCGATCACCGACAGCGCGATGGCCACTGGGTGGATGCGCACCGACCAGCCGAGCACCAGCGGGTGCAGCAGGTGGCCCTCGATCTGGCCGATGACGACGATCAGGGCGAGGACGAGCAGCGCGACCACCGGCCCGCGTGCCGCCAGGGCGACCAGGGCGGCGACGGCCAGCGCGATGGGGGAGCCGACCAGCGGGATGAGGGCGGCGACGAACTCCAGCACCATCAGCGGCAGGACCAGCGGCACCCGGAGCAGGGCCAGGGCGATGCCGACCAGTACGGCGTTGACCGCCGCCACGATCAGCACGCCGCGGGTGTACCCGGCGAAGGTGCGCCAGGCGGCGCTTCCGGCCCGGCCCAGGACGGGGCGGACGCGGGCGGGGAGTTGGCGCTGGACCCAGGACCACATCCGGTCGCCGGAGTGCAGGAAGAACACTGAGCAGAACACCGCGAGGGCCAGTCCGGTGACCAGCTCGACGGCCCGGCTCGCCCCGCTGAGCGCGGTGCTCAGCAGCGCCGAGCGGTGGGCCGAGACGAAGGCCTCGATCTTGGCCCGCAGGCCGGTAACGGTGCCGGGTCGCAGGTGGAAGGGGGCGCGGGTGAGCCATTGGTCGATCCGGCCGAGGCCGCCGCGCAGCTCGTTGCCCAGCCGGTTCCACTCGTCGGCGACGTTCGTGCCGACCAGTGCCAGGACCCCGCCGACGACCACGACGGCGAGGACGAAGGCGATCAGGACGGCGAGCGAGCGGGGCAGCGCCCGGGCGAGGAGGTCGACCAGCGGGCGCAGGACGGAGGTGATGACCATGGCCAGGAACAGTGCGATCACCGGGAGTTGGAGCTCGCCGAGGACGGCGACGGCCAGGTACGCGGCCACGCCGAGCAGCCCCAGCCGCCAGGTGTACCCGGCGGCGGTCCGCAGCCCGGACGGGACGCGCTCCCCGGGCACCGCGCGACGGGCGCGGCGGAGCGCCACCCGGGGCGGGCGGCTGCCGAGTGGCCGAGGGTGCTGGGGGCGCCGGTCTGGTCCGGCGCCGTTCAGGTCCACAGGGTGCCTCCCTGACGAGGGCCGGGCTTGATCCGCAGATCGCTTTCGCGAGTCGGGCCGCTCCGCCGGTGGCGGCCCCCGAAGCGCGCCACACCGCGACGGCGCCGACCGTGCCGAGGAGCGCGATGCCGCCGCCGACCGCCACCTCCAGCGGTGTCACCGAGCTGATCAGTACGGTGTTCAGCAACAGCAACACCCCCCACCGGAGCAGGGGCTCGACCGCCGTCCGCATCGCACCACCCTCGTGACAGGCCCTTGCGGCGCCCGCCGCCGAGGCGGGCGCCCCAGGTCTACCGTCCGGTCGACGGGCACGTGCCGCGCGCAACGCCGCCGGACGCGCGATCGCGGTACCGGACCACCCGTTCGCCGGACGGCGGAGCCGAAACCTCCGATGATCGGCCCGGCGGGCTCAGTCGGGGGCTCGTGCGGCTCCGGTTCCTCGGCCCGGGCCGCCGCCTCGTGCTTCGAACGCAGGTTGATCGTCATGGCGGGCGTCTTGCCGGGCGGGCGCCGCCGAAACGTCTCCGCCTCCTGTACGTAGGCGCGTGTAGCCGCGCGGGGATCGGGCAAACGCGGGGCATGGACGAGGAGCATGTGGCGTGTCCGGCCGCACCCGGGACGGCCCTTGGGTGCCCGACCGTCCGCGCCGCGCCGCATGATGGTCGGGACGGCACCTCGCCGTCCCCACCGGTCAGGGAGCGCGCCATGCCACGGCCGGCCGATGAGTCCAGCGGGGCCGCGGGGGAGCAGGACAGCGGCGGTCTGCGCGTCGCGGTGGACCGCGACGGACCGGTGCGAATCGTCACTGTCGCCGGGGAGCTGGAGCACGACTCGGCGGACGGGCCGCGTACCGCGCTCGCCGCCCCCGGGGATGACGGCACCGAGCGGATCGTGGTCGATCTCAAGTCGGCGCTGAACCCGCCCGTCCGGCCGTCCGAGGACCCGGACGAGACCCCGGGATCGGGGTGAAGGGGCCGGCCATGGACCGCGTCGGGCGAGGACCACGGGCGATCGCCGGGGAGACCAGACGGCTCGCGTTCGCCGGTATCGACGGCGCGGTGCAGCGCAGCCGTGAGTTCAGCCGGGAGGCGCTGCGGTCCTGGCAGTGGCTGCCCGCCGTCGACGACGAGCAGCTGGCCGCCGCCGAGGACGTCCTGCTGATGGTCTCGGAGCTGGTCACCAACGCCTGCCTGCACGCCCCCGGGGGGCCGCGCGAGCTGCGGCTGTTCTGGGACGGCGCCCGGCTGCGGGTGGAGGTCACGGACGCCAGCCCGGTGCCGCCGCGGCTGCGCCCGGCCGCCGAGCCGGGGCGGCCGGGCGGGCACGGCCTGCGGGTGGTCGACCGACTCGCCCGCGCCTGGGGCTGCGCGCCCGAGGGCGGTGGGAAGTCGGTCTGGCTGGAGGTGTCGTCCCCGCTCGACCTGGAGGTGTCGTCCCCGCTCGACCACCGCGCTCCCGGCTGCGGCGACCCGCTGGGTTGACGGACCGTCAGCGTTGCCCGGGATGTGGTTCCGGCCGTGGTGCCGGATCGGGGTCCGGGAAGGGCTCGGGCGTGGGGAACGGAACCTCGTCGGTGGCGTGCAGGGCTCGCTCAGCGGCCCAGCGCGTTGGCCAGCTCGCGCTTGTTCATCTTCGAGCGGCCCTTGATGTCGCGGTGCCTGGCCTCGTTGTACAGCTGGTCGTAGGTCGGGCCCTGTGAGCCCTTGTGGGAGCGCTGGCCGCCGCGCCGGCCCGATGACATGTCGTGGGTCGAACTGCGGCTGGCGCTCTTCGACTCCCCGTGCCGGGCGCGTTCCTTGTTGACCGTCCGGGCCGCGATCTCCTTGGCCCGCTTCTCGCTCTCGCCCCGGTCGAGCGCGCTCTCCTTGATGTGCTCGTACTGGCGCTCCCGCTTGGGGCTGGATCCTCGGGGCATGACCGCCCCTCCTCCCGTGGTCACGGTGGTTCCCTGAAACGCGTGTACCCGGACAAATCATAGAAAACCGTCTAAAACATGAATTCGATGTCGTGTGTTCGGGTAGGACATCCATGCGGCAGTCGGGCAGTGACCGGCCGCCCGGCACCCCGATCGGGTGCCACCGAGGCCTCTGAAGAACCCGGCGGAGGCCCTGCGGAAGAATCCCCTCCCACGCGTGAGCGCGAGCCTGTGGGTGCTGCCGGGCGTTCCCCCGATGCCAGGAGAAGCCAGTGTCCATTCCGCTGGAAACAGCTGACCGCGGTGACCAGGACGTCGTCGTCCCCTCGGGCACCCCGCCCGACCTGCCGCCGAGACCCACCGAAGCCGAACTGCGCTCGATGGGCAAGACCGAGGCGCGTGAACTCAGCGACGCGCTGTTCGAGCGCCTGGCCGGGCTCGCCCGGGAGACGCACGCCTACAGCTACGTGCGCGCCACGATCATCGAACTCAACATGCCCCTGGTCCGGTTCATCGCGGCCCGCTTCCGGCACCGCGCGGAGGACATGGAGGACATCCTGCAGGTCGGCACGATCGGACTGATCAAGGCCGTCGACGGCTACGATCCAGGCCGCGGCGTCGAGTTCATCACCTACGCCATCCCCACCATCGCCGGGGAGATCAAGCGCTTCTTCCGCGACACCTCCTGGCCGGTGCGGGTCCCGCGCAGCATGCAGGAGCTGTACCTGACGGTGGCTCGCGGCTCGGACCGGCTGGAGCAGGAGCTCGGCCGCCTCCCGCAGCCCGAGGAGATCGCCGAGGACCTGCACCTGACCGTCGAGCAGGCCACCGAAGGGCTGGTCGCGAGCCGGGTCTACCGCCCCAGCTCCCTGGACGCGCTGCGCGAGCAGACCACCGACGAGACGGGCAGCGCGATGCTCGACCGGCTCGGCAGCTGCGACCCCGGCATCGAACTCGCCGACTTCCGCACCGCCGTCCGCCCGCTCCTCGCCCGACTGCCCGAGCGCGAACAGCGGGTCCTCAGGCTCCGCTTCTGGGAGGGCCGCACCCAGTCCGACATCGCCGACCAGATCGGCGTCTCCCAGATGCACGTCTCCCGGCTGCTGAGCGCCACGCTGACCTGGCTTCGTGAGCAGCTGGAGGACCGCGACGCCCCCGGCTGGGCCGACGAACCGGAGGGAGTCGGCTGACCTTTCCCCTGGTAGGCGTTTCCGGCCCCCCGCAGCGGATCGCCGCGTTGCGGGGGGCCGTCCGTCGGGCTGGGGTGAGTTCCTCGCTGGACAGGTAGTAGCGGAACTCGGTCATGGCGGCGTCGGTTCCTCGGCGGATTCCTCCGCTTTTCGTGGGAGCGGCTTACCGGGCCGGGCCCGGTGCAACCTCGGAAGGCGTGCTGGTCACGCGGCCCGGAGCTCCTCCAGCGCGCCCTTCGACAGGCTGACCCGGACCAGCGCGGCGGCCAGCCGGGCGTGATCCGCCGACGGGACGAGCCGGCCGAGGCCGTCCGGCGTGTGCGGCAGTCCGAGGTCCTTCGCCGTCGCGCACGCCCGGTCGTCGAAGTACGGGCGCAGCCGGGGCCACACCGCCTGGACCTCCCGGCAGAAGATGTCCGCGCCGACCGGTCCGATCCGCGGGACCTCCCGCAGCAGCTCGCGCAGGGCGCCCGGGTCGCCGCCGGCCTCGTCCCGCATCCGGCGCAGGTCGCCGTGCCAGCGGTCGAGCACCAGCCGCGCCCCCTCGCCGAGCGCGGTCGCGGTGCTCTCGTCGTACCGGACGTAGTGGGCCCGGCCCAGCGCGTCCACCCGGTCCTGCCAGCCGGAGTCGGCCATCGCGCGCGGCGTCCGGAACCCGGCGGCAGACAGCTCCCGGGCCGCCCTGGTGGCGGTCCCGGCGCTGATGCGGATCGAGCAGAGCACGGTGAGGACCAGCAGCCGGTACAGCGGTGAGGGCTTGTCGCGCAGCGTGATGCCGGCCTCCTCGGCGTACGTCCGGCCGTGCTCGGAGAGCAACCTGGACGTGATCGTGTCGACCGTCATGGTTCACATCCTGCTACGTCCGGGCGAGCAGTGCCCGGTAGACGCCGCGGTGCCACAAAGCCGGCCACTGGCGCTCGGCGGCGCGCCGCCTCAGGTCGGCCCCGTCCGGGTCCGGCATGGGCGGCGGCCACCGGCCCCACCGGTCGCGGGGTGTGCCGCGCGGGGGAAACGCCAGACGGTGCCACCTCCAGGTGCTCACCGCAGCCGGCTCGTCACCGGCCGGCTGCGGTGAGCGCCTCCCTGACGTTGACCAGGCACGGGTCGCAGTACCGGTCCGGCAGCGCCGGGCCGGTACCGCCGTCCGATGGAACGACCCGCTGCGAGGGTTCGAGGACCCGCCCGCACAGCGACGCCGTCGCGTCGTCCTTGGCCACCACGTGCCACACCAGTCCGGGCGGCGACACTGCCGGGTCCTGCTCGGCCCACATCTCGTACACGATGACCTCCGGGTCTCGGGGCTCGGTCATCCCATGCAACCCCGGGAGACCACCGCGGGCCACCGGGGCGGACCCGGTGGGATGGTTGTGCCGACGCCGATCGGGAACACACGAGGCTCGGCCGGAACGGCCTGGCCGCAGCACCTGAGCAGGCCCGGATGAGCATGGTCAAGGAGTCCGTCGACGTCGTCGTCCCCCTGCACGCCGCCTACAACCGGTGGACCCGGTTCGAGGAGTTCCCGGGCTTCATGGAGGCGTCCAATCCGTGACCCGGCTGGACGACCGCCACAACCACCGGCGGACCGGCATCGGCGGCGTCAGCCGCCTGCCCAGGGTGCTGACGCACCTGCCCGGCCGGTGCGGCTCGCACCGGCCGGATTGGTCCGGCCCGGGCGGGGTAGGCGCGCGGTATGGAGGACTTCGGACCCCCGGCGGACGGCCCGTCCGCCGACGACGCGGAAGCGTTCGACCTGTGCGACCACTGCGGCCGGATCGTCGCCGGTCCCGACGTGCTCAGCGCGCTGGTGCCGGACTCCTCGGCGCTCCACCCCACCGAATCGGACCTGGACGGGAAACGGGTGCTTCTGGCTTGTTCAGTGGACCACCTGGCCCTCCTGGTCGAGCACTACCGCCACCGCCCGTTCGTCCCCGAGGAGCAGTGGGCCGGGAAGGTCTGCCGGGCGCTCGCCGCGTACGACGGACCCGTCCCGCTCAGCGTGGTGGCCCGGCTGAGCGGACTGTCCGAGCGTCAGGCGGAGCAAGGCGTGGAGTGGCACAACGCCCGCGCCCGAGAGTGGCAGGCGCGCTACGGCGACCGGTCGGCCGCCGACCGCGACAACGACGAGTGACGACGAGTGACGACGATGAGTGACGACGTCCAGTCCGGCTCGCGTGCGCACCCGCCCCAGCAGCCCCCAGCAGCGTGCCGTCGCCCTCAGAAGAGGCGATGGCTGCTCCCCCGAAGAGGCGATGGCTGCTCCACTGCCGGGCCGATATCAGGCACACCGTGGGCGTACGGAGTCGGCGATCCACCTGCCTCAATGGGTGATGCCCGATGCGCGTCTCCGCTTTCGTGCTTCCGTGAGCACGAAAACTTGGTCGTAGGCTGAGACCATGACCGACCGGCCGGAGGGTCTGGGATGGACCTTCCTCACCAACCACGCCCGTGTACTGGTGCAGATCGCGCGGGACCCCGGCATCAGAGTGCGCGACATCGCCGCCCGCTGCCTGCTCACCGAACGGGCCGTGCAGCGAATCATCGCCGACCTCGAACAGGCCGGCTACCTCACCCATGAGCGCCAGGGGCGCGTCAACCACTACCACGTGATCGGCGGCAAGCAACTGCGCCACCCGGCCGACGCCGGCCCGACCCTCGCGGAGCTGCTGGCCGTGCTGCTGCGGTGACGGCAGGTGGTAGGCCGGTAGCAGACCGGTTATGGCTGCCTCGCCGAGGCCGGGGGAGCGTGCCACCATCGGTGGTCACCATCGGTACCATCGGCCACCGCCCCGACCGCCCCCGGCGAACACGAAGCCCAGGATCCACAGCACCAGCACGACGAGCGCGACCCACCACAGTGCGTGGACGGCGAAGCCCACCCCGCCCAGGATGATCGCGAGCAACAGGACGAGGACGAGAAGAAGCATCGGAATCGGCCTCCCGTGGAGAGCGGATGGTTCGATTCCGGCGTGTGCCCGCTTCGGCCCGGTTCACACGTGGTCTGCGGCGTCGCCGTGCCCTGCGGCGGCCCGCGCGACCGCCCGGCGGGTGGCCGGGTCCGCCGGGTGGCGTGCGACGAGGTGCAGGTATGGATCCTCGGCGCCGATCGGCTTGGCCGCGGCGACCGTCCCGCTGACGGCGGCGGTGGTGCTCGGACGCCGCGGTTCACCGCCTGCGGCTGACCCTCCGGGCCCCGTGGGGTGCCGCCTGCGGGCACCCCACGAGTCCCTGGTCGCCGGCCACTTTCCCCACGTCACCCATCCGGCCGAGTACGTGCGGAGCGTGACCGCCTTCATCGAGGCTCACACCTGACGGGGCACCGTCCCGAGCCGTTCGTTCCAGGCGGCGAGCAGGTCGGCCTCCTGATCCGGCGTCAGCGTCTGCGGCAGCGGGTCGAACGGCGCGATGTCCCGGGCGGTCTCGGCCACCGGGCGCAGCACGAGCCCGGTGGCGAGGGCGGCAGCGGGGTCGGCGGTGCTGGTGGCCCGCACCAGCGGGTTGGTGGTCCACAGCGGCAGCGCGCCGTCCGGGACGTCGGCCGCCCGCAGGAAGTCGTCGTCCACCCAGGTGAGGGTGGTCCCGGCCGGGGCGACCGCCGAGGCGACGGCGTCCAGCAGCCCGCCCATGGTGAAGGGCGGGGGAGTCGCGGCGTGGTAGGCGCCGGAGGCACCCCGTTCCAGCAGTGCGAGCATCCAGGCAGCGAGGTCGCGGGCGTCGACGACCTGGACGGGTGCGTCGGGCCGGCCCGGGGCCAGGACCTCGCCGCCCCGGGCGAGGCGCTGCACCCAGTAGTCGAAACGACGGGTGTAGTCCTGGGGGCCGATCACGTAGGTCGGGCGCACCAGTAGGACGTCCGGGCCGAAGGCCTCGCGCGCCGCCCGCTCGCACTGGACCTTGAGCGGGCCGTAGCTGGCGGGGGTGACCACCTCGGCCTCCGGGCCGTCGGCGGGCAGCAGCGGGGCGTCCTCGGTGAACGCCGGGGCGCCGGGGGTGTCGTACACGGCCATGGAGGAGACCAGCAGGTAGCGTCCGGCGGCGCCCGGGTCGAGCGCGGCGGCCAGCTGCCGGATCTGGCGGGGGAAGTACGCGCTGACGTCCACGGTGGCGTCCCAGCCGAGGCCGCGCAGGAGGGACAGGTCGTCGTCGCGGTCGGCGATCAGGTGCGTGGCGTCGGGCAGCAGGTGGGCGCCGGACCTGCCCCGGTGGAGCACGGTGACCTCGTGCCCGGCGGCGAGCGCCGTCCGGGCGAAGTGGAGTCCGACGAACCTGGTGCCGCCCATGATCAGTATGCGCATTTGGCCATCGTGTCAGTGCCGGTGTGCCCGGACAACGGGGTCGGCCGAAGCACCGGCACGTCGCTGAGGCGGCAGGCCCCGCTCAGCGCTTCCGCTTCGCCAGCCACTCGGCGAGCACGGCCGCCTGGCTGTGGTCCACGTCCTTGGTGGCGGTCAGGAGGGTGAGCGTGTCGTGGGCGGCGAGATCGCGCAGATGGCCGGCGGCCTCGTGGTGTTCGGCGTCGCGCAACTCCGCGAGGTAGCGGCGGCGGAACTCGGCGAAGCGGTCCGGGTCGTGGCCGTACCAACGGCGCAGCTCGGTCGACGGGGCGACGTCGCGCAGCCACTCGTCGAGGTGCGCGTCCTCCTTCTTCATCCCGCGCGGCCAGACGCGGTCGACGAGGACCCGCTGCCCGTCCTGGGGCGAGGACTCCTCGTAGATCCGCCGGTAGGCGATCTGTGCGGCCACGGCGGGTTCCTCCCGGCTCTGCCCGGTGGTGCGTCGGAGGTGACGGGCGGTCCACACCAGCGTGCGCCCGGACCGGAAGGATCCGCACTCGGACGGCGGACCGGCGACAACCGCGACCGCGATCACGCAGCGTGGCGCCCCGGCGCACCGGTCCGCCGACGCTAGGGTCGCTCCCGGCGCGCGAAGCCGCGTACTCCGTGGCGGACGACGGGCCCGGGGGGTGCGTCATCGGCTCCGCTGCGGAGGTTCCATGAGTGCGTCTGACACCGCGCCGTCGCGCGCAGAGGTCCGCGTCCGGCGTGGCAGCACGCTGCTGCGCTGGTTGTTCACCACCGACCACAAGGTGATCGGGAACCTCTACCTGGCGACCGCCTTCGGGTTCTTCCTGGTCGGCGGCCTGATGGCGCTGCTGATGCGGACTCAGCTGATGGGCCCGGACACCGGGTTCCTGTCGAATCAGCAGTACAACCAGATGTTCACCATGCACGGCACGATCATGCTGCTGCTGTTCGCCACCCCGACCTTCGCCGGGTTCGCCAACGCGATCATGCCGCTGCAGATCGGCGCGCCCGACGTGGCCTTCCCCCGGCTGAACGCCTTCACCTACTGGGCCTTCCTGCTGGGCGGGCTGATCGTGCTGAGCGGCTTCCTCACCGCGTACGGGGCGCCCGCCTTCGGCTGGTTCGCCTACGCGCCGCTGAACGGGGCGGAGCACTCGCCGGGGACGGGCCCGGACCTGTGGGCGCTCGGCCTGGTGGTGGCCGGCCTCGGCACGATCCTGGGCTCGGTCAACTTCATCACCACCATCACCTGCCTGCGGGCGCCGGGCATGACCCTGTTCCGGATGCCGATCTTCACCTGGAACGTGCTGTTCACGTCGATCATGGTGCTGCTGGCCTTCCCCGTGCTCACCGCCGCCCTCCTGCTGCTGGAGGCGGACCGCAAGTTCGGCGCGCACGTCTTCGACCCGGCGAACGGCGGGGCGCTGCTGTGGCAGCACCTGTTCTGGTTCTTCGGCCACCCGGAGGTGTACATCGTCGCGGTGCCGTTCTTCGGCATCGTCAGCGAGATCATCCCGGTCTTCAGCCGCAAGCCGCTGTTCGGCTACTACGGGATGATCGGTGCGACCATCGCCATCACCTCCCTGTCGATGTCGGTGTGGGCCCACCACATGTTCGCCACCGGGCAGGTGCTGCTGCCGTTCTTCTCGATGATGTCCTTCCTCATCGCGGTGCCCACCGGGGTGAAGTTCTTCAACTGGATCGGGACGATGTGGCAGGGCTCGCTGTCCTTCGAGACCCCGATGCTGTGGTCGATCGGGTTCCTGGTGACCTTCCTGTTCGGCGGCCTGAGCGGGGTGCTGCTCGCCGCGCCGCCGATCGACTTCCACGTCACCGACAGCTACTTCGTGGTGGCCCACCTCCACTACGTCCTGTTCGGGACGGTCGTGTTCGCGACCTTCGCGGGCTTCTACTTCTGGTGGCCGAAGCTGACCGGGAAGATGCTGCACGAGCGGCTGGGGAAGGTGCACTTCTGGATCCTGTTCACGGGGTTCCAGACCACCTTCCTGGTGATGCACTGGCTCGGCGCCCAGGGGATGCCGCGCCGCTACGCGACGTACCTGGACGCGGACGGCTTCACCACCCTCAACGTGGTCGCCTCGATCGGCGCGTTCCTGCTCGGGGTCTCCAACCTGCCGTTCTTCTACAACGTCTGGACGACCACCCGGCACGGCACCCGGATCACCCAGGACGACCCGTGGGGCTGGGGCCGGTCACTCGAATGGGCCACCTCCAGTCCGCCGCCGGACCACAACTTCCACGCGCTGCCCCGGATCCGCTCCGAGTCCCCGGCGTTCGACCTGCACCACCCGGAGGTGCCGACGGAAGCGGAGTCGAGCGGCGGAGCGGACCTGCCGTACGGCCGCCGGGACGGACGGGGGAACGGGCGGTGAGGGCCGAGGGGTGGCTGTTCGCCGTCATGACGGCGTTCTTCGCGGTGACCGGAGTCGTCTACGGCTTCTGGGCCCGTGAGCCGGCCGGCAAGGCGATCCTGACGGTGGCGTTCCTGATGTCGGGACTGGTCGCGCTGTTCTGGTTCGTCCAGCACCAGCGGAGCGGCGGCGGCCGGGCCCAGGACCGCAAGGACGCCGAGATCGCGGAGACCGCCGGCCCGCTGGGCTTCTTCCCGGCCCGCAGCGGCTACCCCGTGCTCGCGGCGGCGGGCCTGGCCGTCTTCGCACTCGGCCTGGTGTTCGCCCGGTGGCTGATCGTCTGCGGCGCGGTGGTGCTCGCACTCGCCGTCTTCGGCTTCATCTTCCAGTACCGCGACCACGGCGACGGCGGGGCCTGACCCTCCGCAGCAGCCGGCCCAGCGGGCCGGTTCGAGGGGCGGCGGGCGGTTCCGGGGGCCGGGGGTGGGCCGGCGGGGTGAGGACGGCCTCGACCCGGACCTCCTCCTGCTCCAGGACGGGAAGGGCGACCCGGTCGCCGTAGTACCAGGCACCGAGCGCGGCCCGCACCCGCTCCGTTCGCGGCGCTCCCACCGGGGCGCTCGGCGGTTGGGGCGCGTCGCGCACCACCATCGTGTAGCGCTCGGCCGCCGGCACCGGGCGGCTGCTCCCGTGGAATCCGCCGTAGAGCGACTGGTCGATCCGGCCGGTCGCGTCGCCCTCCAGCAGCCGGGTGCGGTCCCGGGCCTGCAGAGCGAGGCAGAGCCGCCGGGTGAGCACGAAGGCGAGCGGCGGCAGCAGGACCAGCGCCGCCCGCAGCACCCAGGTGAGGGCGTTGACCGACAGGCCGAAGGCGTACGCGATCACGTCGTTGCCGCCGGCGATCAGCAGCACCGTGTAGAAGACGACCCCGGCGACCCCCAGCGCGGTGCGGGTCTGCTTGTCGCGCGGCCGGTCGCACAGGTGGTGCTCCCCGTCGCCCGGGGTCAGCCACCGCTCGACGAACGGGTAGGCGTACAGCGCCCCGAACAGCAGGCCGGGCACCACCAGCGCGGGAAGGAACGCGCTCCACGACACCGTGTGCCCCAGCACCCCGGTCTCCGCGGCCGGCATCAGCCGCAGGGCCCCCTCGATGAACCCGATGTACCAGTCGGGCTGCGCGCCCGCTCCGGCGATGTCGGGCCGGTAGGCGCTGTACCGCCAGATCGGGTTGATCTCCGCGAGCAGGGCGGACAGCGCCAGGACACCGGCGACGGTGAACGCCAGGCCGGTCGTGCGGGCCAGGAACTGCGGGAAGAACGGCAGCCCCACCACGTTCCGGTTGGTCCGGCCCGGCGCCGCCCACTGGGTGTGCTTCAGCACGACCACCAGGGTCAGGTGCGCCCCGATCAGCGCCAGCAGCAGGCCGGGCACGAGGAGGATGTGCACGGTGAACAGCCGCGGGACGATCGCGTGCCCGGGGAACTCGCCGCCGAAGGCGAAGAAGCTGAGGTAAGTGCCGACGATCGGCACGGACAGCAGGACGCCCTCGGCGATCCGCAGGCCGGTCCCCGACAGGGTGTCGTCCGGCAGTGAGTAGCCGGAGAACCCCTCCAGCAGCGCGAGGTTGAACAGCGTCACCCCGATCACCCAGTTCAGCTCGCGGGGGCGGCGGAACGCGCCGGTGAAGAACACCCGCAGCAGGTGCGCGCAGATCGAGGCGACGAACAGCAGCGCGGCCCAGTGGTGGATCTGGCGGACCAGCAGGCCGCCGCGCACCTCGAAGCTGATCCGCAGCGTCGAGGCGTAGGCCTCGGACATCCGCACCCCGCGCAGCGGCAGGTAGGAGCCCTGGTAGTCGATCTCGCCCATGCTCGGGTTGAAGAAGAAGGTGAGGAAGACCCCGGTCAGCAACAGGACGACGAAGCTGTACAGCGCCAGCTCGCTCAGCAGGAACGACCAGTGGTCCGGAAACACCTTGCGCAGCAGCTCCTTGCCCGCCTCCATCAGCGGGAGCCGCCGGTCGACGGCCCGCGCGGCGCGCTCACCGGCCGGTGGCTCCGGCGTGCTCGTCCGCAGCCACGCACTGCGGTCCGGCACGCGGTCCACAGGCCTGTCGTCACCCTGGTTGCCGTCCATATCGGGCAACCTAGTGCGAAACGCCCGCTGTGCACGGGCAGGCCGACACGATCCTCCCTCCGTGTGAGGGGCGGAGCACCCCATCGGAGCAACGCCCGCGGGCGTGCCGCCCGGCCCACCGGGTCTCCCGCGGTCAGCCGCCCTGCCGGGATCGGACGGCGGCCGTCCAGCGCGCGGCGGTGCGGATCAACAGCCATTCCACGGAGGGGACATGGCGCGGCGCCAGGGCGGCCACCGCCGTTACGCGGCGATCCTGCCCGGGCCGGTCGGAGCAGTCCGGTCCGTCCGGCGTGTCACCGCGCGCGGACGATGACCACCGGGCAGCCGGCGTGCTGCGCGCAGCGCGTGCTCACCGAGCCGAGCAGGGCCCGGGTGAACCCGCCGTGGCCGTGGCTGCCCACCACCAGCACGTCGGCGCCCTGCGACGCGTCCAGCAGGACGTCGGAGGGGTCGCCCATCACCATCGACCGTCGAACCCGAACCGGTTGGTCGTCGCCGAGCACGGTGTGGAGCTGGTCGGCGAACCGTCGTTCGGCCAGCTCCCGGTCGAAGGTGGCATCGACCACGGGCGCCGACCAGCCGAAGTGGCTCGGCGGCTCCCACGCGCCCACGGCGTCCACGACCCCGCCGATCTGCGTGGCGTACCGGACCGCCCAGCGCAGCGCGGCGTGCGACGACGGCGAGCCGTCCACACCGACCACGACGCGGGGAGCGGAGTCGTTCGCGTCCATCCGTCTGCACCGTCCTGTCGGTCGTCACCCCTCCCATCACGGTGCGGGCCGCTCGGCGCCACCGCGAGTACGGCCCGGCACCCGGGTGACACCGCCGGGCGGTCCCGACTCCCGCCCGGCTGGCCTGACAGGGCGACAGCGGAGGGGGACCAACGCGGCCACGGCGACGAGACGGCGTGGCCGTGGACCGCATGTGGACCCTGCTGCGGCCCGTGGAGCTGGGCTCCGTCAACGCCACCTGCAGCCCACGTCGTCGAGCTGAACCCGAAGCAGCGCCACCACCGGCCGGTCACCCTGCACTACCGGCACCACCCCGAGCTGAACGCGATCCCGGTGCTCACCGTGGAGATCAGCGCCTGAGCCCCGGCGGCCGATGTGGGGGGATGCCGTGCCTCGGCCCACGGAAGGCCCACCCGGCGTGTGGACCGGGCCGGACCATCCGATCCTCGACTCATGGCATCGATCATCGTTCTGTTCGAGCTGCAGCAGGACGAGGCCCTCGGCCCCGACGGCGTGGAGCCGGTGGTGCTCGCGGTGCACGCCGCGGGCGCCGATCCGGACGCCCCCGAGGACCCGTTGCCGCGCACGCTGTGCGGGCTTGACACCGACGTGATGGAGCACTCCCACTACCGGCCCATGCGTCCCGGCGACCCCTGGTACCCGCTCCCGCTCGCGGACCGGCGGTGCCGCGCCTGCGAGGCGGCGCTCCGGGCGGTATGAGCCGGACACCCTCCGACTCCGGAGAGATCGACGGGCCCGACGCGGGCGAAGGCTTCGACGCGCTCGCGGACGGCAGGTGCGGGCGCTCGGTCCCGGGTGGTTCACTCGTGTGCGCTGATCTCGCCGCCGGCGGTGAGCCCGATGTAGACGCCGTCGGCGCCGGCGCCGGCGTCGTGCTGGTTCGCCTCCAGCGTGCCGTCCACCCCGTTCTCGTTGCCGAGGATCTGCGCGCGGTAGTGGAGCTCGCCGGTCTTGGTGACCTTGGCCGTCCAGCCGCCGGGGAGTTTGAAACTGCCCGGTCCCTGGTGCCCGCCGCCCATCCAGGAGCGGACCGTTCCGTCCATCGAGAGCACGACGAACATGTCGTTGGCGTCGAGTCCGGTGTCGGTTCCGTTCGTCTCCAGCGTGGCGAGGACCTGCCCGCGGTTCATGCCTCCGGCCAGGCGCGTTGACGGCACGTTCTACGGGGTGTCGGCACCGGACGGACGATCGCATGCCCGCCCGCCGAGGTGCGTTCGTCCACGACCGCGTCTCCTGGTCGTCGGTGCCGCGCCGGACCCGGTCGGCGGAGCAAACCCGCCTCGGACCTCGGCCGTTCCGTGTGCGAGGTGAACCGCCGCTCAGTCGGGGAGGCGGCGCGAGCGCGCCAGTGGCGACATTCCGCCTGGTCAAGCCTCGGTCATGGCATGGACACCGCCCTTGTTCGCCGGTGCGCGCTTGGCTACCTTTCTGGCGCTGACGCCGTGAAGGCTCAGCGTCACCCCATTGGCATGCCCAGAACATCCCCGGATCGGCAGGCCCTCCGTCACCCTACGGGCTGACCTTCCACGACTTGCGCCGAACGTCAGGGCAGCCGTCTGCACGTGCGCGATCTCCCCCTCAACCCCGGGCCTGCCCCGACGAGCCGCCCCCAGCGGCGTTGCGCGCATGCCCAGGGCCCGACCCCCACATGGGAGGGCTCCGTTGCACACCTTTCTTTGCTCCACCCGGCGGCACGGCGGACTCCGTGCCACCGCCTCGACGCTCGCGGTCGGTGCCGTGGTGGCCGCCGGCCTCGCCGTCGCGGCGCCGGCCGACGCCGTGACCAGCACGTCCGGCTCCGGCGTCAAGCACGTGTGCGCCAAGCCGACCGAGCGTCACCAGATGGCCTGCGACGCCCTGGTGCGCACCGACGTCGTCCAGCCGCACGCGTTCTCGCTCAGCGCGGTCTCGCCGAACGCGACGCCGTCCGGCTTCGGCCCGAGCGACCTGCAGAGCGCCTACGGCCTGTCGGCCAACGGCGGCGCCGGTCAGACCGTCGCCATCGTCGACGCCCAGGACGACCCCAGCGCCGAGTCCGACCTGGCGACCTACCGCACGCAGTACGGGCTGCCCGCGTGCACCACCGCCAACGGCTGCTTCAAGAAGATCGACCAGAACGGCGGCACCAGCTACCCGACCGCCGACAGCGGCTGGGCGGGCGAGATCTCCCTCGACCTCGACATGGTCTCCGCCGTCGCCCCGAACGCCCACATCCTGCTGGTCGAGGCCAACTCGGCGACCATGGCCGACCTCGGCGCCTCGGTGAACCAGGCCGTCGCCCAGGGCGCCAAGTTCGTCTCCAACAGCTACGGCGGCGCCGAGGACTCGACCGACACCGCCTCGGACAGCCAGTACTTCAACCACCCCGGTGTGGCGATCACCGTCTCCTCGGGCGACTCCGGGTACGGCGCCCAGTACCCGGCCGCCTCCCAGTACGTCACCGCCGTGGGCGGTACCTCGCTCACCCGCGACTCCAGCGCCCGCGGCTGGAGTGAGTCCGTCTGGGGCTCCAGCTCGGGCGGCAACGGCGCCGGCTCCGGCTGCTCCGCCTACGACTCCAAGCCGAGCTGGCAGACTGACAGCGGTTGCGCCAACCGCACCATCGCGGACGTGTCGGCGGTCGCCGACCCGGCGACCGGCGTCGCGGTCTACCAGACCTACGGCGGCAGCGGCTGGGCCGTCTACGGCGGCACCAGCGCGTCCTCCCCGATCATCGCCGCCGTCTACGCCGACGCCGGCACCCCGGGCGCCGGCGACGTCCCGGCCAAGTACCCGTACCAGAACGCCGGTTCGCTGAACGACGTGACCAGCGGCGCCAACGGCACCTGCTCGCCGAGCTACCTGTGCACGGCCGGCTCCGGCTACGACGGCCCGACCGGCCTCGGCACCCCCAACGGCCTGACGGCGTTCAAGAGCGGCGGCGGCAGCACCGGCAACACCGTCACCGTCACCAACCCGGGCAGCCAGAGCGGCACCGTCGGCACCGCCGTCTCGCTGCAGATCGGCGCCACCGACTCCGCCACCGGCCAGACCCTGACCTACAGCGCCAGCGGCCTGCCCGCCGGACTGTCCATCAACTCCGGCACCGGCCTGATCACCGGCACGCCGTCCACGGCCGGGACCTACAACGTGACGGTCACCGCGAAGGACACCACCAAAGCCTCCGGCTCCACCTCCTTCACCTGGACGGTCTCCACCTCGGGCGGCGGCAGCTGCGTCGGCGGTGGCCAGCTGCTCGGAAACCCCGGCTTCGAGACCGGTAGCGCCTCGCCCTGGACCGCGACGGCGGGCGTGATCGACAACTCCGCCAGCGAGCCGGCCCACTCCGGCTCCTGGAAGGCCTGGCTGGACGGCTACGGCAGCGCCCACACCGACACCCTGAGCCAGACCGTCAGGATCCCGGCCGGCTGCAAGGCCAGCTTCTCCTTCTGGCTGCACATCGACACTGCCGAGACCGGCACGACGGCCTACGACAAGCTCACCGTCCAGGCCAACTCCACCACCCTGGCCACGTTCTCCAACGTCAACGCGGCCAACGGCTACACCCTGCGCACCTACGACCTCTCCTCCCTCGCCGGCCAGAGCGTCACCCTCAAGTTCACCGGCACCGAGGACGCCTCCCTCCAGACCAGCTTCGTGATCGACGACACCGCCCTCAACGCCTCCTGACCCTCGTCTCACACCCCCGTGGGGCCGCAGCCGCGCTGCGGCCCCACGGGCACGCCGTGTTCGTCCGCGGTTCCGCTGCCCCCTCGCTATGCCCCCTCGCGGGTCGGACGGGAATCCCTAACGGCGAATGAATGCTACTGACGCGCAATCATTTTTCTCATGAAAATCACTGTGCCGGCTCGCCCGCCGTTGAATAACAATTCGCTCTCGGGGCTTTCCGATTTTCCCCCCGGGTCCTACGCTGCGGCGCGTGTCGATATTCCGAAGGCTCCGTGCTTCCGGTCCGCGAGTGCGGACGGAACTCGATGACGTCCAACTCGGCCGCGTGCGGCGACAATTGAATTCCATCGGGCGGCTGGGGCCGGACGACATCCAGGTCGACCAGGTCGAGCGGCTGCTTCAGGAGGCCGGCACCGACTGGGACCGCCGCGGGCACCGCTTCGCTGTGCTCGCCGAAGCCGCCGCGCCGTCGACGTTCGCCCGCTCCTGGCGTCTGCGCCGCCCGCGCAGCGCGGACCCGCTGGTCTTCGACGCGTGGGTCGAGCTGGTCCGCGGCCGCCAGGCCGGGGGCATGGCGGACGCCCGGGCGTCCGCCGAGTGCTGCTACCGCGCCGCCGACGCCCTTCCCGCCGATCCGGCGCCCTGGGTGGTACTGCTCGGGATCCTGCGCCTGATGCGGG
Source organism: Kitasatospora sp. NPDC023118 (assembly GCF_055560875.1). Lineage (NCBI taxonomy): Bacteria > Bacillati > Actinomycetota > Actinomycetes > Kitasatosporales > Streptomycetaceae > Kitasatospora > Kitasatospora sp. NPDC023118. Next base: position 108,740 of record NZ_JBVHHW010000014.1, read on the forward strand.
CCGAGTCGCGCGAGCTGTTCGCCGTCTGGGCCGAGGTGACCGCGCGCGATCCCTGGAACCGCGAGGCCTACCTGCAGATGCTGCGCTACCTGTCGCCGGAGGAGTGCGGCTCGCGCAGCAGCCAGCTGGACTTCGTGGACACGCTCCGCGCCTCGGTGCCGCCGGCCGCGCCGGTCGTGGGCGTCGAGCTGACGGCTCTGGTCGACGAGCACGCCCGCACGACGGCGAAGGGCGGCGTCGAGGCGCTGATGGCCCGCCGCCAGTGGACGCAGATCCGGGCCGCCGGCGCACTGGACACCGCACTGGCCACCTGGCCCCGCCAGGGCCGCCTGCGCCACGCGGCGGCCCTGGCCGACCTCAACCTGCTCGCCTACGCTGCGGTCCAGGCCGGCCGCGTGCGCGAGGCCGATGACACCTTCCGCATGATCGGTGACACCGTCACCGCGTGGCCGTGGTCGCTCGACGGCGACCCGCTCCAGCAGTTCGTGTACTGGCAGGCCAAGGCTCTGATCTGAGGCGCACCTGAAGGCCGTCGAACCCACCGTCGTTCGGCGGCCTCGCCCGATCGCGATCCTTCCGGGAGGATTCGGCGATGCACGCACCCCAACGCCGCGCGCTGATCCGCCGCGAATTGCGGGCACGCCCTGGCGAGGTCGCGACGCTCGCTATCGCGTCCCCGCTTCGTGAGGTGCCGTTCGGCGACGACGACTCTCCCCGCGACGCGGTGGGTCCGGGCCACCTGCCGCTCGGCTCCGACCGGACGGGACCGTCGCCGCACTGCGTCGTCGGCCGCTGACGGTGGACGCCGAGTTCGCGGTTCGGGCCTCTGCTCCCGGTCTGGACCGCCCGGGTCGTCCGCGCCGATCTCCTGCGCGGCGCCGGCCAGGCGAGGCCTCCCAGGCCCCCCGGTGGCCTGACGGATCGTCAGGCCGGCATTCGCGGAGCCCGCGCGCCGAGCGGGCGGCGCCTTCCGAGGTCTGCCTCGGGACGCCCGCAGGTCGGGGTGGCCGGGCCGTCCCGCATCTGCCGGCTGACCCGTCCGGCGCAGCGTGGCGCGCGGGGCGGGCGGGGTGCTGCGATCTTCGGAGGGCGCCCGGCCGCGCCCGACCGCCGGGTCCCGTCGTCCCGAGACCGTGGAGGCCCGGATGTGGCAGGCACCCCCCGCCCCCGTCAGTCGTGAGTGGCTCCCGGTGCTGGACATGCCGGCTCCCGGACCACAGAACCGCTGGACGGTGCTGCTGCGCGCCCTGCTGCTGATCCCCCAGTTCGTGGTGGTGTGGGTGCTGTCGGTGGTGGCGTTCTTCGTCGCCGTCATCGGCTGGTTCGGAGCACTGGTGCTCGGCAGGCTGCCCGGCTTCGTGGCGGACTACCTGACCGCGTTCCTCCCGTACGACACCCGCGTCGCCGCGTACCTGATGCTCACCGTGGACCGCTACCCGCCGTTCCGGTTCGCGGCTCCCGAGTACCCGGTGCAGGTCGGGCTGCGCCCGGGCGAGCTGAACCGGCTCGCCGTCCTGTTCCGCATCGTCCTCGTCATCCCGGCCTCGATCGTGCAGGGCTTGGTGAACGCCGGGTGGTGGATGGTGTCGTTCATCAGCTGGCTCGTGGTGCTGGTCCTCGGCCGGATGCCGCAGCCGCTGTACGAGGCGACGACCGCGATCCTGCGCTACCGGATGCGCTACACCGCCTACCTGGTGATGCTCTCCTCCGCCTACCCCAAGCGCCTGTTCGGAGAGGAGCCGGGAAGCGAGCCGGACGGTCCGGTGTCGGCCACCCGCCCGCTCGTCCTGAGCGGCGCCGGGCGCGGCCTGCTCGTCGTCTTCATCCTCCTCGGCCTGGTCTCCTGGGCGACGAGTTCGATCCGCGCGTCGGTGAACTCGGGTGACGACGACGGCGGCACCAACCCGACCCGGCACGTCATCGCACCCCTCGTGCCGGGCCCCGCCGACCGCGCGCCGCAGAGCCCGCTCGGCCGGTCGTAGGTGCTCGGTGCGGTGACCGCGGCGGTCTGCGTCGGCGTGCTGTGCCATGCGAAGGGGAGGGCGATCGTCGTGCTCGTGCGGGCTCAGGCGAGGGCGGCGACCAGCACGGCGAAGGCGGCGATGAGGACGGCGACGCGGGCGTAGTGGAAGCGGTCCCAGCGCTTCGACTGCTGCTTCCAGTCGGCGGGCCGGTTCTCAGCGGTCCACGTCTTGCTCCGGTTGTTGATCGGGACGAGCAGCAGGACCGACATGATCACGCTGACGGCCAGCAGTGCGCCGGCGGTGACGGCGAGGCCGGTGCCGTGGTGGTGCCGTCCTGCGATGGCCCAGACCGCGACGAGGACGAGCGAGGTGATGTACCAGACCGGCATCACGGCGCCGAGCATCCGTCCCCCGTGGGCGCGGGCGCTCAGGCAGCTGTCGTCCGGGAGGCCGTAGAGGATCGGATTGATGACGAAGGCGACGGAGAACTCCACCCCCACCATCACGCCGACGGACACGGTGGTGAAGACCTCGAGTGCGTTGAGCATGATGATCCCTCCTGGGATCTAGCGCTGCTAGATGATGAGCTAACGCTAGTACTGCTGCCGCTTGATTGTCTAGCGATGCTAGGATCGAATCATGTCGGTACAAGAACGCAAGCAACGCGAACGGGCGGAGCGCGAACGCCTCATCGTGGCGACGGCCCGCGAACTCGCCGAGCGGCAGGGCTGGGACGCGGTCACCACCCGCCGCCTCGCCGAGCGCATCGAATACAGCCAGCCCGTCCTCTACAGCCACTTCCGCGGCAAGCGCGAGATCATCGGCGCCGTCGCCCTCCAAGGCGCCACCGAAATGGCCGCGGCGCTGCGGGCCGCGGCCTGCGCTGCGGACGGCCCTCGCGCCCGGGTCGCCGCCCTCGCCCGCACCTACCTCGAATTCGCCGCACGCAACCCAGCGGTCTACGACGCCCTGTTCCAGCTCGACGGCGGCCTGGCGTTCGCACACGAGGACACCCCAGAACCCCTGAAGGACGCCTTCGCCGCCCTGCTGGAGAACCTCAGCGAGGTCGCCGGCGACGGCGTCCACCCGGGATTGTTCACCGAGACGTTCTGGGCGGCCCTGCACGGACTGGCCACCCTGACCCGGGCGCGACGGCTCCCGCCGGAGGACGCCGAACGCAGGGTGGAGCTGCTGGTGGACCGGCTCGCCATCGTCTGACACACCGCCCCGGCGGGCACGCAGCCGGGGCCCCGGATCCCAGACGGGCACCCGCCCCGCAGGCTGCGGTGATCATTGATCACGACCCGATACGCGCCCTGGTCGAGCCCCCGCGATCGCCGATAGACCTCAGGGCGGCTCCGGCCGGCGATGCGTCACTGAAGTCGGTATCGATCCGGCCGGACGCCGTAGCAGGTGGCCACAGGCCGTGAAGAGCCGACCCCGTGATGCGTGTGCACCGCCGGCTGGGTCGAGGTTCGGACGGGAATGTCGGACCGCACGCGGCCACCGGTGCGGCGACGTCCACGTCGCCGCGGTCGGTGCCGAACGCGTGGCGCGACCGGATCGCGGCGCGGACGAACCGGGCGGGCCGGACGGGGTCCGGTGCTCTATCGTGAGCCGCAGTGCCGGTGCGGCGTCCCGGCCGGGTGGCGTCTCCGGGCACGGGCCGCGCGCTCCACGACCGGCCGGCGGGTGCTCCGTGAGGAATCTGCGAGGAATCGGGAGTAAGTGATGGGCCTCATCGACATCGAGCTGTTCACGACCCTCGACCTCGTCGGGCAGGCGCCCGGCGGCCCCGACGAGGACCCGGCCGGGTTCCCGTACGGCGGCTGGCAGGCGCCGCTGATCGACGAGGCCACCGGGGCGCAGATCCTCGCCGCGTACGAGGGCACCGACGCCCTCCTGCTGGGCCGGCGCACGTACGACATCTTCGCCGCCTACTGGCCGCACCAGAAGGAGGGCGAGATCGCCGAGCTCTTCAACCGCGTCCCGAAGTACGTGGCCTCCCGGGGCACGCCCGACCTCCCCTGGGCAAACTCCACCCGGCTCGGCCCGGACCTCGCCGCCGCGGTGCGCGAGGTCCGCGACCGGCACGAGCACGTGAAGGTTGTCGGAAGCCTGGACCTCGTCCAGACCCTCCTGCGGGAGAAGCTCTTCGACCGGCTCGACCTCTGGGTGCACCCGATCACGCTCGGCGTCGGCAAGAAGGTCTTCGACGGCGGCGCGGTGCCCACCAACCTCACCCTCCTCCAGCCCCCGACGGCCGGCCCCCAGGGCACCGTCTACCTGCGCTACGGACTCGCCGACGGCACCCCCCGGACGGGCGACATGAGCGCGCCCGACCGCGGCCTCTGACACACCGGCCGACGGCTGGCGGCTGACGGCTGATCGCGGGCGGATGCCCGCCGCTGACCTGCTGGTATTCTTCTCGTCGCGAGGGAGATGATTCCTCCTCAGGCGTCAGCGGTGCTACCAGAGCACGTCCTACTTTCAGTAGGAAGAGTCCGTGCGACCCGGGCCTGGCGCTCCACTGTCGGACGAGGTCCGGTACTCACTCGGGTGCCGGGCCTCGTTCGCGTTCACCGGTTGCCGCCGCACGGCGCACGGCGCAGATTGGCGGGGACGCCGTCTACGCGGAGAGGTGCGGGCGATGAGCACGGTGGTGGAGTCGATCGACGTGGACGTGCCCGTCCGCGCCGTCTACGACCGGTGGGCGACCTTCGAGGAATTCCCGAAGTTCATGGACGGCGTGGAGGAGGTCCGGCAGCTGGACGACCGCCACGCCCGCTGGAGGACCAGGATCGCCGGACTGTCCCGGGAGTTCGAGACCGAGGTCGTCGAGCGGGTGCCCGACGAGCGGGTCGCCTGGCGCACCACCGGGAAGAGCGTGAAGCACACCGGCACGGTCGACTTCGAGCCGCTCGGCCCGGACCGGACCCGGGTGAGGATGACCATGGACTTCCAGCCCACCGGTCTGGCCGAGAAGGCCGCCGACAAGCTGGGCGTGCTTGGCGTCCAGGTGCGCGGGGACCTGCGCCGCTTCAAGCGGTTCGTCGAGGACGCCGCCGGGTCCGCGTAGCCGCGCGGTCGCGCCCGGCCGGTGCGCCCGGCCGGGCCGTGCCGGGAAGCCTGCGGATGTCGAGGGCGGCCGGTCGGCTCCGTTCCGGGGGTGGATGCGGCTACCGTGGCCGTGCCGCGAAGGAGGTTCTCCGGTATGGCGATCCAGCGTATGGACAACGTCCTCATCGTCGTCGACGACCTTGAGGCCGTCGTCGCGTTCTTCGTCGAGCTCGGCATGGAGCTGGAGGGCAAGGGGCCGCTCGAATGGCGGGGGGCGGAGCGTGTGATCGGGCTCGACGACGTCCGGCAGGACGTCGCGATGCTGCGGGTCCCGAACGGCCCCGGGCGGGTGGAGCTGGCGAGGTTCCACCGGCCGAAGGCCATCGCCCCCGAGCCGAGGGACGCGCCGGCGAACACGCTCGGCCTTCGTCGCGTCATGTTCGCCGTCGACGACATCGAGGACGTCGTCGCCCGGCTGCGGGCCCTGGGTGCCGAACTCGTCGGCGAGATCGTGCGGTACGAGGACGTCTACCGGCTCTGTTACGTCCGCGGCCCCGAGGGCATCGTCGTCGGACTGGCCGAGCAGCTGGGCTGACGGCCGTCGCCCGGGGCTGCCGTGCGGCCGGCCGACTCGGCGTCCGGACGCAGTGTGAGAATCCGACGATCCATGGGACGTCGGCGAACTCCGGTGGCATGCTGTGACCTTGGTCCGACCACCGTACCGACCCCAGGGGAACCACCCATGCCGCTGTTCGGCAATCGCAAGAACCTTCCGAAGCCGCTGTGCGACGAGCACGGCCCGTGCAAGGCGCTGGCCGGGATCTCCGTCTTCGAGGTCCGGGGCCGGCTGCGGCTCCTGTTCGCCCCGACCCGTTCCCTGGGGCCCGACCCCCTGGCCCGGCAGATCGACGACGAGCTGTCGGTCGTCCTGTGCGTGGACGGCGGCAAGCGGGGCGGGAAGACCGAGGCCCTGTCGATAGCCGAGCACGCCGCCGACCAGTGGAGCATCAGCCGGGCCGAGCTCTGGGAGAAGGCCTTCGCCAACCTGGCCACCGAGCGGCTCAACCGACAGTCCTTCAACGCGACGAACGGCGACGTCCTCTACGCCGTCAACGGGACCGGGGTGTGGCCGGGCGCCGCCCAGGCCCTGCGCCTGGAGAACGCCCTGGGCGGGGCTGAGCTGCCGTACGGCGCCCTGGTCACCCTGCCGACGAACAACGCGTTCTGCGCGGCGCCGATCCGCACCGGTTCTTCGCTGAACGCGATCCGCTTCATGATCGACCTGTCGAAGCAGCTCCAGGTCAACGATCCGGCCCCGCTGACCTCGTCGATCTTCTGGTACCGGGACGGCTGGCTGGAGAACCTGAACGTCGGCGACAACGGCATGATGCGGCCGTCCGCCCGCTTCCGGGAGATGGCGAACGCCCTGCCCTCCGCGTGACCCGGGCCGGGCGGTCGGCCCCGCGCGGGGCTCCGCCGTGATCGACGTCCGTGGGCGGCCCGCTGACCTGCTAGTATTCTTCTCGTCGCGAGGGAGATGATTCCTCGTCAGGCGTCAGCGGTGCTACCAGAGCACGTCCTACTTTCAGTAGGAAGAGTCCGTGCGACCCGGGCCTGGCGCTCCACTGTCGGACGAGGTCCGGTACCCACTCGGGTGCCGGGCCTCGTTCGCGTTCTCGGATCGTCCGGGCCACCGAGGCCGCGCTCGCCACCACCTGATGCCGGGTCGCCGGCCGACCACGTTCGGGTCGCTCGCCCCCGCCGGACGCCCCTGACGGCCGGCCCGGCGGGCCGGTGTCAGTGGCCCGCGCTACGCTCCCCGGACCCTGAGGAAACACCGGAGGGCCGCCCCTGGAATTCGCCTACGGGAGGTGGCCCTCCGGCTCCGGCGGCCGGCAGTCGGACCGGAAATGCCCTCAGCCGAGGAAGGCGAGGACGCGCTCGGTCACTTCTTCCGGCGCCTCGGCGAAAGGGAAGTGGCCCACGCCCGGGAGCAGGGCGCCGTCCGAACCGGCCGGCAGCAGCCGGAGCAGGTCCGCCAGGGCTTCCTCGTCCATCACCGGGTCCTCGCTCCCGTGGAGGTAGAGGGTCGGCCGGGCCGGGAACTCGGCGAGCAGCACGCCCATCTCCCACCGGTCGGTGCCGAAGGTCGCGGCCGGGAAGTTCTGGCGGTAGAGCCCGAGGCCCGAGCGCAGGTTCTCGGGTGCGCGCAGGGCGTTCTTGCCGGCCTCGCGGTACTCGGTAGTGTCGGGCCCGGAGTCGGCGGAGCCGCTCCAGTGCTGCCAGAGCCAGTCCAGGCAGGCGAAGTCGTCGACCGGTACGAGCTGGTCGGCCACGCCCATCTGGAAGAAGTAGAAGTGGCTGTTCTTGTGGATCTGCACGGGGTCGGCGGCCTTGCGCTCGTAGAACCGCGGCGGCGGGACGTCGGCGACCACGATCTTCGACCACCGCTCCGGCGCGTGCACCGAGGCTCCCCAGGTGGTGAACCCGCCCCAGTCGTGCCCGGTCAGGACGGCGCTCCCGTCGCCGTCCAGGGCCTCGTGCGGGCGTTGGCGTCGGCGATCGGGTCGGCCATCCGCATGCTGCCGTCCGCCGGGACCGCGCTCGGCGCGAAGCCGCGCATGTACGGGGCGACGGCCCGGTAGCAGGCGGCGGCGAGGGCCGGCATCAGGTGGCGGAACATGTCCGGGGTCTGCGGAAAGCCGTGCAGCAGCAGGGCCAGCGGGCCCTCGCCCTGTTCCACGTAGGCGAAGTCGATGCCGTTCGCGGGTGATGCGCTGGATGTCCACGGGTCCCTTCCCCTGTTTCGGCCCCGACCCGCGCCGGAGGCGGGCAGGCCGGGGCGTCGCCCGCCCCAGGACTCGACTGGAACGAACGCTCTAGTGGGGTAAACGTAGCACGCACTGGAACGAACGCTCTATCTAGTTCGGGGCGATGGGGGCGGGCGCGACTGCGCTCCCGCGTTGACGGCGCGTCAGCGGGTTACGGTCACCACGAGCGCGCTGAGCGGGCCCTCGACCGGGCCGGGGCCGAAGCGGTCGGCGATCGCCGCCGTGACCGTCCGGGTCACCTCGTCCAGGGTGTGCGCGCCCCGGGCCTCGATCTCGGTGCGCAGCGGGGTGCCCTGGCACAGGGCCGTCGCCACGTCCTGCGCCGAGTCGGCGCGGCCGCGCTCGGCGACGGTCTCGATCCGCGGGGTGGTCGTGAAGCCGGCGTCCGCCAGGTCGCGGGCGATCGTGGCGGGGTCGTGGTAGCCGTAGGGGACACGGCTCAGGAAGTCGGGCGGGTCCGCGGGGAAGAGCCCGGCGGCCGTCGCCTCGATCACCGCGATGAAGCCGTTCGCCGCAGCGGGCTCCCACACGTTGAACAGCAGGACGCCGCCGGGGCGCAGCACCCGCCGGGCCTCGCCGAAGGCGCGCGGGCGGTCGGGGAAGAACATGGCCCCGAACTGGCAGACCACGGCGTCGCAGCTGCCGTCCGGGAACGGCAGCGCCATGGCGTCCGCCTCGGTCCAGCGCACGGGGCGGTCAAGCGGCAGGGCCTGCGCGCGGTCGAGCATCGGCCGGCTGAGGTCGGTCGCGGTGATCCGGGTGTCCGGCGGCAGGACGGCGGCCAGCTCGCGGGTGAGCGCGCCGGTGCCGGCGGCGGTCTCGATCACGTCCCGGGGGTGGAGCCCGGCCAGGCGCCGCGCCAGGTCCCGGGCGTAGGGGCGGAAGAGCAGCGGGACGAGGTACCGCTCGTAGACGTCGGGGATCGCGCCTTCGAAGGACATGCCGTCGTGCCTCTCGTCGCATCGCGGCGGGGCCGGGCCACCCGCCGCGGGGCCCGTCCGCCGTGCCCGGTGGTGTGAGTGTGGCACGCCCGCGCGCTCCCGGCCCGGCCGCGGCGCTGCGGGGGCGATCGGGCCGGGGGTCGTGGTCCGGGGTGCCGGGGGCCGGGGTGCCGGGGCCGGGTGGTGTCAGTCGACCAGGAGGACGAGCTTGCCGCGGACGTGGCCCTGTTCGCTGACCCGGTGTGCCTCGGCGGCCTCGGCGAGAGGGAAGGTGCGGGCGACGGGCAGGGAGAAGCGCCCGGTGGTGATCAGTTCGGCGACGGCGTCGAGCGCGTGGAGCGCGCGGTCGTCCCCGCCGCTGCTGAAGGTGACCCCGTGTTCCCGGGCCCCGGCGTAGTCGGCGATGGTGACGACGTGTCCGGCGCCGCCGGCCAGGTCGATGAGCTCGGGGAGGACGCCGCTGCCGGCGGCGTCCAGCGCGGCGTGGACGCCGTCGGGCGCGAGCGAGCGGACCCGGTCGACGAGGCCCTCGCCGTAGGTGACGGGTTCGGCGCCCAGGGAGCGCAGGTACTCGTGGTTGGCCGCGCTCGCCGTGCCGATCACGCGTGCGCCGCGGGCCGCGGCGAGCTGGACCGCGGCGCTGCCGACGCCTCCGGAGGCGCCGTTGACGAGCAGGGTGGTGCCGCCGGCCACGCCGAGCAGGTCGAGCGTGCGGGTAGCCGTCTCGACGGCGGTGGGCAGCCCGGCGGCTTCGGCGAACCCGAGCGAGGGCGGGATCGGCGCGTAGGAGGCCAGCACCGCCAGCTCGGCCTGGCCCGCGCCGGCGGCGGAGTGGCCGTAGACGCGGTCGCCGACGGCCACGTCCGTGACGCCCTCGCCGAGCTCGTCGACGGTGCCGGCCGCCTCCAGGCCCAGGGTCTGCGGGAGGTCCCCGCCCATCAGGCCCCGGCGCTTCTTCCAGTCGAGCGGGTTGACGCCGGCCGCGTGCACCGCGATCCGGACCTGGCCGGGGCCCGGATGCGGATCGGGGAGGTCGGCGACCTCCAGGACCTCCGGGCCCCCGAACCGGCGGAAGAGGACTGCCTTCATCGTGCGCTCCTGTCCCGGCCGGGTCGCTCCTGAGCGGTGTGGTGGCCCTGAGCGATGTGGTCGGCCGGTCGACGGTGGGTCCGTTCCAGGCTGCGGGAAGCGGGGGCTTCCGGCACGTCGACCCGGGCGTCCCGGGCGCTCAGGCGGAGGGGCCGCGGGGTGCTATCCGGTGGCCGAAGGGCACGGTGCCCGGGTCCAGGGCGGTGGCGCCGCCGTCGACCGTGAGGGTCGCGCCGTTGACGAAGGAGGCGGCCGGCGACAGCAGCCAGGCGATGGCCTCGGCGACCTCGCGCGGATCGGCGGGACGACCCGCGGGCAGCAGCCGGGTGGCCTCGGCGTAAGCCGCGTCCCGGCCGGCCTCGCCCTCGCCCAGCCGGGCCTCCTCGGCGAACCTGGTCATCCTGCGGTCGGCCATCTCGGTGCGCACCCAGCTGGGGCACACCGTGTTGGCCCGCAGCCCCTGAGCGCCGTAGTCGACCGCCAGTGAGCTGCACAGCTGCAGCAGGGCCGCCTTGGACGCGGCGTAGGCGGCGTAGGCGGCGTTGCCCGTGCCGTTGCGCAGCGCCGAGACGGAGGCGACGGCGACGACGGCGCCGCGGGCCCGCAGCAGGTGCGGCAGGGCGGCCCGCATCGTCAGGAACGGGCCGGTGAGGTTGGTGCGCAGCACCAGGTCCCAGTCCTCGTCGGTGATGTCGCCGACGCCGCCGCGACCGACCCCGGCGTTGACGACCAGTCCGTCGAGGCGCCCGTAGCGGGCGACGACGCTCTCCACGAGGCCGCGCACGGCGTCGGGGTCGGTCGTGTCGGCGGGGTGCGCCAGCGCTCCCGTCTCCCGGGCGACGCGGTCGAGCGGCTCGCCGCGGCGCCCGGAGACGACGACCTCGTCACCGCGCTCCCGCAACAGCCGCGCCGTCGCCGCTCCGATGCCCGTCCCGCCCCCGGTCACGATCACAACGCGCTGCTCCGCCATGGGCTTCCCCTCCGATCGACCACCAGCCACCCCTGACGCTCCAGCAGTATCACAGGCGTACGACAGGTCATGGCCCGCGAGTGCGCCGTCGACCCTAGGCTGGCGTCGGCACCGGGCGCACGGCCCGGCGCACACACCATCCGGGTGGACCGCGTGAGCGTGGTACGCGTGCGGCGACGTGAGTACACCTTGAGCCCGTGGCCGTGGCGGGTGATGTCCTGGGTCCGGGTGCCCGAGGGGCCGGAGTTCACCCTGTACGACGTGGTCCAGCTGCACGGCGTCGAGGTGCACGGCACGCCGGAGGACGCCGCCCGCTGGAAGGTGGCCCACGACGCCTACCAGGACCTGCCGCGCCACGCCGAGGACGTCGTGCGGCACGCCCACGGCGTGCGCTGCAAGGCCGGCTTCATGGTGGACCACCGTTCGGTGCGGCTGCGCCGCTACGACCTGATGCCCGGGCGCGGGGCCCGCTCCCGGCGGCTGTTCGCCGAGTGCGAGGCCTTCATGCGCAGGGCCGAGGAGGCCTACCGGCCGCTGCTGGAGGAGATCGAGGAGCGCCTCGCGCAGGGGTGGTCCGCCGCGGGCCCGGCCTGACGCCGTCCGGGCCGGGGCTCGGCCGCGGGCCCGAATGGTTGGCACGCCGTGCGAATCACCCGTCCCGCGATCCCCTCCCCGGGACGGTCCATCAGCCGGGACGGGCGACCGGTGACGCTCCTCGCACCTGTACGTCATGCGACTGATCCGCGCGGGCCGGTGTTCCCCGGGACACCGGGCCCGGGCGGCCGCGTCGCGGAGGCCGGGAAAACCACGCGTCCGCCCGGCAGGTCTACAACGCCAACTACCGTGTCTACGGGGCCCGGAAGAACTGGCGGGAGCTTGGCCGGAAAGGCCGAGCGGTGGCCCGCTGCACCGTCGAACGCCTCATGCGCGAACTCGGCATCACCGGTGCTGTCCGCGGCAAGAAGGTGATCACTACCATCGCGGACCCGGGCGCCGAACGCGCCCCGGATCTCGTCGACCGGCAGTTCGTCGCCACCGCGCCGAACCGCTGCCGGGTCGCCGACTTCACACACATCGCCACCTGGGCCGGAGTCGTCTACGTCGCCTTCGTCGTGGACACCTTCTCCCGTCGCATCGTCGGCTGGTCGGCCGCGATCTCCAAGGAGACCCGGCTTGTCCTGGATGCGCTGGACATGGCGCTGTGGCAGCGTGACCGCGGCGGATTCCCCTACCAGCGAGGCGAGTTGATACATCACTCGGATGCCGGGTGGGTGGGTGGATTCAACTGGTCGTCGCAACACCTCGATTGTGGAGGTGTCGGATGGGGCGGCCCGCGGGGTGGACGACGAAGGTGACGGGACGTCCGGCGATGCGGTCGCCGGGCCGGCCGCCGGTGCGTCGGGACGTGGAGCGCGCGTTCTGGTTGAGGATCGCCGAAGGACTCACGAGCGAGGATGCCGCGCTGGCGTGCGGCGTGTCCGGGCCGGTCGGTTCGCGATGGTTCCGCGATCGTGGCGGGATGCCTTCGATCCAGCTCAGTCCGCTGTCAGGTCGGTGTCTGTCGTTCGCCGAGCGCGAGGAGATCGCCCTCGACCGCGGTCGCCAGCAGGTTGACCAGCCCGGCGTCCGAGACCCGGGCGGGAACGGCGGCCAGGATGTTGATCGTGTCGGGCCGGTAGCCGCCGGACGGCTCCGCCGTGTCGGACCGGTCGGGTTCGGCCGCCCAGACCGGCACGCCGATCCCGGTCGTGACCACCGCGCTCACACCGCTGTCCGCGGCCCAGGCGAAGTCGTCGACCTCGGCCGCGGTCATCAAGCCGACGCCCGTGCCGGTGAGGTCCTGCGCGGCGGCGAGGGCCGCGAGGTGGTCCGCCGGGTCCATCCGCGCGTACCCGGGGCGCACCTGGGCGTTGAGCACCCACCCCCGGTCCCCGAGCCCGCCGCCGAGCACCGCACTGCTGACCATCCGCCAGCCCGGACCGGCTCGCCACACCAGCAGATGCAGGCACGCCCCGTCCTCGACCCGGGCCTCGTACTCCCGCTCCGGGAGAACCACCAGGACCTCTCCGTTGATACGGACACGGCGCGGTGCCGGCCTCCTACTCACCAATGACCCCATCCGTCGAGATGGTGACTCGCGCCGCCGACGGACTCGGCGTCGGCGGCGCGGGTCACCGTGGCGGACGCGGCACGTGCGCACGCTCTGTCCGCCTCGCACGGGCGTCTCAGCCGGCGAGTTCCTCGCGCAGGCGGCGGGCGGCGGCGACCAGGCTGTCCAGGGAGGCGCGGGTCTCGGGCCAGCCGCGGGTCTTCAGGCCGCAGTCGGGGTTGACCCAGAGGCGTTCGGCCGGGATCGCGGCGAGGCCGGCGCGCAGCAGCGAGACGACCTCGTCGGTGCCCGGGACGCGCGGGGAGTGGATGTCCCAGACGCCGGGGCCGACCTCGCGCGGGTAGCCGGCCTCGGCGAGCTCCCCGGCGACCTCCATGTGCGAGCGGGTGGCCTCCAGCGAGATGACGTCCGCGTCGAGCTCGTCGATGGCCTTCATGATCGCGCCGAACTCGGCGTAGCACATGTGGGTGTGGATCTGGGTGTCGGCGCGGACGCCGGAGGTGGCCAGGCGGAAGGCCTCGGTGGCCCAGTCCAGGTAGGCCGGGCGGTCGGCGGCGCGCAGCGGCAGGGTCTCGCGCAGCGCCGGCTCGTCGACCTGGACGACGGCCGCGCCGGCCGCCTCCAGGTCGGTGACCTCGTCGCGCAGGGCGAGGGCGACCTGCCGGGCGGTGTCGGCGAGCGGCTGGTCGTCGCGGACGAACGACCAGGCCAGCATGGTGACCGGGCCGGTGAGCATGCCCTTGACCGGCCGACCGGTCAGCCCCTGCGCGTAGCGGAACCAGTCCACGGTCATCGGGTGCGGGCGGGAGATGTCCCCGGCGAGGACCGGCGGGCGGACGTAGCGGGTGCCGTAGGACTGGACCCAGCCGTGCCGGGTGGCCAGGTAGCCGGTGAGCTGCTCGGCGAAGTACTGGACCATGTCGTTGCGCTCGGGCTCACCGTGCACCAGGACGTCCAGCCCGGCCTTCTCCTGGTAGGCGACGACCTCGCGGACCTCGGCCTCCATCCGCTCCCGGTAGCCGGCCGCGTCGATCCGGCCGGCCGTCAGGTCGGCGCGGGCCACCCGCAGTTCGGTGGTCTGCGGGAAGGAGCCGATGGTGGTGGTCGGCAGCAGCGGCAGGCCGAGCCGGGCGCGCTGGGCCTCGGCCCGTACGGGGTAGGGCTGGGCGCGGCGGGCGTCGTCCGCGGTGACGGCGGCGGCGCGGGCCCGCACGGCCGGGTCGCGGGTGATCGGGGAGCCGGCCCGGGAGGCCAGGTCGGCCCGGTTGGCGGCGAGTTCGGCGGTGATCGCACCGGTGCCCTCGCGCAGGCCGCGGGCGAGTAGTGCCGCCTCGGTGGCCTTCTGCCGGGCGAAGGCCAGCCAGCGGGCGATCTGCGGGTCGATGTCGCGCTCGGCGGCGGCGTCGACCGGCACGTGCAGCAGGGAGCAGGACGGCGCGACGTCGACCCGGTCGGCGAGGCCGAGCAGGGTCGCCAGGGTCGACAGTGACTTCTCCAGGTCGTTGATCCAGATGTTGCGGCCGTCGATCACGCCGGCCACCAGGCGCTTGCCGGTCAGGCCGCCGACGGCGGCGAGGTCGGAGAGGTTGGCCGCGGCCGGTCCGGTGAAGTCCAGCGCCAGGCCCTCCACCGGGGCCTTGGCGAGCACCGGCAGGGCGGCGCCGAGCCGGTCGAAGTAGCTCGCGACCAGCAGCTGCGGCCGGTCGGTGAGGGCGCCCAGGTCGCGGTAGGCGCGGGCGGCGGCGTTCAGCTCGGCCGGGGTGCGGTCCTGGACCAGGGCGGGCTCATCCAGCTGGACCCACTCGGCGCCGGCCGCCTTCAGGGCCGCGAGCAGCTCCGCGTAGACCGGCAGCAGCCGGTCCAGCAGGGTGAGCGGCTGGAAGTCCTCGGCGACGCCGGGCGCGGGCTTGGCGAGCAGCAGGTAGGTGACCGGTCCGACCAGCACCGGCCGGGCGGTGTGGCCGAGCGCGAGGGCCTCCGCGAGCTCGCCGACCGCCTTGGCGGGGTTCGCCGCGAAGGCCGTGTCGGGGCCCAACTCCGGCACCAGGTAGTGGTAGTTGGTGTCGAACCACTTGGTCATCTCCAGCGGCGCCAACTCCTGGGTGCCGCGAGCCATGGCGAAGTAGCCGTCCAGCGGGTCGGCCTCGACCGCGGCCCGGTGGCGGGCGGGGATCGCGCCGACGGCCACCGAGGCGTCCAGCACGTGGTCGTAGAAGGAGAAGTCGCCGGTCGGCACCTCCCGGACCCCGGCCTCGGCGAGCTGCGCCCAGTTCTCCCGGCGCAGGTCGGCCGCGGTGGCCAGCAGCGCCTCGGCGGTGACCGCGCCCTTCCAGTAGCCCTCGATCGCCTTCTTGAGCTCCCGGCCCTGGCCCTGGCGGGGGTAGCCGTACACGGTGGCCACGGTTGTTGTGGCTGCGGACTTCGTCGTCAAGGGACTCTCCTTCGCGAGCCTGATTCCTGATCCTCGGGACGGGACGAAGGCGCGAAGGGGTGACGAACCGGGCGGCCGCCCGCACGCATATGCGGCTCCGCCTGGTGTGGTCGCCGACCCGCCCTCGAGGTCACCGGATTGCCGCGCGCGAACGGTCGCGCACGGGCAGTGGCAGGTCTTCGGACTCGCGGGCACACCCACCCTGGTTCCAGGGCGGACACCTACTGGCCGTCGCTTCCCAGACCCGACCCGGGTCCAGTGCGTATGACGGCGGTCGTTCCCGCTCACCGCTGCGGGGCAGTCCCGGATTCCCACCGGGTTCCCTCTTACGACGCGCCTGCCTGGCGGACAGGGCGAACCAGCTGCACGGCCAGCTTAGGGGCAGGACGGTGGGAGCTGAACAGCGAATCACTCAAGTTGTCCGGATACTGAGACGGCGTCGACGTCAGGACCGGGCGGAGGGCTCCGTGGCACGCGGTAGCGCCTCGCGGATGTCAGCGAGCAGTTCGGGCAGGCCTCGCCCGGGGCCAAGCTGTTTCTCCACCCGCTCGACCTGGTCGGCGGGGATGCTCGACAGCACACGTTCGGCTTCGCTCAGCAACTCTCGGCTCCGGTGGAGGTCCAGCTTCATCCGGGAAACCTGGGCCTGTTGTCCGCCCAGCTGGCGGCGGGCGGACTCCAGGCCCGCGTGCTGTTGCGGTGTCAGGACGACGATCTCCGCGCCGTCCATCGTCATCGTCCTGGGTTTGTCGGCCTTGGGCACGGTGGTGGACCTTTCGGAATCAGGAGGGCGCCGCTCCGGCCGGCCATGCGGCGTGTTCCTGAGCGGGTGGGGCGTCGGAGCCGTCCGCAGCCTCGAAACGGACCGAGGGCTCGAAGTTGGCGCGCCGGGCCGCGCGGCGGAAGACGGTCAGCACAGCTGGCCCGACGACGAGCACGGCGGTGAAGGTGGTGACGGCGCGGCCGGTGTCCCAGCCGAGCGAGGTGGCGAGGTCGAAGAGCAGGTAGCGGTGCCACTGCTCGGTGAAGGGCAGGCCGGGGAGGTAGGCGATCGAGCTGTTCGGGTCGGTCGAGAACGGCCAGAAGGAGAGGTTGAGCAGGAAGCCGAACAGGTAGCCGGAGAATGCCCCGTAGGCGGCCAGCATCGGCACCTCCCAGCGGCGCCGGGCCGGCGGGAGCAGCCCGGCGAGCATGCCGACGAAGGCGCAGCCGAACATCTGGTAGGGCATCCAGGGGCCGACTCCGCCGGTGAGCAGAGCGGAGGCGAAGAGCGAGGTGCACCCGAGGGTGAAGCCGAAGCCTGGGCCGAAGACGCGGCCGGCGAGGACGAGGATGAAGAAGACGGTCTCCACCCCGGCGGTGCCGGCGCCGAGGGGTCGGAGTCCGGCGTTGACGGCCGAGAGGACACCGAGCATGGCGAGGGCCTTGGCGTCGATGCCGCCGGCCGAGATCTCGGCGATGACGACGGCGAGGACCAGGACGAGCAGCGCGCCGAAGATCAGGGGCGGGGCGTAGGAAGAGCCGAACGTCCCTGGGGCGACGACGAACGGCCAGGTGAAGGCGACCAGGCCGATGAAGGCGGCCAGGGCGACGACGACGCGGGCCCGGCCGGGGATGCGGACGGCGGTCACCGGGCGGCCTCCGCCACCGCGAGGACCTCGGCCACCTGCCGGGTTGTCAGGTAGTCCAATGGGGCGAGGATTTTGGCGGTCTGCGGGGCGAAGGTGGGCGAGGCGACGATGACCTCGGCGGTGGGGCCGTCGGCGACGATCTCGCCCTCGGCCATCACGACCACGCGGTCGGCGGCGGAGGCGACGAACTCGACGTCGTGGGTGGAGACGACGACCGTACGGCCTTCGGCGGCGAGGGCGTCCACGATGCCGGTGAGTGCTTCCTTTGCGTGGTAGTCGAGCCCCCGGGTGGGTTCGTCCAGCAGCACGACCCTTGGTGCGGCGGCCAGTTGGATCGCCAGGACGAGCGCCAGCTTCTGCCCCTCGGAGAGGTCCCGGGGGTGGGTGTCGTCGGGGATCCCGGGGGCGAGGCGGTCGAGGATCTGCCGTGCGGTCGGCCCGGCGGCGTGGCGGGCCTCCAGGTCGCTCTGGGCGAGCTCCTGGGCGACCGTCTCCAGGTACAGGAGGTCGGTGGGGGTCTGCGGGACGAGCCCGACCAGTTGCCGGGCCTGAGCCGCGGGGAGGCGCTTGGGGTCCTTGGCCGGGCCGCCCTCGACGCCGGTGACCTTCACGCTGCCGCCCTGGCGGGGTCCGGAGCCCTGGAGGGCCCACAGCAGCGAGGACTTGCCGGAGCCGTTGCGGCCCATCAGCGCGGTGACCTCGCCCGCCCGCAGTTCCAGCCCGACCTCACGGACGGCGGCCACCGGCCCGTAGCGCACCACGACCCGCTCGGCGGACAGTACGGTCTCCCCGGCCGCCGGTGCGCGACGCGGCGCCGGTGCCGGGCGTGCGGCCAGCCGTTCCCGCAGCGGTGCGGCGGCTCGGCGGGCGTCGCGGACGGACAGCGGCAGGGGCTCCCATCCGGCCAGGCGGCCGAGGTCGACGACGGGCGGTGCGATCGCGGTGGTCCGGAAGACCTCGGCGGGCGGCCCGTGCACGACGGTGCCGTCGCCGGGCAGGTAGGCGACCCGGTCGGCGTACTGGACGACGCGTTCCAGGCGGTGTTCGGCCAGCAGGACGGTGACGCCGAGGTCGTGGACGAGCCGGGTGATCGCGGCGAGCACCTCCTCGGCGGCGGTCGGGTCGAGTGCGGAGGTCGGCTCGTCCAGGACCAGGACGCGGGGGTGCGCGGTGAGCACCGAGCCGATGGCGACGCGCTGCTGCTGGCCGCCGGAGAGCTCGTACAGGGCGCGGTGGCGCAGGTCGGCCAAGCCGAGCAGGTCGAGGGTCTCCTCGACGCGCTTGCGCATGACCTCCGGCGGGATCGCCAACTGCTCCATGACGTAGGCCAGTTCCTCCTCCGCCGTGTCGGTGGTGAAGCCGGCCAGCGGGTCCTGGCCCACCACGCCGACCACGTCGGCGAGTTCGCGCGGCGGGTGGTGGGCGGTGTCGCGGCCGTCCACGGTGACCCGGCCGCGCAGGGTGCCGCCGGTGAAGTGCGGCACCAGGCCGTTGACGGCGCCGAGCAGGGTGGACTTGCCGACGCCGGTGCGGCCGACCACAAGGCAGAGCTCGCCCTCCGGGATGTGCAGGTCGATGTCGCGCAGGACGGGCGTGGTCTCGCCGTCGTACACCACGCTGACCCGGTCGAATCGGATCACGTGCTCACCTCGGAGGTCGTGCGGTCGGTGCTGACGCTGATGCTGGTCCGGCGGGCGTCGGTGGCGGTGTCGGTGGCCCGTTCGGGCGTACGGCCGGGCGGCGGGGAGACGATCCCGGCGGCGCCCGCCAGCAGCAGGGCGAGCACCGGGACGAGCGGCAGCGCCGGCCAGGTCAACGGGTACAGGGAGGGGTTGAGGTCGGTGGCGTCGTAGCCGACGGTGGCGAACAGTAGGACGGCGGCGGTCACCCCGCAGCCGGCGACCGCCCATTCGGCCGCCCGCCAGCGGTCCGGCCGGTACGTGGTGCGCCGCACCCGCCGCCCGCCGAGGACGAGGCCCGCCACGCAGAGAACGGCACCCGCGAGGAAGGCGGGCAGGCCGAGCGCGGCGGGGGCCGTTCCGTCCAGCAACCCGTACACCCCGGCGCACAGGCCGCACATGCCGAGCAGCATGAGCGCGCCGGTGAGCCGGCGAGAACGCCGGGAGGCGGTGCCGGAGCGCCCGTAGCCGCGCGAGTCCATCGCGGCGGCCAGGCTGAGCGAGCGTTCCAGCGCGTCCTCCAGGACCGGCACGACGATGCCGCGCAACGCGCGTATGCCCTTGCGCTGCCCGGCGCGCAACCGCCGTGCCCGGGCGACGCGTTGGACGCTCTGCACCAGCTGCGGCGCGACGCTCAGCGACACCGTGACGGCGACGCCGAGCTCGTACAGCGCGCCGGGCAGCACGCGCAAGGCACGCTTGGGGTTGGCAAGGGTGTTCGCCGCGCCGATGCAGCAGATCAGGCACGCCAGCCGCAGCCCGTCAAAGGCCGCGGAGAGCGTGGCCTCCAGCGAGACCGGGCCGCCTATCTGAATGCCTGCGTACCAGGCCGGGGTGGGGATGTGCGGCAGGGAGAAGAGCAGGTGGTCGTGCGGGGTGATGCCGGTGGCGAAGACGCAGCGGAACAGCACCCGGATCGCCACCACGGTGAGGGCGACCCACAGGTAGTAGGTGAACCCGCGCGCCCACGGGGCTTCGCTGCGGCGGGCGGTGACCACGTAGCCGAGCACGGCGAGGACGAGCAGGAGCAGCAGCGGGTTGGTGGTGCGGCTGGCCGCCGTCGCCAGGGCCAGCGCCCAAGTCCACCAGGCCAGCGGGTGCAGGTTCCGCGGACTGCGCCGGCCCCCCGCGCCCAGGCCGGGGACGCGCTGCGGGGAGGCCGTGCCGCGCTTGTCGAGCATGGTCACCGGATCACTCCGCCCGTCGCCGGCGGCGGCGCGCGGCGACCAGGGTGGCCACACCGAGCACCACGACGAGGATGGTTCCGAGTACGGCGGGGATCATCGAGCCGGAGTCGTGCGGTGCGTCCGCCACCGGGTCGGCGTTCACCACTCCTCCCGGTACGGCGGGGGTGGCCGTCGGCGCGGCCGCGGCCTCCGCCGTCTGTGGGGTCGGCTGATCGGTCGGGGTATCCGTCGGCGGCGTGGTGGGCGGGTCGACCGGCACCGGTGTGGCGGGCACCGGTGTGGGCTCGGGCGCGCCCGGCGGGGTGATGCCGTCCTCGGGGGTGCCGGCGGTGCCGGCCCCCGGCGGTGTGCCGGGCGCGGGCGGACGGGCTCCGCCCGCCGGGGGTTTGGCGGGGGCCGGGGCCCGGCCGGTCCCGGCGCCACCGCTCGTGCCGGTACCGCCGGTCGTGCCCGCCCCGCCCGTACTGCCGGTGCTGCCGTTCGAGCCGCTGCCGCCGGCCGTACCGGTGGCACCCGTCGAACCGCCGCTGGAGCCGCCAGAGCCTCCCGAGGCACCGCCGGAGCCGCCCGTGGTGCCCTGGCCGCCGGGGTCGGCCGGCTGCCCACCGGGGCTGGAGTTGTGCGCCCGGACGCTGTCCGGCGAGAAGGCCGGGCGCCCCGCGGTGCCCTCGATGTTCGTACCGCCGAAGATCCACAGGTCCACGCTGCCGGGCTTCGGCTGGTACAGCATCGCGCCGAGCTGGCTGTAAGACCACGTGTTCTGGCCCGGATCGGCGTGCCAGTACGACCAGTAGGCTGTGGCCGGGGGTGTCAGGACGCACTTCTCCTGGTCCGGCGTCGGGTACTGCTTGCCGCCCTGGAAGCCGCTGTAGCCGATCCGGCAGATGAACGCCGGACCGTCGTGCCCGGTTCCAGTGGTCTTCCAGCCGCCCTGGTTGAGCAGGGCGTAGCCGGTGGTCGGGGTGGTCCCGCAGGAGCGCAGCAGCGGGCCGCCCCACTTCCCGAAGTCCACCGCGAGTACGACCCCGGAGGTCGTGGTGCACTGATCCATCGGTAACGGCGCCGCAGCAGCCGGGGCCGCGCCCACGGCGACGCCGCCGAAGGCGAGCGCGAAGGTCAGCGCCGCCGCCCCGGACAGCCGGGCGAGCCGCTCACCGAGTCCGCGGCTCACCGGTGACGCCCCGGAGCGGCCGTGTTGCGGCGACGGGCGAGGATGACGGCCGCGGCGCCGAGGGCGGTCAGCAGACCGGCGCCCGTGGTCAGGGCCAGCGCCGGGGTACCGGTGCTGGCCAGGTTGCCGGAACCGGTCCGCGCCGCCACGCCCTCGGCGGGGGCACCGCCGCCTCCGGCCGGGGCATCGATGCCGTCGGCCGGCCAGGTGATCGGGCCGCCGCTGGTCGCGGGAGCGGCGGTGGACGAGGTGGACCCGGTGGGGGTGGGCGAGCCCGTCGGGCTCGGCGTGCCGGTCGGCGTGCCAGTGGGGGTCCCGGTCGGCGTGCCGGTGGGGGTCCCGGTCGGCGTGCCGGTCGGCGAGCCGGTCGGAGTGGGCGTCGGAGTCGGCGTGCCTCCGAGGTTCCTGGACAGCGTGCCGAAGGAGATCCCGGTGGCACCGCCGATCACCTGGGTGGACGCGCGGACGTCCGAGCCCTGCTGCCCGGCGGACGCGACGTTGAACCCGCCGTCGCCGTTCTGCTGGCCAGCGAGGAAGTCGAGCGCCTTGGCGATCTGCCCGCCGTAGGTGGCCTTGCGCAGCGTCATGCCCTGGACGGCGAGGGCAGCCGAGTTGGTCGAGTCGCCGGCCGCGCCGGGGAAGCCGCCGTCGGGCAGCTGCTGGGCGGCGAGCCAGGTGAGCCCCTTGTCGACGGCTCGGGCGGCCTCGTCGCCGGGGACGAGGGCGAGGGCCATGACGGCCATCGCGGTGCTGTCCACGTCGGAGTCGCCGGTGGCGGGGATCAGGCTCGGCCACGAACCGTCCGGGTGCTGGAGGCTCTTGAGGTAGGCGATCGCGGGAGCGGCGTTGGTGGAGTCCCCGGCCCGGAGCTGGGCGATGATGCCCAGCGACTGGGAGAACACCGAGGTCGCGTAAGTGTAGTTGCCGGGTGCCGCGCAGCCGGTGTTCTGGTCGGCCTTGACGCAGAGAGCTTGGGTGAGGGCGGCGATCAGGTCGTGGCCGCCGAAGGCTCGCGGGTTGCGGCCGACGATCTCGGCGAGCAGCGCCTCCTTGCCGATCGAGCCGCCGCCCGCGTACTCGGTGCCGACGGCGGTCCAGTCGTTGACGGTCCGCTCGTTTGGGTCCTTGCCCTGCTGGTCCAGGAAGTCGACGATCTTGCGCAGCGCGGCGTCATCGGTACCGGTCGCCGCGAGGGCGTAGGCCCCGTCGATGGTGAGGCCGAAGTCGGCGAAGGTCGGGAAGGCCTCGTAGTAGTGACCGCCGATCAGCCGGGCCGGATCGGTCAGGTAGGTGCTGCCCTTGCCCAGGTCGGGGGTGCGCCCGGTGGGCGGGGTCGGTGTCGTGGTGGCGCCGTCGGGGTTGTGCCGGACGGTGGTGAGGTCGGTCCCCGTCAGGGCCAGGATCGCCTGCTCGGTGGCGGCGGCGTCCGGGTCGGGGGTGGACGCGTCGGGCCCGAAGCCGCCGTCCTTGCCCTGTCGGGTGGCGAGCCAGGCCTTGGCGGTGGCCTGCCGGGCGCCCTGGCCGGTGGCCCGGAACGCCTGGGCGGCGCTCGCGGTGCTGACCGTGTCGCCGGGGGCACCGAGGTACGGGACGAAGGAGCCGTCGGCCTGCTGGCTCGCCGCGAGCTGGTCCGCGGCCTTCTTCGCCGTCGTCTCGTACCCGGGGGCCGTGCGCAGCGCGAGGACGGTGACGGCGGTGTTGAGCGGATCGGATTCGCAGTTGCCGCCGGCCACGATCATCGACCCGGCGATTCCACCGTCTGCGCACTGGAGGGCCGTGAAGCGGGCGAGGGCCGACGCGGGGGGCGCGACACCGGCACGCTGCAGGGCGATGACACCCAGCGCCTGGACCCAGGGCGAGGCCGCGCCGAGGAAGTCCCCGGTGGCGGTGCAGTTCCCGTTCTCCCCGGCCGCCGTGCAGACGTGGTCGGTCAGCGCGGCGATCAGGTCACGGCCGCCGAAGGAGCGGGGATCGCCACCGGTGCTCTCGGCGACGAGCGCCAGCAGTGCGGCGGCCCGCGAATCGGGCTTGCCGGTCGGGCCGTCGGGCAGGAGGAACGCGTCGGTATGGGCGGCGAGGAAGCCGACCAGCTGGCGGAGCGCCGGATCCTGGGTGCCGGCGGCGGCGAGCGCGATGGCGGTGAGGGCGGTCCGTGGGTAGTCCGGCCCCGGGGCGGCCCAGTTCTCCATGTGGTCGCCGCCGACGAGCTGCCCGACGAGCCAGGCGGCGGCAGTCGCCGCGTCGCCGGCGGCGGTCGGCGGGCCGGTCGGCGATGGGGTCGGGGTGACTGTGGGCGAGGGCGAGGGCGAGGGCGAGTTCGAAGGCGAGGGCGAGGAACTGCCGTACTTGGCCCGGACCGAGTCCGGGGTGAAGGTCGGTGCTCCACTGGTGCCGCCGATGTCGGTGCCGCCGTACACCCAGGCCTCGACCTCGCCGGGCTTGGGCTTCTGCGTGCCGGCGCCGAACTGGCTGTACGACCAGCTCTCTTGGCCGGGTGCGGCGATCCAGTACGACCAGTACGCGGTGGCCTGCGGGGTGTTGACGCACGGCTCCTCGGCCGGCGTCGGGTACTGGACGCCGCCGTTGAAGGTTCCGGTGCCCAGCCGACAGATGAAGGCCGGACCGTCGTGCTCGGTTCCGGTGGTGGTGAACCCCGCGGTGTGCAGCAGGTTCATCCCCGTCGTGGGGTGGGCGTCGCAGCCCCGGACGACACCGCCGCCCCAGTGGCTGAAATCGACCGCGACGATCGCGCCCGTCGTCGCGGTGCACTGCTCGATCGGGTCGGCGGCGGCGGTACCGGGGTGTCCGAGCAGGACCGTTCCGCAGGCGGCGGCCGCGACGGTTCCGGCGACCATCAGGGACGCGAGGTCCCGGTTTCTGTGACGTGTGCGACTGCTGCTGACCCTCACGACGACCCCCTCGTCGGTCGACGCGGGAGACCATGGCGCAGCCGACGGCCCCCCGGAGACACGGGGCCGTCAAGAGCTGCGTCGTAGTCCGCGACGACGCAAGTGCTGTGTGAACAGACCCCCGGTCCAGGCATTCCGGCTCACCCACCGAGGTGGGTCTACGGTTGCGGGTCAGCGCCGGAGTTGGACCGGCTTCCCCTGGATGCCGAGGGTAAAAAACCAGTTCATCAGACCACGCCGGTCAATGGGGAGTCAACGGGTCGTCAGGTAGGTCACACCACCTCGTCGACCGGTCCGCCGTGCGGTAGCGTCCGCGGTGGCCGAGTGGGGGAACCCGGTGCGAACCCGGGGCTGACGCGCAGCGGTGTGGGGTGGCGGTCGAGCCGTCCCGAGCCCGAATGCCCGCCCGACCGTGCACCACGGCGAAAGCCGGCCCACGCGATCCGGGCGGCGGCCGCTCCGGCAGGCGCGCTTCCGAACGGACGCCCGGACTCCGGGGCAGGGTCGACGCCCGCCAGCCCAAGGAGCCCGTCCCGTGTCCTTCCCGGCCCCCTCGCGGACCACCTCGACCCGTACCGCCTCCGCCGTCACCGTCGCGCTGACGGCCGGAGCCCTGCTGCTCTCAGCCGTTCCCGCCCACGCGACGGCCAGTCCCACCCAGATAGCCACCTCCAAGAGCACCGGCGTCACCTACCTGAGGTCCCTCCAGGCCGCCGACGGCAGCTTCGTCACCGGCGGCGGACTCTCCAACGAGTGGGCCTTCAGTGCGCTGGCGGCCGCCGGCACGGCCGCCGTCGACGTCGCCCCCGGTGGTGACACGAGCAAGAACGCCCGCCTCGTCTACCGCAATCAGCTCGCCGCACCCACATGGCCCAGCGGCTCGCCGGTCGTCACGGACTACGAGCGCGGCATCCTCAACGCCTACGCCGCCGGCATCGACCCCGCTCGCGTCGGCCCGGGCCGCAACCTCCTCGCCGACCTCGCCGCCTACTGGCAGGCCGCCGAACCTGGCTACTACGGCCCGTCCGCCAACTTCAACGGCACCGTCTTCGGTCTGCTCGCCCTGGCGGGCGCCAAGACCCAGGCGGGCACCCAGCGCGCCCCGCAGGCACTGCTGAACGCCTCCGGCGCCGTGGTGCGCGCCAACCAGCACAACGACGGCGGCTGGAACTACAGCAAGGCCGCCGGCGACCCGACCGCGCTCGCGCAGGGCAGCGACATCGACATGACCGGCGCCGCCATGGCCTCGCTGTGCGCCGCCGGCGTGCCCAACACCGATCCCGCGATCGTCGCCGCCAAGAACTTCCTCAAGGGCAAGCTCGCCTCCTCCGGCGCCTTCAACGCCATGTTCGGTGTGAACACCGACTCCAACGGCTGGGCCGTGTCCGGCCTCAACGCCTGCGGCATCAACCCCCAGGGAGCCGACTTCACCAGCGGCACCGGCAAGACCCCGATCGACTTCCTCATCGCCCAGCAGTTCAAGCCCGGCGGCGGCTTCAAGTACCTGCCCACCGACACCACTCCGTCCCCCTACGCCTCCGTCGACGGCCTGCGCGCCGTCGCCGGCGCCGGGTTCACCGCCACCCCGCCCACCCCGACCGCCGCCGGCGAACCGACGTGGG
The DNA here is from genome assembly GCF_055560875.1 of Kitasatospora sp. NPDC023118. NCBI lineage: Bacteria > Bacillati > Actinomycetota > Actinomycetes > Kitasatosporales > Streptomycetaceae > Kitasatospora > Kitasatospora sp. NPDC023118. Next base: position 134,335 of record NZ_JBVHHW010000014.1, read on the forward strand.
CCGCCACCACCGGCTTCACCGCCGGCACCGCGGCGAAGCTCGCCCTGGTCGTCGACGACGGCACCGGCGCCCTCAAGGTCTGCGCCGTCACCCTCGCTCCGACCGGCACCACCGCGACCCTCGGTGACGTCCTCGACGCGGCGGCTACTGCCGTTCCCGGCGGCTGCGTCACTTCCGTCACCCCGTCCACCGGCGGCGGAACCGTCACCGCGCTCAACGGCACCGCCAACAGCGGCTCCTCCACCTGGAAGGTCAGCCTGGACGGCGCCACCGCCACGGCCGCCACCCGGGCCAGCACCGTCCACCTCGGCGACACCGTGTCGCTGCGCTACGGCAGCTGACCGCACGGGCGCGGCCGATCGCCGGTCGATCCGCGTCGGCACCGGACGAATCACGACGGCCCGGGGGCTCCGCGCCCGGGCCGCACAACAGGGGGATGGGTACCGATGAGTGCTTCCAGGTGGGCGGCGGGCTGCTTCGTCGCCCTGATCGCCGCCCTGGCCACTCAGGGCGGGCTGACGGAGAACGGACGCTTCTACCTCGCGTCGATCGTCCTCACCCTGCCCGTCGGGCTCGCCGTAACTGGCTGCCGTCTACCTCGTACGAGAGCTGCTGACCGAAGTCGGTGGGCTGTTCGCCGGGACGAGCCTGCCGGACGGCAATGAACCAGCGTGGCTGACCACTTCGGGAATCGTGGCCGACACCCTGCTGTTCACCGTGGCTGCGGTCGTCACTGTGCTGCTCGTCGGTCACCTCGTCCGACGACGGCAAGCGTCCCACGACGGATGAGCCCGGGACGCCGGCGCCCCGTCCTCCCTCATGGAGCCCGGGCGCCGGCTTGCCACGTGTCAGGGGGCCGTGATGCCCGGCTGGGCGCCGGCGCCGAACGACCAGCCCTCGACGTCGCCGGGCGCCGGGTTGTAGCTGCCCGCGCCCAGGCTGCTGTACGACCACGGTCCGCCGTGCTGGGCGTGCCAGTACGACCAGTAGGCGCTGCCGGTCGGGTTGGTGCAGGTGGCGGGCAGTGCGTTGATCTTGCAGACGAAGCCCGGGAAGCGGGGGTGGAAGGCGTACGAGAACCCGGCGCCGGTGAGCGCGGCGAGCCCGTTGGCGGGGTCGCCGGGGGCGCAGCCGGTCTCGATGCCGCCGCCGACGGCAGTGAAGTCGACCACGACGGTGACGCCGGTGGTGCCGTCGCAGGCGGCGGCCCGGGCCTGCGGGGCCTGGACGGCGGAGACGCCGAGCAGGCCGGCGGTGAGGGCCGCGGCCGCGGCGATCGACCCGAGCGTGCGGCGGGCCGGTCGGGCCGGGCTGGGGGTGTCGGTCATCGGAACTCTCCTCGTGGGATCAGGGGTTCGACGTGTCAGCGGGTGGCCGGGGCCGGGCAGGCCAGGGTGGGTGCGTCCGGGCGCGCCCCGGCGGCAGAGAGGGTGGCCAGCGGGGTGCCGGCCAGGCCGAGGACGGCCTGCGCGGTGGCCCGGGCGCCGTTGCCCGCGTTGAAGCCGGATGCGTCGTAGGCGACCGCGCCGCGCACCGCCGGGTCGGCGGAGCAGCCCTGCTGGAACTTCACCAGCCGGCTCCAGCCCTTGAGGCCGGCACCGAGGCGCCCACCGGCGAGCAGTGCCTGGGTGGCCAGGCCGGTGGTGTTGGCGTTGGAGGCGGTCGCCCCGGCGGCCGCGAAGCCGCCGTCGGCGTTCTGGTGGGAGGTCAGCCAGGTGAGGCCGGTGTCCGCCTTGGCGGTGCGGCCGGTGGCGGCGAGGGCTTGGGCGGCGAGCGCGGTGGCGTCGGGGTCACTGGTGCAGGTGGGCTGGCCGAAGGAGACCGGGTAACCGCCGTCCACGCACTGGCTGTTCGCCAGGAAGTCGACGGCCTCGGCGGGGGCGCCGCCGGGGGTGCGGTGCAGGGCGATCAGGGCGAGGGACTGGCCGAAGGCGTTGCTGTAGTCGCCCCACTGCGAGCGGTCGGAGAACCGTCCTTCGGCGGTCTGGAGCGAGCGCAGCCGGGCCGGCAGGTCGACGCCCCCGAAGGACGCCGGGTTCCCTCCGCGTACCTCGACGGCGAGCAGCAGCTTCGCGGTGGCGCTCGCGTAGGCCTCGGTGGTGCCGTCGCCCAGGTAACCGGAGATGATCTCGGGCTTCGCCAGCCAGGCGGTGGCCTTCGCGGCAGCCTCGTCGGAGCTGTGCGAGGCGGCGAACGCCAGCACGGCGTCGATGGTCAGGCCCTGGTCGGGGTAGGTGGTGCCGTTGAAGACGGACTCGAAGTGGTCGCCGTCCACGAGCTGGCGGGCCAGCCAGCCGCCCGCGGCGGCGTCGGGACGAACGGTCCGGGAGGACGTCGTGTCGGCGTGGGCGGCGGTCGCCACCGGGAGCGCGGTGGCGAGCGCCAGGGCGGGTATCGCGAGCAGACCGAGGGTGCGGCGGAGCGCGGGCATGGGTGCCTTTCCGGGCCTGGACGCAGGGGCCCGGAGGACGTCGGCAACACGCCGGGCAGCCCTCGGAGCTCCGGCCCGCAGACCACGACGGGAGGAGGGGACGACACATCCCCGCCGACGGGTACTCGGGCTCGCCACCGACATGACGTCGGCGGCCTACCGTTGCGGGTCAGCGCCGGACTCGGACCGGACTTCCCCCATCGACGGAGTCACAACGTGACGGCTCATCATGGCGAAACGGAAAAGATCGGGTCAAGGGATCGTGCGTCACATCACGGCGGACCCAACGAGGTTCGCCGGCACACCCCGCCTGTCGGACGGGACCGCAGCGGAGCGGGCGGCAGAATGCCTCCCATGCGGCACATCCTCGTCATCGGCATCGGCGCGGGCGACCCCGACCACCTCACCCTGCAGGCGGTCAAGGCGCTCGCCCGCACGGACGTCTTCTTCATCCTCGACAAGAGCGAGGAACGGCAGGACCTGATCCGACTGCGTCGCCGGATCCTGACCGAACACGGGCAGCCCGGACATCGCGTGGTCGAGGTGCCGGACACGGAGCGGGACCGCACCACCCCCGCGTACGCGGCAGCCGTGGACGACTGGCGCGGCCGCCGTGCCGACCTGGTCGAGCGGCTGGTCGCCGAACACCTCGGCGAGGGCGAGACGGGGGCGTTCCTGGTCTGGGGCGACCCGAGCCTCTACGACAGCGTCATCGCCGTGGTGGCCGACGTCCGGGCCCGGGGGACCGTCGCGTTCGACTACGAGGTGATCCCGGGCATCAGCAGCGTCTCCGCGCTCGCCGCCCGTCACCGCACCACGCTGACCCGGGTCGGCCGCCCGGTCCAGATCACCACCGGCCGCCGCCTGGCCGAAGGCTTCCCCGACGGCGTGGACGACGTGGTGGTGATGCTCGACGGCCGGGCGGCCTTCACCGAGATCGACCCGGAGGGGCTGGAGATCCACTACGGCGCCTACCTCGGCACCCCTGACGAGATCCTCGTCGCCGGCCCGCTCGCCGAGGCCGCCCCGCGGATCCGCGAGCTGCGCGAGCGGGCCCGCAAGCGCAAGGGCTGGATCATGGACACCTACCTGCTCCGGCGGTCGGAGAGCTGACGGGCGGTGCGCCGCCCCGGACGAAGGGCGGCGCACCGCGGGTGCCGTCAGCGGTTGTGGAACTCCGGCGGGCGCTTCTCCGCGAAGGCCGCCATGCCCTCCTTCTGATCAGCCGTCGCGAAGGTGGCGTGGAAGAGGCGGCGTTCGAAGCGGACGCCCTCGGCGAGGGTCGTCTCGTACGACCGGTTGACGGCCTCCTTGAGCATGATCGCCGCCGGGGTGGACATCGCCGCGACGGTCTCGGCGGTGGCCAGGGCCTCGGCCAGCAGCTGGTCGGCGGGGACGATGCGGGAGACCAGGCCGGCCCGCTCGGCCTCCTCGGCGCCCATCATCCGGCCGGTCAGGCACAGCTCCATCGCCTTCGCCTTGCCGACCGCCCGGGTCAGCCGCTGCGAGCCGCCGATGCCCGGGATGACGCCGAGCTTGATCTCCGGCTGTCCGAACTTCGCGGTGTCCGCCGCCAGCAGGATGTCGCACATCATCGCCAGCTCGCAGCCGCCGCCCAGCGCGTAGCCGGCGACGGCCGCGACGACCGGCTTGCGCAGGGTGGCGAAGCGGTCCCAGGCGGCGAACCAGTCGCCGAGGTAGGCGTCGACGAACTCGAGGGGCTGCATCTCCTTGATGTCGGCGCCGGCCGCGAAGGCCTTGTCCGAGCCGGTAACCACCAGACAGCCGATGTCCGGGTCCCGGTCGAAGTCCGTTGCCGCCGCGACGACTTCGTTCATCAGGAGCGTGTTGAGCGCGTTGAGCGCCTTCGGCCGGTCGAGCGTGATCAGCCCCACCCGTCCCTTGCGCTCGACCAGGATCGTCTCGTAACCGGTCACTTGCCGCCCTCCCTCAAAGTGGTGATGATCGCCGAGAAGTCCAGGCCCGCACCCTCGGCCGCCGCGAAGTCCGCGTACAACTGCGCTGCCCTGCGTCCGAGCTCGGTGGGCAGGCCCGCCGCCTCGGCGGCCCCGGCGGCCAGTCCGAGGTCCTTGGACATCAGCGCGGCGGAGAACCCGGCCGCGTACCCGCGGTTCGCCGGACTGGCCGGCACCGGTCCGGGGACCGGACAGTTAGTGGTGAGTGCCCAGCACTGGCCGGAGGCCGTCGAGGCGACGTCGAACAGCGCCTGGTGGCTGAGCCCCAGGCTCTCCCCGAGGACGAACGCCTCGCTGACCGCGATCATCGAGATGCCGAGGATCATGTTGTTGCAGATCTTCGCCGCCTGCCCCGCGCCGGCCGCGCCGCAGTGCACCACCTTGCGGCCCATCGCCTCCAGCACCGGGCGGGCGCTCTCGAACTGCTCCTTCTCCGCGCCGACCATGAAGGTGAGGCTCGCGGCCGTCGCGCCGACCACCCCGCCGGAGACCGGCGCGTCCACCGCGCGGTGCCCGGCGTTCACCGCGAGCTCGTGCGCCGCCCTGGCATCCGCGACGTCGATCGTGGAGCAGTCGACGAAGAGCGTTCCCGGGCTGGCGGCGGGCAGCAGCTCCGCGTAGGCGGCCAGGACGTGGCGGCCGGCCGGCAGCATGCTGATGACGACGTCGGCCTCGCTCGCCGCCTCGGCCGCGGACTGCGCCGGGCGGATGCCGACCTCCTCCGCCTGCCGCAACGCCTCCGGCACCAGATCGTAGCCGGTCACCCGGTGCCCGGCCTTGACCAGGTTGGCGGCCATCGGGCCGCCCATGTTGCCCAGTCCGATGAATCCGATGCTGTGGGTCACCAGCGCTCCAGGGGTGTGGTGGCGGCGAGGCCGAGCTCGCGCTCGCCGAGCGGGGCGAAGTAGCGGGCCACGGCGGCGGGTTCGACGGCACTCAGCGTGTCCGGGCTCCACTGCGGCGAACGGTCCTTGTCGATCACCTGGGCCCGGATGCCCTCCGCGAGGTCCCGCGTGGCGAGCGCCGCGCAGGAGGTGCGGTACTCCTGGTCCAGCACCGCCTCCAGCGGCCCCAGTTCACGGGCCCGGCGCAACGCCGCCAGCGTCGCCTTCACGGCTGTGGGCGAGTTGGCGATGATCCGGTCCACGGCCTTCTTCGCCTCGGGTTCACCGCTGTCCCGCAGCCGGTCGAGGATCTCCTCGACGGTGCCGGCCGCGTAGCAGCTGTCGATCCACGCGCGCTGCCCGTCCAGCCGGCCGGGCGGTGCGGGTTCGACGTGCCGTTCGAGGGCGTCGTGCACGGGCAGCTCGGCCAGGTCGTCGAGCAAAGCCGGGAGGCGCTCGGCCGTCACGAAGTGGTCGGCGAGCCCGCAGAGCAGCGCGTCCGCGGCGCCGACGGAACCCGCGGTCAGGGCGAGGTGGGTACCCAGCTCGCCCGGGGCGAGGGCGAGCAGGTACGTGCCGCCCACGTCGGGCACGAAGCCGATCCCCGCCTCCGGCATGGCCACCCGGGTGGTCTCGGTGACGATCCGGACACTGCCGTGAGCGGAAACCCCGACCCCGCCGCCCATCACGATGCCGCTCATGACGGCGACGTAGGGCTTGGAGTACCGGGCGATCCGGGCGTTGAGGCGGTACTCGTCGCGCCAGAACTCCTCGACGGCGCCCGGGTCGCCGCCGGTGGCGGCGCGGTGGATGGCGACGATGTCGCCGCCGGCGCAGAAGGCCCGGTCGCCGGCGCCGGTGACGACGACGGTGTCGACCCGCTCGTCCTGCTCCCACGCGTCCAGGGCCTCCGAGATCGTCCGCACCATGCCGTGGGTGAGGGCGTTCAGGGCGGCGGGCCGGTTGAGGACGATCAGCCCGGCCCGGCCCTCCCGCTGGACGAGGACCTCCTCGGTGTCGTTCCCGGTCATCAGGCGGCTCCGGTCAGGCCGCGGGCGACGATGACGCGCATGATCTCGTTGGTTCCTTCCAGGATCTGGTGCACCCGCAGGTCGCGGACGATCTTCTCGATGCCGTACTCGGCGAGGTAGCCGTAGCCACCGTGCAGTTGGAGCGCCTGGTTGGCGACCTCGAAGCCGGTGTCGGTGGCGTGCCGTTTGGCCATCGCGCACAGCTGCGGTGCCCGTCGGTCGCCCCGGTCCAGGGCGGTCGCCGCGCGCCACACGAGCGCCCTCGCCGCCTCCAACTCCGTCGCCATGTCGGCAAGTCGGAACTGCAGCGCCTGGGCGTGCAGCAGTCGGGCCCCGAACGCCTCACGGTCGGCCAGATAGGCCACCGCGCGTTCCAACGCACTCTGGGCGCCGCCCAGCGAGCAGGCCGCGATGCCGAGCCGGCCGCCGTTGAGGCCACCCATGGCGATGCGGAAGCCCTCGCCCTCCGCTCCGAGCAGGCGGTCAGCGGGCAGCCGGACGCCGTCCAGCAGCACCTGCCGGGTCGGCTGGGCGTTCCAGCCCATCTTGTGCTCGTTCGGGCCGAAGGACAGCCCCCGGTCGTCGCGGTCCACGAGGAACGCGGAGACGCCGTCCGGCCCCGGGCCGCCGGTCCGCGCCATCACCACGTACACCTGGGACGTGCCCGCCCCGGAGATGAACTGCTTGACGCCGTCCAGCACCCACTGGTCGCCGTCGCGCACGGCCCGGGTGGTGAGCGCGGCGGCGTCGGAGCCGGCGCCGGGCTCGGTGAGGCAGTAACTGCCCAACTGTTCGGCGGTGCAGAGCGCCGGCAGCCAGCGGGCACGCTGCGTCTCGGTCCCGTAGCGGTCCACCATCCAGCCGACCATGTTGTGAATGGACAGGTAGGCGGCGATCGACGGGCAGCCGGTCGCGAGCGCCTCGAAGGCGACGACCCCGTCCAGTCGGGAGAGCCCCGATCCGCCGACGTCCTCGCGCACGTACACACCGGCCAGGCCCACGTCCGCTGCCTTGCGCAGCACGTCGACCGGGAAGTGCTTGTCCTGGTCCCATGCCACCGCGTGCGGGGCGAGGTACTCGTCGGCGAAGGCCCGGGTCGCCTCCGCGATGGCGCGCTGGTCCTCCGTCAGATCGCTTGCGTGCACCGTACTCATCCCATCGTCGGCATGGTGAAGCTCGCGCCCTCCTTGACCCCGGAGGGCCAGCGCGAGGTGACGGTGCGGGTGCGGGTGTAGAAGCGGATCGAGTCCGGGCCGTGCTGGTTGAGGTCGCCGAAGCCGGAGCGCTTCCAGCCGCCGAAGGTGTGGTACGCGATCGGCACTGGGATCGGCACGTTGACCCCGACCATGCCGGTGTTCACCCGGCGGGCGAAGTCCCGGGCGGTGTCGCCGTCCCGGGTGTAGATGGCCACGCCGTTGCCGAACTCGTGCTCACTCGGCAGCCGCAGCGCCTCCTCGTAGTCAGTGGCGCGGACCACGGTCAGGACCGGGCCGAAGATCTCCTCCCGGTAGATCCGCATGTCGGGTGTGACCCGGTCGAACAGCGAGGCGCCGAGGAAATAGCCCTCCTCGTGGCCGGGAAGGCGGAAGTCCCTTCCGTCCACGACGAGTTCGGCTCCCTCCTGGACCCCGAGGTCCAGGTAGCCGCGGACGCGCTCCAGGGCGTCGCGGCCGACCAGCGGACCGAAGTCGGCCGCCGGGTCGTCCGAGCGGCCGACCTTCAACGCGGCGATCCGCTCGACCAGCTTCGCCACCAGCGCGTCCGCGGTCTCGTCCCCCACCGGGACGGCGACCGAGATCGCCATGCAGCGTTCGCCGGCCGAGCCGTAGCCGGCGCCGATGAGGGCGTCGGCGGCCTGGTCGAGATCGGCATCCGGCATCACGATCATGTGGTTCTTCGCTCCGCCGAAGCACTGTGCGCGCTTGCCGCGCGCTGCCGCGGTCGCGTAGACGTACTGGGCGATCGGGGTCGAGCCGACGAATCCGAGCGCCTCGACCCGTGGGTCCTCCAGCAGCGTGTCCACGGCCTCCTTGTCGCCGTTGACGACGTTGAGCACGCCCGGGGGAAGCCCCGCTTCGAGGAAGAGCTCGGCCAGGCGCAGCGGCACCGAGGGGTCGCGCTCGGAGGGCTTGAGGACGAAGGCGTTGCCGCAGGCCAGCGCGGGCGCGGCCTTCCAGAGCGGGATCATCGCCGGGAAGTTGAACGGTGTGATGCCCGCGACCACGCCGAGTGGCTGGCGCATCGAGTACACGTCGATGCCGGTGCCGGCGTTGTCGCTGAACTCGCCCTTCAGCAGGTGCGGGATCCCGGCGGCGAACTCCACGACCTCCAGGCCGCGCTGGATGTCGCCGTGGGCGTCGGCCACGGTCTTGCCGTGCTCGGCGGACAGCAGCCGGGCCAGGTCCTCCTTCTCCTGCTCGACCAGCTGCAGGAAGCGCAGCAGCACCCGCGCCCGCCGCTGCGGGTTCCAGGCGGCCCACTCGGGCTGGGCCTGCGCGGCGTCGGCGATCACCGCCTCGACCTCGGCCCGGTCGGCCAGCGGCACCCGGGCCTGCACCCGGCCGGTGTTGGGGTCGTACACGTCGCCGAAACGGCCGGACGTCCCGGCGATGCGCTTGCCGCCGACGAAATGGGTCAGTTCACGGACCATCGGTTCCTTCTCTCATCGTGGATGGGGAGAGGAGGAATGGAGAGACCACCGCCACCGTCCGGGCACACGGTCGTGGGCGCCTACGGCAGTTCGGCGGTTGACGTCAGCGTCAGGGGCGGAGTTGTGCCCCGACGGTCAGCACGGCAGAGCAAGGGGCAGCGAAACGGGAAAGGCAGCCCGGAGTCATGCGTGTCGTCTCCATCCTCGTGGAAAACACGGACCACCCGCGGCCGGTATCCTGACTCCCGGATCCACGCCCGCCCCCAGGCCTTCCCGGCTGGCTGCCAGTGGCCGTCATCCACGAGGACGAACTCCCCGGTCACAGTGGCGGGACCGTGCCGGACTCACACCGGCTTCCCTGACACCGCGGACCTGGCATCGACCATATAGTTGGACGTCCTAGTAAGTCCAGAGGCCCGTGCACCGCGGCGCGCCCTGGGAATCCCCGCCACTGGCCCCCGTGGGCTTGCCCATCGGCCAGGGAGGCCCCGCCCCACCGGCGGCGCGGTGCCAACCAGCGACCCCGGATGCATCCCGCGTGCAGAGGAACCCCAGCCGACGCACGGCTGGGGTTCCTCTGCACGCGATGATCGATGGTCGGCGGGCGGGGCGTTCGTGCCGTGCCTCGCACGCCCGCGTGTCGGCCGGGCGCGCCCGATCGCCGTCGCCCCGGATCAGGTGGGTCAGCGTTGCAGGGTGAGGAGGCCCGGCCGCCAGGGGAGTTGGTCGTAGGGGCCGGTCGCGGTGGGGGACTTGCCCTGGTAGAGGAGCTGGAGGTTGCAGGGGTCGATGGTCATGGTCTGGTCGGGGTTGTTGCGGACCAGGTCGCCGTGGCTGATGTCGTTGGTCCAGGTGGCGCCGCTGTTGGCCTTGCCCGCGAACGGGTTGCTCTCGCTGGCGGCCTGCGGGGTCCAGGAACCGCTCAGGCTGGTGGCGGTGAACGAGCGGAAGTAGCGCTGCTCGTTCGCGCCGCGGGCTTCGACGATCATGAGGTACTGGTTCTGGCCCTGGACTTTGTAGACCTGGGGCGCCTCGAACAGGTTCTTCACGGTGTCGGTCATGACCGTGGTGTAGGAGGAGCCGAAGTTGCCGGGGAAGTTCCCGATCGGCATGCTCGCGCGGTAGATGCTGCCGTTGTCACCGGCGAAGAACAGGTACATGTTCTGGTCGTCGGCGATCAGGGTCTGGTCGATCGGGGCGGCGCCGGGGATGCCGCCGGTGAACAGCGGCTGCGGCGCGGACCAGCCGTTGGGGTTGGTCGGGTCGCTGGAGGTGCGGTAGATGAACGGCCACTGACCCCACTGGTACGCCAGCACCCAGATGTTCTTCGGCGCGAAGTAGAACAGGGTGGGCGCCACCGCGTTCTGGTTCATGCCGGTCTGGCCGGCCGAGGCCATGTCCGACCAGTTGGTGAAGGGAGCGAACGCCATCGAGCCGTACGACGACCCCGTGACGTTCGACGCGTAGACCAGGTGCTTGCCGTTGTAGACCACGTCGGTGAAGTCCTTCAGCGCACCCCACCCGTTCGCGGGCTGCGCCAGCGCACCCGTCGAGGACCAGCGGTACGTCGACGGCAGGGGACAGCTGCCGCCCGGCGGGGTCGACGTCCCGGACAGGCCCGTCCACTTCTGGTTGCTGCCGCCGTTGCACGTCCAGATCTGCACGGCCGTGCCGTTGGCGGTGCCGGCACCAGTGACGTCCAGGCACAGCCCGGACTCGACGCCGACGATCGTGCCGTCGGAGTTCACCCGCCACTGCTGGTTCGTGCCACCGCTGCAGGTCCAGATCTGCACCCGGGTACCGGCCGTGGTGGCGTGGCCCGGCACGTCCAGGCACTTGTTGCCGTACACGGTCAGCTGGTTGCCGGTCGTCGATGTCCAGAGCTGGTTGGTGCCGCCCGAGCAGTCGAAGATCTGCAGGGATGCGCCGTCGCTCCGGTCGGCGTTCGACACGTCGAGGCACCGACCGGAACCCGTACCGCGCAAGGCGCCGCTGGTGTCCGCCTGAGCGGGGGTCGCGACGAGCATCGCCGCCAGTGCCGCCACGGCCGCGACCACGGCGGTGAGCACCGCGGGCAGCGGCCTGCGGCTGGAATTTCGTTCGTGCATGGGATCTCCTTCGTGAATGGATGGAGCTGTCATCCGGCCGGTCTTGTCATCGCTCACATGTCGGACGCCGCGCCTGCCGTGAGCGTGCGCGCCCGGGGCTCAGCTCACTTGAAGTTCCAGTGCTGGTTGGCACCGCCGTTGGAGTCCCAGACCTGCACAGGAGTGCCGTTGGCGGTCTGACCGCCGGGGATCTCCAGGGCGCGGCCGCTGGCGAGGTTGGTCAGCGTGTAGGAGCCGTCGTCGTTCCGGTCGGCGCGCCAGTGCTGGTTGGCGCCGCCGTTGGCGTCCCAGACCTGCATCCTGGTCCCGTTGCCCGTCTGGTTGCCCGGCTCGTCCAGGGCGCGGCCGCTGGCGAGGTTGGTCAGCGTGTAGGAGCCGTCGCTGTGCTTGGTGGCGCGCCACTGCTGGTTGGCGGCAGTGCCGGCGTCCCACACCTGGAGCGGGGTGCCGTTGCCGTTCTGTCCGGCGGGCTCGTCGAGGACGCGTCCGGCGGCCGCGTCGGAGAGCGTGTAGACCGTGCCGGAGACGATGCCCCCGCTCGGCGTGCCGCCGCTGCCGCTGCCCAGGGCCGAGAGAACCGCGCTGTACGCGGGCTTCTTGTTGCCGTTGTTGTCGAACAGCAGCGGGTTCTCGCCGCCGCGCCAGGAGTCGCTGTCGCGGATTCCCCACACGGTGATGCCGGTGCAGCGGGCGACGTCGAGGCAGGCCTGGACGGCGTCGCGGTACGCGGTGGCGGACGCCTGGGCGATGTCGAGTTCGGTGATCTGGACGTCCACGCCCAGGGCGGCGAAGTTGGTCAGCGTGGTCTGGAAGCTCGCCGGCGGGCCGCCGTTGCCGAAGTGGCTCTGGAATCCGACGCAGTCGATGGGCACGCCGCGGGACTTGAAGTCCTTGACCATACGGTAGACGCCCTGGGTCTTGGCGTCGGACCAGTTCTCGATGCTGTAGTCGTTGTAGCAGAGCTTGGCCGAGGGGTCGGTGTTCCGGGCGGTGCGGAAGGCCTCCTCGATGAAGCCGTCGCCCAGCACGTTCTGGAACACGGAGTCGCGGTGCCGGCCGCTGCCCCCGTCGGCGAAGGCCTCGTTGACCACGTCCCAGGCGTAGATCCTGCCCTTGTAGTGGGTCATCTCCTGGGTGATGTGGTTGTTCATCACGCTGCGCAGGGTGTTGGGGTCGGTGGTGGCCTTGACCCAGTCGGGCAGTTGGGAGTGCCAGACCAGGGTGTGGCCGCGCATCCGCTGGCCGTGCGCGTTGGCGTGGCCGACGATCGAGTCGGCGGGGCCGAAGTTGAAGTTGCCGCGGGAGGGTTCGACGGTGTCCCACTTCATCTCGTTCTCCGGGGTGATCATGTTGAACTCCCGGTCGAGAATGCTGGCGTACGTCGGGTCGCCGAGCCGGCCGGCGGCCACCGCCGTGCCGAAGTAGCGGCCGCTGCCGGCGGCCGCCGCGCTCAGTGTGGTCGCCCCGGCGGCGTGCGCCGCCGGGATCGCGGTGACGGCGGTGACCGAGCCGACGAGCAGGCACGCGGCCGTCGTCAGGGCCTTGCGGAGGCGGGGTTTCGTGGTGAGCCGTGGCATGACGGATCGCTCTCCTTCGGGTGGGGATGCCTGCGCACCGGTGGGGGCCGGAGCGTCGTCCTGGCGGTTGTGCGGGTGCCACTGGGCCGAGCCGTTCCTGCCGGGCGGAGCGGGGGCGTGTCCGCGACGTGGTACCTCGTCCTGCCGTTCGATAGCGAAGTTAGCGTTAACAATCCGCGGCGGGCAGGCGCCACTGCCCAGTACGTGCAGGTGTGATCTCCAGCAGGCGATGGGCGGTGTCACTGCATGGTGCGGTGGCGGGTTGTCAGCCGGCGCTGCAGGAGACCGTCGGCCAGGTGGTGCTGCCGTTCTTCATGACGGTCATGCCCCAGTTGTTGCCCGCGCCGTTGGGAGTGGCGATGAGGGTCTGGGCATCGGGGTAGGACGCGTTGATGTTCCAGGTCGAGCTGATCTTCTCCGGGGAGGGCACCTTCACGGTGACCTTCCAGGTGGTCGATCCGGTGACCGAGACGTTCAGGTTGTACCGGTCGCTCCACGAGGCGCCGGCTGAGAGCGTCGCGGTGCAGTTGCCGCCGCCGGTGCCGCCGCCGGTGCCGCCGCCGCTGGAGGAGCCGAGTGTGAGGTCGGAGCTGCCGCTGCTCTGGTAGCCCTCCGTGGCCAGGATCTCGTAGTTCATGGTGCCGAGGTTCATGCCGTGCCTGGCCCACGCGTCGAAGTGGTTTCCGGCGGTGATGGTTCCGCCGGTCCGCTTGGTCCGGCGGACGCTCCAGTACTGGTTGAAGGTCCTGATGCCCTCGATGGAGGGGGCGTTGTAGCGCGTCGTCTCGTAGATGTCGTAGGTGTCGCCGTCCGTGGTGACGGTGCCCTTGTATGCGCCGGTGGGCTTGTAGGAGCCGTAGTTCTCGACGACGTAGTACTCGACGAGCGGGTTGGTGCTCCAGCCGTAGAGCGACAGGTAGGCGTTGCCGTTGGTGCTCCACGTGCCCGAGTAGGTCACCGGGTTGCGTGACCCGGTGCTCCAGCCCTTGCCCGCGACGAAGTTTCCGGCGTTGGTCCAGGAGGTGCTGTAGTGACCGCCGCCGTTCAGGGACATCGAGGCGGCACCGGTGCCCTCGGTCCAGAACGAGTAGAAGTATCCGCCGTCGGTGCCGGTCTGGTTCGTGGTGACGGTCGCGGCCTCGGCGGTGCCGGGCGCGACCAGGACGGCTGCGAGGGCCAGCGGGAGGACGCGCGCCTTGCCGGCCAGCCGCCGGGGGCGGTCGGCGCTGCGGCTCTTGGGTTGGGGGATGTTCACGGAGGTGATCCGTTCTGCCGATGGGTGGGGGCGCAGCGCTGCGCCGCCGACGCCGCCAGGGTGGGGGCGGCCGGACGGCGTCGCACGGTGGTGCGCGGAACCGGCTTGTCGTCAACAACACTGCCCGCGCGGGTGGTTGGCGCGCGGCCGGGACCGAGGTCGCTCGGACTTGTCGACGGCGACAGTGTTGGCCTGAGCCCGACAAGTTGTCAACGCTTTCGACCGGAACAGCGATACTTCGCCGCCAGTGGGTCGCAATCAGCGTAGAAGACGTGCGAAAGTTTCGCGATCGGTATCGATGCTCCGTCAGAGTCCGTCGGGGGTGCTCGCGGCCCGGAGGTCCGTGCCGCTCCGTTCAGGGCCGGCCGGGCGCCACGGCGCTGGAGCGCACCACCAGAGTGGTCGAGAGTTCGAGGCGGGTGGGGGCCGCCGGGACCTCCCCGGCGCGGAGGGAGAAGATCAGGCGGGTCGCCTGTTCGGCCATCTCGCGCAGGGGCTGGCGGACGGTGGTCAGCGCGGGGCTGGTCCACTGCGCGATGTCCAGGTCGTCGTAGCCGACCACGGACAGGTCCTCGGGGACGCGCAGGCCACGGACCCGGGCGGCCTCCATGACCCCGAGCGCCTGCAGGTCGCTGCCGGCGAAGATCGCGGTGGGCCGGTCGGGGAGCTCCAACAGGCCTCCGGCCCGGGCGAATCCGCCCTCGGCGTGGAAGTCGCCGAAGGCGGTCAGCGCGGGGTCGACCGCCAGGCCGGCCATGGTCATCGCGGAGCGGTAGCCGTCCAGTCGGGCCAGGGAGCAGAGGGTGTCCTCGGGGCCGGTGACGATGGCGATGCGCCGGTGGCCGAGCTCGATCAGGTGCCGGGTGGCGGCGAGGCCACCGGCCCAGTTGGCCGAGCCCACCGAGGGCACGTCCGGATCGGGGTTTCCGGCCGGGTCGACGATCACGAACGGGACGGACCTCGCGCGCAGTTGGCGCTTGAACTCGGGCGGCAGACTGGAGAAGACCAGCACGACACCGAGGGGGCGCCGACGCAGCACCGCCTCGATCCACTCCGGTCCCGGGGCGTGGCGCGAACCGCTGTGGGTGACCACGACCGCCGCCCCGTGCTCGTTCGCCACGGACTCGACGCCGCGGAGGAGCTCCATCGCCCAGAGGCTGTCGAGCTCGTGGAAGACGATCTCGACGAGGGGTGCCTCACCGCCGCCGCGCGCGGTGCGCCGGTAGTCGTGGTCGCTCAGGACCTGCTCGACGCGGACACGGGTGGCCGCCGCCACGTCGGTACGGCCGTTGAGTACCTTCGAAACCGTCGAAACGGAGACCTCGGCCTCGCGCGCGATGTCCGCGAGGGTCACCCGTCCCAGTTCATCGCCCTTTTCCATGGAGGCAGCATAAGGCACGGGCGGCGCACGGCAGTTGGTGCATCACGATCCTTCAGAAACCCCCGATCCGAGGGGTTGACCCGGGACATGTCCGCAACCTAGCGTCCCCGCCATGCAGTTATTTCGAGAAACACGTCGAAACTTTAGGGATGCCCCGATGAAGAGACGCGCTTTCGCTGCTGCCCTCGGCCTGACCGCGGTCCTGGTAGGGACGACCGCCTGCGGCAGCGGCGGCTCCTCCTCCGCCGGCGGGGGCTCCGGCACGATCCACGTACTGGTCTACGGGGATGCCAGCAACAAGGTCGAGAAGCAGCTGGTCGACACCTTCAACAAGACGTCGAAGGTCAAGGCCGTCCTGGACACCATCCCCGGCGCGGACTACCAGGCCAAGCTCAACACCGTCATCAACACCCCCCAGGCGCCGGATGTCTTCTTCAACTGGGGCGGCGGCAGCATCCAGTCCTACGTGAAGTCCGACCTGCTGCTCCCGCTGGATGACATGATCGCCGCGGACCCGGCGCTGAAGAGCAGCTTCCTGCCCTCGGTGTTCAACACCGCGGTGATCGACGGCAAGTCCTACGGCATTCCGATGCGCGGCACCCAGCCCGTGCTGCTGTTCAGCAACAGGAAGGTGCTGGCCGACGCCGGCCTGAGCGCCCCGAAGACCTGGGACGACCTGTTGGCCGCCGTTCGGGTGCTCAAGGCCAGGGGCATCGCTCCGATCGCCCTCGGCGGCGGCGACCAGTGGCCGACCCTGATGTGGTACGAGTACGTCTTCGACCGCGTCGCGGGCCCCGAACTGTTCCGGAAGGCGCTGTCCGGCGACAAGAGCGCCTGGGAGGGCGAGGACGCCAGGAAGGCCCTGGGCATGCTCAAGCAGCTGGTCGACGCGGGGGCGTTCGGCTCGAACTTCGACTCGGTCAAGTTCACCGACGGCGGCTCCCCGGCCCTGCTGGCCAAGGGCAAGGCGGGCTTCGAACTGATGGGCTCCTGGGAGTACGCCACCCAGCGGGACGCCAACCCCGACTTCGCCAAGAGCAACCTCGGGTACGGCAGCTTCCCCGGCGTCGCCGGCGGCAAGGGCGACCCGGCCGATGTGGTCGGCAACACCAACAACTTCTACTCTGTACTGAAGAAGAGCAAGCACCCCGAGGCGGCGGCCGCCTTCCTGAAGCTCATGTACTCCGACGAGTTCGTGAAGGCGCAGCTGGCGATCGGCAACCTGCCGACCACCACCAACACCGAGCAGTTCCTCGCCACCGCGGACAACCCCGACTACTCGAAGTACCAGTACGACCTGGTCAAGGCCGCCCCGTCGTTCCAGCTGTCCTGGGACCAGGCGTACCCGCCGGCCGCCAACGCGCCGATCCGCACCGCCGTCCAGCAGTTCTTCAACGGCAAGCTCGACGCGGACGGCTTCATCAAGGCCATGCAGGCCCTGCCCGCCTCCTGAGACGGATCGCCATGAGTGCTACCTCCTCGGTGTCCGGGTACGGTCGCCGCCTGCGGGCGCGGCCTCGCCGGACCGGCGTCGGGGTGACCCGCCCGGGCCTCGCCTGGGCGCTGCCCGCGACCGTGTTCTTCCTGGTGTTCGCGGTCCTGCCGCTGGTCCTGGTGGCGGTGCTCTCCTTCACCAGCTGGAACGGCGTCGACGCGCCCCGGTTCAACGGCTTCGCCAACTGGACCAAACTGCTGCACGACCCGGTGATGACGCAGAGCGTCGGCCTGACCCTGGTGCTGACCGTGGCCGGCGTGGTCGTGCAGACCCCGGTGAGCATCCTGCTGGGCGTGTGGGCGGCCGGTCGTCAACGCAACCGAGCCGTGCTGTCCGCGATCTTCTTCGTCCCGTTGCTGCTGTCCTCGACCGCGGTCTCGGTGGTCTGGCGCGCCATCCTCGATCCCAACTTCGGCGTGCCCTCGCAGCTGGAATGGCTGTTCGGCGACGGCAATCTGATGGGAAGTCAGGGAAGTGCCGTCGCGGTGCTCACCTTCGTGGGCGTGTGGCAGTGGACGCCCATGCACGCCCTGCTCTACCAGGGCGGTGCGCGGGCGATTCCGCAGGTGCTCTACCAGGCCGCGGCGATCGACGGCGCGGGAAAGGTGCGGCAGTTCGTCCACATCACCCTGCCGCAGCTGCGCAACACCGTGATCACGTCGGTGGTCCTGATGCTGGTCGGCGGCCTCACCACCTTCGACACCGTCCTCATCCTCACCCAGGGCGGCCCCGGCACCGACACCACCAACAGCGCCTACTACATGTACCAACAGGCCTTCAAGAGCTTCGACTTCGGCGCCGGCTCGGCCGTCGCCCTGGTCCTCGTGGTGGTCGCCACCCTGATCTCGCTCGCCGTCGTGCGCCTGTCCGGCTACGACAGGATGCGCAGCACCACGGAGGGACTGTGATGCGACGGCGTCCCAACCACCTCGCCGGGCTCGGCTCGCTGGTCTGGCTGGCGCTCGTCGGCTTCCCGCTGTACGTCCTGCTGATCGCGACCTTTCGGACCCGTTCCGACTACTCCTCGCAAGGGCCGCTCACCTTCCCCGCGCAGCTGACCCTGCAGAACTACGTCGACGACTTCTCCAACGGCTTCGGCCGGGACTTCCTCAACACCCTCCTCGTCACCGTGAGCGTGGTCGCGATCGTGCTGATCGTGGTGCCCCCGCTCGCCTACGCGATCGTGCGGGCCCGGGGCAGGACCATCGGCACGGTCTTCCGGATCTTCCTGCTGGGGCTGGCGATCCCGGCGCAGGCCGTGATCGTGCCGATGTTCTACGTCATCAGCAGGGCCGGCCTCTACGACAACCTGCTCGGCGTCATCCTGCCCACCGCGGCGTTCTGCCTGCCGGTGTGCACGCTGGTCCTCACCGGTGCGATGCGGGACATCACCGGCGAGCTCTACGAGGCCATGGCCATGGACGGTGCCACCCCCTGGCGGGTGTTCTGGCAGCTGGTGTTGCCGCTGTCCAAGGGCGGCCTCTCCTCCGTCGTGGTCTTCTCCGCGCTGCAGGCGTGGAACGGCTTCCTGTTCCCCCTGATCCTCACCCAGTCGGAGGGCACCAAGGTCATCACCCTCGGCCTGTACGAATTCCAGACCGAGCACGGCGTGAACGTGCCCGGTCTGCTCAGCGCCGTCGTGCTGTCGACGCTCCCCGTCTTCATCGTCTACCTGTTCGCCCGACGCGCCTTGGTCCAAGGCCTCATGGGCGTCGGAGGAAAGTGACCGGCAACATGAACCCGGCCGTACCGTCCGCTGCCCCGACCGCCCGCTGGCGCGACCGCGCGCTCAGACCCGAGGAGCGCGCGGACGCCCTGCTCGCCGAGATGACGCTGCCGGAGAAGCTGGCCCAGCTCGTCGGCGTCTGGGTCGGCGCCTCCGACGAGGGCGGCGACGTCGCCCCGCACCAGCACGACATGGAGGAACCGCCCGCCCTCGACGACCTGCTCCCCACCGGGCTGGGCCAGCTGACCCGACCCTTCGGCACGGTGCCCGTCGACCCGGCGCTGGGCGCGCTCTCACTGGCCCGCAGCCAGCAGCGCATCGCCGCCGCGAACCGGTTCGGCATCCCGGCCCTCGCGCACGAGGAATGCCTGGCCGGCTTCGCCGCCTGGGGCGCCACCGCCTATCCGGTGCCACTCTCCTGGGGTGCCACCTTCGACCCGGACCTGATCCGGCGGATGGCCGCGGCCATCGGCCGCGACATGCGCGCCGTCGGCGTCCACCAGGGCCTCGCCCCGGTCCTCGACGTCGTCCGCGACGCCCGCTGGGGCCGGGTCGAAGAGACCATCGGCGAAGACCCCTACCTGGTCGGCACGGTGGCCACCGCCTACGTGCAGGGCCTGGAGTCGGCGGGGATCGTCGCCACGCTCAAGCACTTCGCCGGGTACTCGGCGTCGCGCGCCGGACGCAACCTCGCCCCCGTGGGCATGGGCGCGCGGGAGCGTGCCGACGTGATCCTGCCGCCCTTCGAGATGGCGGTGCGCGAGGGCCGCCCCCGTTCGGTCATGCACGCCTACACCGACACCGACGGCGTCCCCTCGGCCGCCGACGAGGCGCTGCTGACCGGGCTGCTGCGGGACACCTGGCGCTTCGAGGGGACGGTGGTCGCCGACTACTTCGGCATCGCCTTCCTCAAGCTGCTGCACGGCGTCGCCGGAGACTGGGCCGAGGCCGCCGCCCTCGCCCTGGCCAGCGGCGTGGACGTGGAACTGCCCACCGTCAAGACCTTCGGGGAGCCGCTGCTGCGCGCCGTCGAGGACGGGACCGTGCCCGAGGCATTGGTGGACCGGGCGCTGCGCCGGGTGCTGGTGCAGAAGGCCCAACTCGGCCTGCTGGACCAGGACTGGGACGCCGTCCCGGCGGCGCTCGCCGGCCGGCCGCTCGACGACCCGGCCGAGCTGCGCGGCTCGGTCGACCTGGACCGCCCGGAGAACCGCGCCCTGGCCCGGGAGATCGCCGAGCAGGCGGTGGTGCTGCTGCGCAACGACGGCACCCTGCCGTTGCGCGGCCCCCGCCGGATCGCGCTGATCGGCCCCAACGCCGACACCCCGACCTCGGTGCTGGGCTGCTACGCCTTCCCGGTGCACGTCGGCAGCCGGCACCCCGAGGTCCCGGTCGGCGTCGAACTGCCCACCCTGCGCGAGGCGTTGGCGGCCGAGTTCCCCGACAGCGAGATCAGGACCGCGGCCGGGGCGAGCGTCGACGGACTCGACACGTCCGGCTTCGCCGAGGCCGTCGAGGCGGCCCGGCAGGCCGACGTCGTGATCGTCGCCCTCGGGGACCGGGCAGGCCTGTTCGGGCGCGGCACCAGCGGTGAGGGCTGCGACGTCGAGTCCCTGGAACTGCCCGGGGCGCAGCAGCAGTTGCTCGACGCGCTGCTGGACACCGGCAGGCCGGTCGTACCGGTGCTGCTCGCCGGCCGACCCTACGCGCTGGGACGCGCGACGAGCGAGTCGGCGGCCCTCGTGCAGACCTTCTTCCCCGGCGAGGCCGGAACCGAGGCGATCGCCGCCGTGCTCAGCGGCCGGACCAACCCCTCCGGCCGGCTGCCGGTCAGCATCCCCGCCCGGCCCGCCGTGCAGCCCTCCACCTACCTCGCCGCCCGCCTGGCCGGACCCAGCGAGGTGTCCAGCACCGACCCGACCCCCGCGTTCGGGTTCGGGCACGGCATCGGCTACACCACGTTCGCCTGGACCGACCTGGAGGTGAAGCAGGCCACCGCCACGACCGACGGCGAGCTCGACCTCTCCTTCACCCTGCGCAACACCGGTGAGCGGAGCGGGAGCGAGACCGTCCAGCTCTACCTGCACGACCCCGTAGCCTCCGTCGTCCAGCCGGTCCTGCGGCTGGTCGGCTACCGGCGCATCACGCTTGACGCGGGCGAGCGGACCCGGATCCGGATCCGCGTCCCCGCCGACCTCGCGTCCTTCACCGGACGCGACGGCCGACGCATCGTCGAGCCCGGCGAGCTGGAGCTGCGGATCGCCGCCTCCAGCACCGACGTCCGGCTCACCGCCACCGTCCGGCTGGACGGCCCGGTCCGAGTCCTGGACCACACCCGGCGCCTGCACCCGGACTTCGACCGCACCTGATCCGACACCGCGCCGGCCGCCGCCGGAACCATCCGCACACTCCTCGCACACCCGACCGAGAGGTACCCCCATGTTCCGATTCCGCTCGTTACCGTCCCGCCTCCTGGGCACCGTCGCTGCGCTCGGCCTCGCGGTCGGCCTGAGCCTGCAGGCCGCGCCGCGGGCCGCCGCCACCCAGGCCGCCACCCCGCAGGCCGCCGCCTCGCTGACGCAGATCACGAACTTCGGCGCCAACCCGACCGGTCTGCTGATGCACCTGTACGTGCCGAACAACGTCCGGGCCAACCCGCCGATCCTGCTGGCCCTGCACGGGTGCCAGGGCACCGGGCCCTACCTGTACTCGAGCACCGACTTCGGGTCGCTGGCCGACCGGTACGGGTTCCTCGTCATCTACCCCTCGACGAACCCGAGCGGAAGCTGCTGGGACGTCTCCTCGGACCAGGCGCTGACCCGCAACGGCGGCAGTGACCCGATCGGTCTCATGTCGATGATCACCTACACGGAGCAGCACTACGGCGGCAACGCCGTGTACGTGACCGGGCAGTCGTCGGGCGGGATGATGACGAACGTCATGCTCGCCGACTACCCCGACGTGTTCAAGGCGGGCGCGGCGTTCATGGGCGTGCCCTACCACTGCTTCCGCACCGGGACCGTACGCGGCTGGAACCCGGACTGCGCCCAGGGCAGGATCTCCATGAGCCCGCAGCAGTGGGGCGGTCTGGTCCGCGACACCGGGGATCCCGGCTACACCGGTCCGCGTCCGCGCGTGCAGCTGTGGCACGGAACCGCCGACACGATCCTGAGCCACAACAACCTCGGTGAAGAGATCAAGCAGTGGACCGACGTCCTCGGCGTGAGCCTGACCCCCTCGGCCACGGACACCCCCGCGGCGAACTGGAACCGTACACGGTACAACGACAGCGCCGGCACCACCCAGGTCGAGGCGTACAGCATCGTCGGGGCCGGGCACCAACTGCCGGTCCAGGGAACCGCGATGGCCGCCGACGCCATCCACTTCATGGGCCTGGACGCGGGCTCCTCCTCCGGCGGTGGCACGACCGGCGCGCTGCACGCGGTGGCCGCGGGCAAGTGCCTGACCGCCGCGAACAACGCGACGCTGGGCACCCAACAGCAGATCTACACCTGCAACGGCGGCGCCAACCAGACCTGGACCCGTACGGCGTCGAACCAGCTGACGGTGACCGTCGGCGGCAGCACGCTGTGCCTGGACGCCAACGCCAAGGGCACCACCAACGGCACCAAGGTGGTCGTCTGGTCCTGCAACGGCCAGCCCAACCAGCAGTGGCAGCTGAATTCGAACGGCACCATCACCGGGGTGCAGTCGGGGCTCTGCCTGGACGTGGCCGGCCTGGCGACCGCCGACGGCACCCCCGTCCAGCTGTGGAGCTGCAGCGGTGGCAGGAACCAGCAGTGGACGCTCGGATGACCGGATGACGCCGCGTGCGCGCCGGTCGCGGTGACCCGTTCCGGCCGTGACCGCGCGCTCCGCCCGCCGCACCGTTTCGGTGCGGCGGGCAGACGGTTCTGGGCGGTGCTCAGGCGCAGTCGGCGCCGCGCCGACCTTCACCTACCACCGGTTCTGGGCCGAGGCGGACGTCGCCACCGCCTTCGACACCTTCGCCCGGCTGTTCCCCACGGTCAACCCGGGCAGCGGAGCGGTCCACCCGCCCCGGCCCCGCGCCCGCACGCGGGGTCGGGGCCGGACGTGCTCCGACGAGGTGTGGTGATCACCGGCGGCCTGTCCGGTGGGCGGTCATCCCTTCAGTGCGCCCTGGGTGATGCCCCCGACGATCTGTCGGCCGAAGACGGTGAAGACCAGGAGCAGCGGCGCGGTGCCGATGAGCGCGCCGGCGGTGATGACGGACCAGTCGGTGGACCAGCCGGTGCCGAGTCCGGCGAGGGCGACCTGGACTGTGGGATTGGTGGCGCCGTTCATCGCGATGACGGGCCACAGGAAGTCGTTCCAGGACTGGACGAAGACGAGCATTCCCAGCACGGCCATGGCAGGCCGGGCGATCGGCAGGACGACGTGCCAGACGGCGCGCAGCGAGTGCGCGCCGTCGACCCGGGCCGCCTCCAGCAGTTCCGTGGGCAGGGCCTGGGTGAGGTACTGGCGCATGAAGAAGACGCCGAAGGCGGTCACCAGGGAGGGCAGGATCAGGGCGCCGAGATGGTTGCCGAGCCCCAGGTGGCGCATCAGGATGAACAGCGGCACGACGCTGACCTGGGCGGGCACGGCCATGGTGGCGACGACGAGGGCCAGCAGCGCGCCGCGGCCGCGGAAGCGCAGCTTGGCGAACGCGAAGCCGGCCAGGACGGAGAACGCCACCGTGCTGAGCGCGACGGTGCCGGCGACCAGGGTCGAGTTGAGCAGCGCGACGCCCATGCCGCGCGCCCCGGCGTTGTCCCACACGTAGCCGATGTTGTGGAACAGGTTCGATCCGGGCAGCAAGGGCGGGGGCGTGGAGACCACCCGGTGACCGTCGGTCGACGCCGCCACGAGTGTCCAGTACAGCGGGAACAACGAGACGAGGGCGGCCAGGACCAGCGTCGCGAGGGCGAACGGCCCGGCCCGGTGCTGGTCGCCCGCGCCCGGGGAGCGCAGCCGGCTCCGGCGCCCGGTGCCCCGCCGCGCGGTGGTGGGGTCGGGTGCGAAGAGGGTGGTCATGGAGTCGTCCTTCCCGGTCACGTGGCGGCGCGCAGGCGGCGGGCGATCAGCGTGTTGGCCAGGCCGACCAGGAGGAGCAGGCCGAACATCAGCCAGGCGATGGCGGAGGCGCGGCCGAGCAGGCTGTAGTGGAAGCCCTGGTCGTACATGAGGATGCCGAGGGTTTCGTACTGGTGGTCGGTGCCGCCCTGGTGGCCGCTCTGCCCGCCGAACAGGTAGGGCTCGCCGAAGAGCTGGGTCGATCCGATGAACGAGACGACGACGGTGAACAGGATGGTCGGGCGCAGTTCGGGGATCGTGACGTGGCGGAACTGCTGCCAGCGGTTGGCCCCGTCGATTGCGGCGGCCTCGTACAGCTCACGGGGGACGGCCTGCATCGCGGCGAGGTAGATCAGCGCGTTGTAGCCGGTCCAACGCCAGATGACGATCACGGAGACGGCGAGCTGGGAGCTCCAGGTGCCGGCTTCCCAGCGGACCGGTCCGGCACCCACCAGGCCGAGCAGCCAGTTGGCCATGCCGCCCTCGGGGCTGAAGATCAGCGCGAAGACGAGCGTGGCCGCCGCCACCGACGTCGCGTACGGCGCGAGCAGCGCCGTACGGAAGAAACCACGGGCCGGGAGCCGGTAGTTGAGCAGGTGGGCGAGGCCGAGCGCGATCAGCAACTGCGGGACGGCAGACAGCACACCGAGGCTGACCGTATTGCGCAGGGCGTGCCAGAACAGCTCGCTCGCCGGCCCGAACAGCAGGTCTCGGTAGTTCTGGAGACCGACCCAGTCGCTCTGGTCCACGGTGTAGAGGCTGACGTGGTGCAGGGACAGCCAGCCGGTGTAGAGGAGCGGGAAGAGTCCGAAGACCGCGAACACCAGGAAGAAGGGCGCGACGAACGCGTAGGGCGAGCCGGTGTGGTCCCAGCGGTGCAGCCGGGCGCGCAGGCTGGTCGGCGTCCCGCGGCGCTCCGGCGGGCCCGCAGTCACTGGACGGTGCTCGCGAGCTGCTTGACGGTGGAGGCCCAGGCCTCGTCGGGGCTCAGGTGGTTCTGCTCCATCAGCTGCACGCCGTTGCCGAACGCCCCGTGGAAGTCACCGTGGTGCGGGCCCGTCTCGGCCGGCTGGATGGCCTTGGCGGCGGTGGAGAAGATCTTCCCGGTGGGGGCGTTCGGGCCGATGTACGGGTTGGTGAAGTCCGTGACACCCGGGAGCGCGTACGCCTTCTGGTTGGCGGGGATGTTCCCGATCTTCTGGAAGACCTTGACCTGCTGCTCGGGCGCGGTGAGCCAGACGGCCAGCGCCTGGGCCTGGGCCACGTGCTTCCCGGAGGCCGGCACCGTCAGGAACGAGCCGCCCCAGTTCCCGGCGGCGGGAGCCTGCGCGATGGCCCACTTCCCGCTGTTGCCCGCGCCGGAGTACTTCTCGATGTTGGCCTGCTGCCAGGACGGGCAGACGGTGGTGGCGAACGTGGAGTTGGAGAAGGCGGTCTGCCAGGGGGTGTCGAATTCCTTGAGCCCCTGGGTGATGCCCGCCTGGACCGCGTCGGAGGCCAGCTTCCAGCCGTTCTTCACCCCGGCGGAGTCCTGGTAGACGGCCTTGCCATTCTTGTAGTACTGCTCGGCGTTGGAGGAGACCACGCCGTTGTACAGGCCGGTGGCGGTGTCCATGAAGAAGGTGCCCTTGGGGGCCTTGGCCTGGTACTGGCGGCCGACCTCGACGTACTTCGCCCAGTCGCCCGCCCACAGGGCGCTGACGGCGGCGGGGTCGCCGGGCAGGCCCGCTGCCTGGAAGAGGTCCTGGCGGTAGCAGATCGCCATCGGGCCGACGTCCGTGCCGAGGCCGACGGTCTTGCCCTGGGCGGTGGTCGCCTGCTTCCACTTCCACGGCAGGTAGGCGTCCTTGTCGACGCCCTGAGCTTTCGACAGATCGGTGAAGGCGGCGCTGAGTTGGTCGGAGGCGGCCAGCGCGATCCGGCTCACCTCAAGAGCCTGGATGTCGTCGAGCCCGCCGCCCGACAGCCGGGTCTGCAACGCCGTCCAGTAGTCGCCCTCCACCGTGGTGGCGTTCTCCTTGATGGTGATGTTCGGATGCGCCTTCATGTACTCGTCGAAGAGCCCGGCCTCCTTGTAGCCGAAGGTGCCGAAGTCGCCCACGGTGAGTGTGATCTTCGCGTTCGGGTCGTCCGAACCGGACCCTCCGGAGGAGCATCCGGTGGCCAGGGCCGCGGTGACGACGGCGACAGACAGGAGGGCGGGGGCTCTGTGGGAACGGCTGCGCAGGAACATGGGTTCTCCAGGGGCGGTAGCGGGACACGCGGGGGTGGGCGGCGCTCGTGACGCCGGGAGCGGGGCCGCGAGCGGTCGTGAGGGGGTGCGTGAGGAGGCGCAAGGGGCCGGGGTGGACTCGCTCTGACGGCCGCGGGAGCGCCGGCTGAGGCATGGGAGCGCTCCCAATCGGGAACCCTGCTCCTTCGGAGACAGACTGTCAAGAGGTGTGGCAGCGTGGGCATTTGGGCCGTTCCGCCGGTCGCGCGCAGGGCGGATCGTCGTGATGTCAGCCGGCGGTCGAGGGCGCGGACTCGCGGATGGTCAGACGGGTGGGGAGGACGAGCGGGCTCGGGTCGTGGCCGTCGATGACGGCCACGAGCATCCGCGCCATCTCCGTCCCGAGGGCGCGCACCGGCTGGTGCACGGTCGTCAGCGGCGGGTCGGCGTACAGGGCGCCGGCGAGGTCGTCGAAGCCGACGACGGCGACATCCTCTGGCACGCGCCGGCCGTGTCGGCGCAGGGCGCGCAGAGCTCCCAGTGCCATGCCGTCGTTGGCCGTGAACACCGCGTCGATGTCCGGACGGTCCGCGAGCAGCCGCTCCATCGCGGCCTCGCCGCCGGCCTGGGTGAAGTCGCCGGGTGACACGCCGGCGTCGGACCGGCCGGCCAGGACCAGTGCCTCGCGGAAACCCTGCTCGCGGGCGACGGCGGCCTGCAGGTCCACCTGCCCGGTGATCATCGCGATGTTCCGGCGTCCGCCGCGCACCAGGTGCTCGACGGCCAGACGCGCGCCGCCCCTGTTGTCCGGATCCACGTACCACCGGGGCGTGCCCGCCAGTGGCAGGCCGCCGAAGACGACGGGCAGGTTCGTCTCATCGGCCAGCCGGCCCAGGGGGTCGTCGCCGCGAACCGCCATCAGCATCACGCCGTCCGCCCGGTGGGAGCTCAGGATGCGCCGCAGGCGTTCCTTGCCGCGGGGTGTGTTGGCCAGCAGCAGGACCAGTTCCAGGTCCGTCCGGTCGAGGTAGGAGCTGACGCCCACCGTCACCTCGGCGAAGAACGGGTCGGCGAACAGGCTGGGCTCGTCGCTGGACACCGCCAGCACGACCGCACCTGCGCGCCGGGTCGCCAGCGCCCGCGCGGTCGGATTCGGCGTGTAGCCGAGCTCGCGGACCGCCCGCTCCACCGCGGCCCGCTTGGCAGCGCTCACATGCGGCTCGTTGTTGATCACCCGGGACGCCGCCGTGCGGGAGACACCGGCCCGGGCGGCGACCTCGTCCAGCGTCGGCCGGCGTCGTGGGGACGTCTCCATCGCGATCGCCGATCCTCCCGTTGCCGTCGGGTCCCGCTCCGGACCATGGTTCCACGGACGTCCCGTGCCGTCGGGCGAATCGACCCGAATCCGCTCGCCTCTGCCGACCGGAAGCGCTTCCAAACCTTGCGGCGGTCGGTCCCGGCTCCGCCCGGACGCGGCGGGCCGCCCGCCGATTCCTGGCACCGACTGGGACAAGCTGCTTGGGTGGCAAGCATCTTGACACCGTGTTCGGGCAGCCCCAATCATCTGGAAACCGGAAGCGCTTCCATCCTCCCCTCCAAACCCCCACCCGTGGAGGAAGCACCATGCTCCGCTCACTCCGTACGCGCTCCCTGCTCCTGGTCCCGGTTCTGAGCACCGTCCTGCTCGCGCTCCAGCCCGGGACCGCCCACGCCGCCGACCCCACCACCATGACCAGCGGCTTTTATGTCGACCCCGACTCCTCCGCGCGGCAATGGGTCAACGCCAACCCGGGCGACGGCCGCGCCCCCGCCATCCGGTCGTCCATCGCCGACGTGCCGACGGCACGCTGGTTCGGCAACTGGAGCGGCACGATCGGGACGGCGACCGGGACCTTCGTCGGCGCGGCCGCCGCCAACCGCAAGTTGCCCGTCCTGGTGGCGTACAACATTCCCAACCGCGACATCTGCGCCGGCCAGTCCGGCGGCGGGGCGGGGAGCGCCGCCGACTACCGGACCTGGATCGCCGCCTTCGCGAGCGGCATCGGCAACCGGCCGGCGGTCGTCGTCCTCGAACCCGACTCGCTCGGCGACGAGAGCTGCATGACCCCGGCCCAGATCGCCGAGCGCAACGCCCTGCTGAGCAACGCCATCACGCAGTTCAACGCCAAGGCCCCGAACACCTGGGTCTACCTCGACGCCGGCAACCCCGCCTGGCTGAGCGCCGACACCATGGCCCGGCATCTGGCCGCGGCCGGGGTGAGCGGAGCTCACGGGTTCTCACTGAACGTGTCGAACTACCTCACCACCGCGCAGAACGCGGCCTACGGCAATGCCGTCAACGCGGCCCTGAGGTCCGCGAAGGGCTTCACCAAGCCCTTCGTCATCGACACCAGTCGCAACGGCAACGGCTCCAACGGCGCGTGGTGCAACCCGGCAGGGCGGAGGATCGGTCGGCCCTCGCAGGTCGGCGGTGGCGCCGAGATGCTGCTGTGGATCAAGGCGCCCGGCGAGTCCGACGGCAACTGCGGCGTCGGAGCCGGATCCACCGCCGGACAGTTCCTGCCCGAGGTCGCCTACAAGATGATCTACGGATACTGAAGGCTGCCGCACCCGCCGCACTCCGGCAGTACGGGGCGCAGACCCGTCAGGGGTACGGGCCGGCGCCTGACGCCGGCGTCGTGCCTGAGCCCGGTCCGCAAGGACCGGGCTCAGGCACGTGGGCGCGGACCGCACCGCAACCGCCACGCCGAGGACGCCTCGGCCGGCTGCGTGCGTCTACTTGAGCGAGGTACCGCCCGCGTTGTGGTAGGTCGGTCGGCAGCTCGCCGGAGGCCTCCCGGCCGGGATGGCGAATGGTCTGCACCGGTTCGGGGGCGGCGAGCGCGTCGTCGGCGCCGGCGGGGACCACCGAGAGGACGCCGTCGCCGTAGTGGGCCGCGAAGAGGTGTGAACCGCCGGGGTGGACCGCGAGGTGGCAGGGGCCGGCCCCGCCGCTCGCGGTGGTGGCGGCCAGGCCGAGGTCCCCGGTGCGCGGATCGATCCGCAGGACACGACCTGCCCGGCTTCCTGTTCCAGGACGGCGTGCAGAACCGTGCCGGTCGGGTCGACGGCCGCGTAGGAGGGGCGGTCGACCGGCAGGGTGCGGAGGAGGCTCATGGTGCCGGTGGCGTCGTGGCTGACGGTGGACAGCCCGGCTCCGGGGGTGTCGGCCGGGGCGGCACTGCCGATGACCAGCAGGCCGCCGGACGTGGCGGTCGGGGGGTGGTTCAAGGATCTCTGCTCTCTCTCCGCCGTTCGACGAACGCTCTGTCAGGGGGCGCGACCGGCCGCTTCCGCCCGGCTCCCGCGGAGGTGCTACCTGCCGGCCGGTGGGTGCAGCTCGCCGGTGCGGGCCACCCGGGCGTACCAGTGGGCGCTGGTCTTGGGGGTGCGGGTCTGGGTGGGGTAGTCGACGTGGACGAGCCCGAAGCGCTTGGCGTAGCCGTACGCCCACTCGAAGTTGTCCAGCAGGGACCACGCGAAGTAGCCGCGCACGTCGGCGCCGTCGGCTGCCGCGCGGTGGAGGGCCGCCAGGTGGGCGTGGAGGTAGGCGGTGCGGTCCGGATCGTGGACCGTGCCGTCCGCGCCGACCTCGTCCTGGTAGGCGGCTCCGTTCTCGGTGATCATCAGGGGCAGGTCGGGGTGGCGGCGGGCGAGGTCGGTCAGCAGCTGGTGCAGGCCGGTGGGGTCGACGGCCCAGTCCATCGCGGTCCGCTCGCCCGGTGCCGGGTGGAAGCCGACCCGGTCCGCACCCGGCCAGGGCGAGGCCGCACCACCGCCGTGGCCGTCCTCGCGGGCCGGGGCGGTGCCCTCGGCGGTCGCGGAGACGACGGTCGGCGTGTAGTAGTTGACGCCCAGCCAGTCCAGCGGCTGGTGGATCTCCTTCTCGTCGCCGGCCCGGACGAAGGACCAGTCGGTGAGGTGGGCGGTGTCGGCGAGCAGGTCCTCGGGATAGGCGCCCTCCAGCATCGCGCCGAGGAAGACCCGGTTGCCGACGGCGTCGATCCGGCGCACGGCGTCCCGGTCGGCGGCGGACGGGGTGAGCGGGCGCAGCGCGTGCAGGTTGAGCGAGACGGACAACTGCGCGTCGGCGGGCAGCACGCCGCGCAGCGCGGTGACGGCGAGGCCGTGGCCGAGGTTGAGGTGGTGGGCGGCGCGCAGGGCGGCCACCGGGTCGGTGCGGCCGGGGGCGTGGACGCCGGAGCCGTAGCCGAGGAAGGCGCTGCACCAGGGCTCGTTGAGGGTGGTCCAGTGGCCGACCCGATCGCCGAGGGCCCCGCCGACCAGCGTGGCGTACTCGGCGAACCGCTCGGCGGTGGTGCGCTCGGGCCAGCCGCCGGCGGTCTCCAGTTCCTGCGGCAGGTCCCAGTGGTAGAGCGTGGCGACGGGGGTGATCCCGTGGGAGAGCAGTTCGTCGGTGAGGCGGCGGTAGAAGTCCAGGCCGCGCTGGACGGCCGGGCCGTGGCCGGTGGGCTGGACGCGCGGCCAGGAGACGGAGAAGCGGTAGGCGGTCAGCCCGAGCTCGGCCATCAGCCGGACGTCCTCGCGGAAGCGGTGGTAGTGGTCGACGGCGACCTCGCCGGTGTGGCCCTGGAAGACCTTGCCCGGGGTGCGGCAGAAGGTGTCCCAGATCGAGGCGGTGCGGCCGTCCTCGGTGGCGGCGCCCTCCACCTGGTAGGCGGAGGTGGCCGCGCCCCACAGGAAGCCGGCCGGGAACCGGGGTGGTGCGGTGGAGGCTGCGAGGGGACGGGAGGGGGGAACGGGCACGGGTTTGCTCCAACGGTGAGGGGGTTCGGCTTTCGGAGGCGGTGGGGATCGCGGAGGCGGGTGTGGGAGCGCTCCCACGTCATAGCCGGAAGGGTCCTGCCTCAGCTGATCCGGTGTCAAGAGAAGAAGCCGAACTGCCCGGCAGTGCCTGCCGGTCGGTCGGCGCCGTCCCGGACCCGAATGATCCGTGGCGTGCCGCGCCCCGGTGACCTACGATCGCCTGCCAGGCGGGCGCGAAAGCGATGGTGGCGACGGAAGGCACGTGGGTGGGCGGACGGCAGACCGGAAGGCCGACTCTGGAGGAGGTCGCGGCCCGGGCCGGAGTCGGGCGCGGCACGGTGTCCCGGGTGATCAACGGCTCGTCGCGGGTGAGCGAACAGGCGAAGGAGGCGGTGGGCCGGGCCATAGCGGAGCTGGGCTACGTGCCCAACCGGGCGGCTCGGGCGCTGGCCGGCAGCCGGACGGACGCGGTCGCGCTGGTCGTCCCGGAGACCGAGGCCCGGCTCTTCGCGGAACCGTACTTCCTGGACATCATTCGCGGCGTGAGCGTCGAACTCGGCTCGGCGGACAAGCAGTTGCTGCTCACGCTGATCCGCACCGAGCAGGAGCGGCAGCGCTTCGAGCAGTACCTCGCCGCGCAGCGGGTGGACGGCGTGCTGCTGGTCTCGGTCCACCGGGACGACCCGCTGCCGGACCAGGTGCGCGCGTTGGGCCTGCCGGCCGTGCTGAACGGGCGCCGTTCGCCGCAGGAACCGGTGGCGTACGTGGACTCCGACAACGTGGGGGCCGGCCGCTCGGCGGTGGGGCACCTGGCCGGGCGCGGGCGGCGCCGCATCGCCACCATCACCGGTCCGCTCGACATGGACGCCGCCGAGGGCCGGTTGGCCGGCTACCGCCAGGGGCTGGCGGCGGCCGGCCTGCCGGCGGACGAGGGCCTCGTCGTCGCCGGGGACTTCACGGAGGAGGGCGGCCGGCGGGCGATGCGGGAACTGCTGGAGCGCCGCCCCGATCTGGACGCGGTGTTCGCCGCCTCCGACCTGATGGCGGTGGGCGCTCTCGCCGTCCTGCGCGCCAGGGGCCTGGACGTGCCGGGCGACGTCGCGCTGGTGGGCGTCGACGACTCGCCGGTGGCCCGCCACCTCGACCCGCCGCTGACCACCGTCCGCCAGCCGATCGAGGAGATGGGCCGCACGATGGCCCGGCTCCTGCTGCGGCAGATCGCCGGCGAGGACGAGGAGCCGTCCCGCCTGGTGCTGCCGACGGAGCTGGTGGTGCGGCAGTCCTCCTGACTCACCGGCCGTCCTCCCGACCCGCCGGCCGTCCTCCCGACCCGCCGGCCGTCCGGTGCCATGCTGGGCTCCGGACGGCCGGGGCGGCTCAACGCCGCGTCACAGCGCCGGGTAGGCGTTCTTCAGCAGCTCCTGGAACTGGGCGGAGAACCACTCACCGGACAATGGCGCGTCCGGCAGCGCACCGGACATGTGGTTGTTGTTCCTCGGGTTGCCGGTGTACGTCGGGTCGCACATCCCGTCGAAGCCCTTGCCGTCGTTGTTCGGGATCTGCTTGCTGGACCCGTCCGACTCGCCCGGAGGCTTCATCCAGACGTACGCGTCGATTCCCGGCGCCGGGGCGGCCTGCGGCCGTTCGCCGAGGCCCGCACCCGCCTGGTTGCACCAGTTGCCGGTGTTCAGCCGCCGGTCGTAGCGCCCGCCGTCGACATAGGCGTCGACGCTCGTCCGAGGCCCGGGCCCGGTCGGACGGGCGGCGCCGCCCCAACCGTTGCGCGAGGTGTCGATCAGCATGCCGAGCTGGGGATCGAAGCCCAGCGAGACCAGCTTGGTGCGCATCGCCTGCGCGTAGGAGAGCTCGTCGACGTACCGGTTCCAGTCGACCCACTTGGACTGGCGGACGGAGGTGCCGTTGACGCTGTCGTCGATGGTGAAGTTGTTCTCCTTGAGCGCGCTGTAGTTCGCGGTGTTGACGATGAAGCCCTGGACGTTGGCGACGGTGGATCCCTCGGCGGTCGCCGCCTGCTTGAACAGCTCGGCGGACGCGCCGAGGTTGTCGTCCCAGCCGAGCCAGCCGTGGTGGCCGGCGTCGGCGTAGTTGTACACGTTGGGGATGGCGCCGAGCTTCTTGAGCGCGTAGCCGATGCCCTTGATGTAGTTGCCGTTGGCCTTCATCACGTCGCAGGCGGGAGTGGCGGTGGCACGCGGCGTGGTGTTGGTGACGAGGTTCGGCAGCGAGTCGAGCTCGACGGTGGTGACGATCCGCAGGCCCGCGTACTTGGGGTCGGCGAGGATGGCCGCGATCGGGTCGATGAACTCCGTCTTGTACCGGTCGATCTCGGTCGGGCCGAGCTCGCCGTTGGAGGAGAGGGCGGCGCAGTCCCGGCCGGGCAGGTCGTAGACCACCAGCTGGACGACGAGCTCGCCGCTGCCCTTCTGGCGCAGCGCCTCGTCGAGGTGGGCGCGCAGACCCATCCTGCCGTTGGTGCCGGCGATCGTGGCGATCCGGTCCAGCCAGATGCCGGTGGGCTGGTTGGCGACCTTGGCGCCGCCGGGCTCGGCGGCGGCGTGGGCGGACCACTCGGGGTTCACGTAGACCTTCGCGCCGGCGTACGGGTTGTCGACGCGGCTGCCGGGCGGGGTGCCGGTCGGGGTGCCCGTGGGCGTACTCGTGGGCGTGCCGGTCGGGGTGGGGGTGGGCGTCGTGGTGGCGCCGTTGCAGGCCACGCCGTTGAGCTTGAAGGCGGTGGGGGCGGTGTTGGCGCCGCTGTAGGAGCCGTTGAAGCCGAAGGAGGTGGAACCGCCGGTCGCCAGGCTGCCGTTGTACGAGACGTTCCGGGCCGTGACGGCGGCCCCGGACTGGCCGATGGTCGCGTTCCAGCCCTGGGTGACCTGCTGGGTGCCCGCGAAGGTCCACTCCAGGGTCCAGGAGCTCAGCGGGTCACCGGTGTTGGTGACGACGACGTTGGCGCCGAAGCCGGTGTCCCACTGGTTGGAGACCTGGTAGTCGACCAGGCAGCCGGCCGAGGCGGCGCCCGCCGAGGTGGACAGCACGGTGGCGGTGGCGCCGGTCGCGGTCAGCAGGCCGAGGGCGGTGAGCAGGGCGGTCCGGCTGCTGCGCAACCGGTTGACGGTGGGGCGGGTGGTGCGGCTCATGGTGGGGGTCCCTTTCAGTGTCCGTCGAGGGCGCGAAGGTGGTCGCGCAGTCCGAGGCCGAAGGCGGTGGGGGTGCCGTCGTAGCCGCTGATCAGGGCGGGACCGGAGGAGCAGTCCCAGGTGTTCCAGGTCCAGCCCAGGTAGGAGAGCCCGCGGTCGTCCGACCACTTCATGACGCGGTCGACGAACGCGTGCCCGCAGGTGTTCTCGCCGATCTCGCCCGCCACGAGCGGGACACGGGCGCCGACCGGCGCCAGGGCGGAGGTCCAACAGGCCTCGTCGGCGCAGGAGTTGAAGTTGTAGACGTGCCAGGCGGCGGCCAGTTCGCCGGTCGGGTCCGAGGGCGCGTGGGCGAGCCAGCCGCTCAGGTCGTTCGCGTAGGCGATCCCGGGGACGAGCGCGACGTTGCGCGAGCCGGTGGCGCGGACGGCGTCCACGAGGCGCTGCATGCCGGCCACCTCGTAGCCGATGCCCGGGCAGGTGCCGCCGTCGCGCCAGCAGGCCCAGGCCTGCTCGCCGGTGGCGGTGGCCCGGTCCGGGTAGGGCTCGTTGAACAGGTCGAAGACCACCCGGCGGTCGTCCTTGAAGGTGTTGGCCACCGAGGTCCAGAAGGCCGGGGCGTAGCGGGCGTCCGGCATCGGCTTCTGGCAGGAGGCGTGCACGTCCGAGCAGCCCGCCGAGTTGCCGGTGTACTGGCCGTAGGTCCAGTGGAGTTCGACCACCGGGGTCATTCCGTGGGCGAGGACGCGGGTCACCAGCGCCTTGACGGCGTCGATGTACGGCGTGCCGCGGTACTCGGGCCGGATGTTGTCCAGGCCGAGCCAGCACTCCTCGTTGAGCGTGATCCGGACGGTGTTGGCCCGCCAGTCCGCGATGGCCTGTACGGCCGCGTCGTCCACCGGTCCGTCGAAGATGCCGTGGCCCTGGACGCACATGAACTCGCCGCCGGAGCGGTTGACGCCGAGCAGGCGGCGGGTGGTGCCGCTCGGGTCGGTCAGCCGGTTGCCGCTGACGCCGAGCTCGGGCGCGCCGGCGGTCGGGGTGGGGGTGGTAGGGGATCCGGTCGGGGTCGGGGTGCCGGTCGGGCTGGGGGAGGAACCCGAACCGGCGGAGCAGGAAGAGCCGTTGAGGGTGAACCCGGTCGGTGTGGGGTTGCCGCCGGACCAGGAGGCGG
The DNA here is from genome assembly GCF_055560875.1 of Kitasatospora sp. NPDC023118. Taxonomy (NCBI): domain Bacteria; kingdom Bacillati; phylum Actinomycetota; class Actinomycetes; order Kitasatosporales; family Streptomycetaceae; genus Kitasatospora; species Kitasatospora sp. NPDC023118. The sequence continues at coordinate 169,302 of NZ_JBVHHW010000014.1, forward strand.
TGAAGCCGAGGGCGACGCTCGCGCCGGTCCCGAGCGAGCCGTTCCAACTCTCGTTGGTGGCAGTGACCTTGCTACCGGACTGGGACCAGGTGGCGCTCCAGCCCTGGGTGAGGTGCTGGCCGCCGGTGAAGTCGAAGCCGAGGCTCCAGCCACTGGTCGGTGCACCGTCGTTGGTGATGACGACGGACGCCTGGAAGCCGCCGTCCCACTGGTTGACCGTGGAGTAGGCCACGGAGCAGCCGGGCGGAACGGCGGTGCCCGGGCCCGCACCCGCCGTGGCGGACACGGCACTCACCAGGGTGAGGACCGCGCCGCCCAGCAGCGCTGTGAGGGGTGGGGGGTGTCGCATGAGCGACTCCTTGCAGCGAGGACGCGCCGCTACCGGCGCGCCGACTGATGGAACCGCTCCCACTGGTGGGCACCGACCGTAGCGCCAACTGCCGCTAAGGAAAAGGGGAGTTGCCGGGATTCGTGAGCAGATGTGTTCGACTTGTCACGCCTCTTGACCGGCTCGCGGCGATCCCTCACAGTGGGAGCGCTCCCACTGGTTTAGCACTGTCGTGGACCGTCCTGGCCGCCCGTCACACAGCCGCGGGCGGCAGCTCCTCGCTGCGTCCTGCCATGCGTGACCGGACCGTGTTGCGCGCGGTGGCGGCGTCATCGGCGAGCAGGGCCAGTTCGGCGAGTTCGCGGCACTCCGCGAGGGTGTGGGCGGCCAGCACCGCCCGCACATCGGGGAGTGAGGCGGGTGCAGCGGACAGGCTGGTGATGCCGAGGCCGACCAGGACCAGAGCGAGCGCCGGGTCGGCCGCGGCCTCGCCGCAAACGCCGATCGGGCGGCCGTGCTCGGCCGCCGATCCGGCGGCGGTGGCGACCAGCCCGAGCAGAGCGGGCTGCCACGGGTCGAGCAGCTCGGCGAGGGAGCCGAGGGTGCGGTCGGCCGCGAAGGCGTACTGGGCCAGGTCGTTGGTGCCGACGCTGAAGAAGTCGCAGACCGGGGCCAGCCGGTCGGTCCGCAGGGCGGCCGCCGGGACCTCGATCATCGCGCCCGCCAGCGGCAGGCCGTGCGCGCGGACCCGGGCGGCGAACTCGGCGGCCTCGCGCGGGACCGAGACCATCGGGGCCATCACCCAGACCTGCGCGGTGCTGTCCGCGGCGGCTGCGGCGATCGCGGCGAGCTGGGTCTCCAGGAGCTGGGGGTCGCGGGCGGCCGTCCGCAGACCGCGGATGCCCAGGGCCGGGTTCTCCTCGTCGGTGGAGGTGGCGAAGGGCAGCGGTTTGTCCGCGCCCGCGTCGAGCGTGCGCACGACGACCCGGCGGCCGGCGAAGGCAGCGAAGACCTGCCGGTAGGCCGCGGCCTGTTCGGCGAGGCCGGGTGCCTCGGCGCGGTCCAGGAAGAGGAACTCGGTGCGGAACAGGCCCACGCCCTCGGCGTCGGCGGCGGCCGCGCCGGGCAGCTCGTGCGGTGCGCCGAGGTTGACCAGTAGCGCGACCGGGTGGCCGTCCGCGGTGCGGCCCGGCCCCTCGAACCCGGCCGACCGCTCGCGGCGGCGGCGCTCGTGTGCGGCGGCCCGGTCCACCGCCTCCGGGCTCGGGTCGGGTTCGACCACGCCGTCCGCGCCGTGCACCAGGACCTGCCGGCCGTCCGCCAGTTCCGCGGCGTCGGCGCAGCCGACCACGGCGGGTACACCGAGCGCCTTGGCGAGGATGGCGGTGTGGCTGGTCGGCCCGCCGCGGACGGTGACCAGGGCCAGCACCCGTTCGGGGTCGAGCAAGGCGGTGTCGGCGGGTGCCAGGTCGTCGGCGACGAGGACGTACGGGTGCCCGGGGTCGGGCAGGCCGGGTAGGGGCAGGCCGAGCAGGTGCGCCACGGCGCGGTCGCGCAGGTCGTCCAGGTCGGCGGTGCGTTCCGCGAAGTACCCGCCGGCGGCGGCCAGTGCGGTGCGGAAGCCGTCGAAGACGGCGGTGAGCGCGTAGGCGCCGTCGGTGCCCTGCTCGGCGAGGGCGGCCGCCTTGTCGGCGAGGAGGGGGTCGGCGGCCATGATGGCCTGCGCGGCGAGCACCTCGGAGCCGGGGCCGCTCGTGCGGGCGGCGCGCTCGTTCAGGTCGGTGACGACCGCGGCGAGGGCGGCGCGGACGGCCGCGGCCTCGTCCGCGGGGTCGGTGACGGGCCTGGGGGCGGGCAGCGCCGGTGCGGGCGCCATCCGGGCGACGGGGCCTGCCGCACTGCCGCTGCCGACGCCGATCCCGCGGAGCGGACGGCTCATGCCCCCGCCTCGCTTCGCTCGGCAGGGGCATTCGCCCACGCGCACCTCTTGATGATTCTTCCCCAGCCTCCGGCCGGGGGACCCCGATGCTCCGCTCGCTCATGCCGCTGCGTCGAGGTCGGCGGCGAGCAGGTCGGCGAGCGCCTTGAGCGCGTCCTGGGCCCCGTCGCCGGAGGCGGTGAGCTCCAGGGTCTCGCCGCGGCCGGCGGCCAGGGCGAGGACGGAGAGCAGGCTGCGGGCGTCGACCGGGGGCTGGCCCGGGCGGCCGACGGTGACCTTGACCGGCTGCAGGGCGGCGGCACGGACGAACTGGGACGCCGGGCGGGCGTGCAGGCCGCTCTCGGTGCCGACGATGACCTGGATCGAGTGCATGGGGATTCCTCGGGAAGACGATCGCCGATCCGGGTGGGAGCCGGGTCGGCGAGGGGAGGGGCACGGTGGCCCGCGCGAAGGGTGAGGCGCGGGCCACCGTGTTCGCGCCGGGTCTCCGCGGTACGGGGGCAGTGGCGGAGACTGGGCGGGGTCGTGGTTTCACGCCCGTTAGCGTGTTGTTTCGATTGGTTCTACGCCCGTTTGCCGGGAGATGTCAACACATTCGGGCAGTCCCGGTGGTCGAAACGGAGGCAGAACAAGCTCTTGCTTTTTCGGTCCGAGCGCGTATGGTCGGGCCTCACCAGGCGTAAACGGACATGAAACGGACCCGAAACCACATGTATGCACCCGAGCGGCAGCAAGAGATCCTCCGCCTCGCCCAGGAGCAGGGCCGGGTGGACGTGCCGACGCTGGCCGAGGACTTCGGCGTCACGCAGGAGACCATCCGGCGTGACCTGAGCGCCCTCGACCGGGCCGGCCTGCTGCACCGGGTGCACGGCGGCGCGCTGCCCGCGGGCGCACTCCGCCTGGAGCCGGGCCTCGCCGAACGGGACTCCACCGCCGCGGCCGAGAAGGAACGCATCGCCAGGGCGGCGCTGGCCCTGCTGCCCAGCGAGGGCAGTGTCATCCTGGACGCCGGGACGACCGTCTCCCGGCTGGCCGGCCTGCTGCCCGCCGACTGCGCCCTCACCGTCGTCACCAATGCCCTCCCCGTCGCCGCCCGGCTGGCCGACCACCCGGAGCTCGCCCTCCACCTGGTCGGCGGGCGGCTGCGCCACCGCACCCAGGCCGCCGTCGACGCCTGGGCGCTTCGCGATCTGGCGGACATCCACGCGGACGTCGCGGTGGTCGCCACCAACGGCTTCTCCCCGGAGGGCGGCCTGTCGACGCCGGACCTCGCCGAGGCGGCCGTCAAGCGGGCCATGCTCGCCGCTGCCCGGCGGGTGGTGCTGGTGGCCGACTCCTCCAAGTACGGCGCCCGCCACTTCGCCCGCTTCGGCTCGCTGGACCAGGTGGACGTGCTGGTCACGGACACTGGACTGACCGACGAGCAGGCCGCCGAGATCGAGAACCACGGACCGGAAGTCATTCGCGCATGATCGTCACCATCACCCCGAACCCCAGCCTCGACCGCACCTACGAACTGGGAACCCTCACCCTGGGCGAGGTCAACCGGGCCTGGCAGGACCGGCTCGACCCGGGCGGCAAGGGCGTCAACGTCTCCCGCGCGCTCACGGCCGCCGGCCACCGCACCACCGCCGTCCTGCCACTTGGCGGCCTCTCCGGGCAGTTGCTGTCCGACCTGTTGCGCGGCCAGGGCATCGACGTCGCCGCGGTCGCGATCGCGGGTGACACCCGGATCAACGTCTCGATCGCCGAGGACGGCGGCGGCCTCACGAAGATCAACGCGGTGGGCCCCGAGCTCAGCGCCGCCGAGTCGGCCGCGCTGCTGGCGCTCGTCCGCGACTCCCGGACGATCGGACGGGACAACGGGAGCGGCGTCGACTGGCTCGCCTGCTGCGGCAGCCTGCCGCGCGGCCTGACACCCGAGTGGTACGCCGAACTGGTCGCCCAGGTGCACTCGGGCGGCGCCCGGATCGCCCTGGACACCTCCGGCCCCGCGCTGTTGGCCGCGCTCTCGGCCCGCCCCGACGTGGTCAAGCCCAACCGGGAGGAACTCGCGGAGGCCGTGGGCCGCCCGGTCGCCACCATCGGCGACGCGGTGGACGCGGCCGGGGAGCTGCGCGAGCGCGGCGCCCAGCAGGTCCTTGCCAGCCTCGGCGCGGACGGGATGCTGCTGGTCGCCGAGGAGGGCAGCTGGTACGGCAGCGCGCCGGTCGCCGCCGTCCGCAGTGACGTGGGAGCGGGCGACGCCTCACTCGCGGGCTTCCTCGGAGCCGGCGGCACCGGCCCCGAGGCACTTGCGGCGGCCCTGGCGCACGGCGCCGCCGCCGTACAACTGCCGGGGAGCGTCATGCCGACTCCGGCCGATCTGGACCCGGCCGCGGTGGTCGTGACGGCGGACCTCCCGCTCGACCGACCGCTCCGCGGCTGAGAACGGCCTCCGGCGTCCACCGCCGGAGGCAGCACGCCCGACCGTGTGGGACGGGAAGGGCGGCAATTTCCCGGGGGCAAGGGACACCGTCAGGCACCAGTCGAAGGACCGACACGATGACCGACACGATGAGCGACACCAGCGGACTGATCACACCCGCACTCGTTGACCTCCACCTGGCCCCCCAGGACAAGAGCGAGGCCCTTCGCGCTCTCGCCCAGCGGCTGGTCGCCGAGGGCCGGGTCACCGACCTCGACGGCTTCCTCGCCGACATCGCCGCCCGCGAGGCCCAGGCCCCGACCGGGATGGGCGACGGCATCGGCATCCCGCACTGCAGATCACCCCACGTCACCCAGCCGAGCCTGGCCTTCGGCCGCAGCGCCAGGGGCGTGGACTTCGACGCCCCCGACGGACGGCCCGTCGATCTGGTCTTCATGATCGCGGCACCGGCCGGCGCGGACGACGCCCACCTGCAGATCCTCGCCGCGCTGGCCCGCCGGCTGATGGACCCGGTTTTCACCGGCGCCCTGCGCGATGGCGAGAGCCCGCGCGCGGTCGCGGACCTGATCAACGGCAAGGAGGCGCCGACCGCCGCTCCGGCGGTGACCGCCCCCGCGGGGACGGCCACGGTTCCGGAGACGGCCGCCGTTCCGGAGCCGACCGCCACCGCTGGCGGGCTGCGGCTGGTCGCGGTGACCTCCTGCCCGACCGGGATCGCCCACACCTACATGGCCGCGAAGGCCCTGGAGTTGGCTGCCGCCCGGGCGGGCGCGCGGATATCGGTCGAGACCCAGGGTTCGGCCGGGACGACGCCCCTCGACCCCGAGGTGATCGCGGCAGCCGATGCGGTGATCTTCGCCCATGACGTCGAGATCAGGGACCGCGCCCGCTTCGCCGGCAAGCCGACCGTGGACGTGGGCGTCAAGGCCGGCGTCAACCGCGCGGACGACCTGATCGCGCAGGCCGTCGGGCTGGTCACCGACGCCGGCACCCGCCCCGCTACCGCCCCCGCCCCGGTCGCCGCACCGAGCGCGCCGGGCGAACACTGGGCCCAGCGGCTGCGCACGTTCCTGATGACGGGCGTCAGCTACATGATCCCGTTCGTCGCGGCCGGCGGACTGCTGATCGCCCTTGCCTTCGCGATCGGCGGCTACCAGATCGCCTCCGCGCCGTCGGTGCTGGGCCACTTCGACTGGACCTCCTCGCACAGCTGGGCGGCGATGCTGTTCCAGACCGGCAAGACCGCGTTCGGCTTCCTGGTCCCGGTCCTCTCCGGGTACATCGCCTGGGCGGTCGCGGACCGGGCGGCACTGGCCGCCGGCATCGCCGGCGGTGCCGTGTCGGTGGCGGTCGGAGCGGGTTTCCTCGGCGGCATCGTCTCGGGCCTGGCCGCGGGCTTCCTGGTGCTGTGGATGATCCGCTGGAACGTGCCCCGGGCGATCAGGGGCGTCATGCCCGTGGTGGTGGTCCCGCTGCTGTCGGTGGCCGCGGTCGGCTTCCTGATGTTCGTGGTGGTCGGCTCGCCGATCGCCTCGGCGATGAACGGCCTGACCGACTGGCTGAACGGCCTCTCCGGCTCCAACGCGATCCTGCTCGGCCTGCTGCTCGGCACGATGATGGCCTTCGACATGGGCGGTCCGCTCAACAAGGTGGCGTACACCTTCGCGGCCGGTGCGCTCACCACCGCGGGGACCACCCCGGACGCCGGAAGTCTCAAGGTGATGGCCGCCGTGATGGCCGCCGGCATGACTCCGCCGCTGGGCCTGGCCCTGGCCACCGTCGTGCGGCGCAGGCTGTTCACCCCCGAGGAGCGGGAGAACGGCAAGGCGGCCTGGGTGCTGGGGGCGTCGTTCATCACCGAAGGCGCGATCCCCTTCGCCGCCGCCGACCCGCTGCGGGTCATCCCGGCGAACATCGTCGGCAGCATGACCGCCGGCGGCCTGGCGATGGCCTTCGGCTCCACCCTGCGTGCCCCGCACGGCGGGATCTGGGTGCTCCCGCTGATCGGCAGTCCGGTCCTGTACCTGGTCGCGGTCGCGGCGGGCACGGTCGTCACCACGGCGGTGGTGGTCCTCCTCAAGGGGATGCGCAAGCCCGCCACCTCGGTGGCTCCGGACTCCCTCGCCACCGAGAGGGAGCTGGTCGGCGCCTGACCCGACGGCCCGTGAGGCGCGTCCGGGGTGACCCGGCAGGCCGGAGTCCGAACCGGACCGGGGCGCCCGCTCAGTCGAGCGGGCGCCCTGTCGTGTCCGTGGAGGAAGACGGTGTGAACGTGCACACACAAACGGGGAAGCGGCCCGTGCGAGCGTGCGCACGGGCCACTTCCGGAGAAGCCGATCGACCCTTCAACGGCCCGGGGCGAAGCCTCCCCAGACGGACGCGGAGCCGCCCGCGGACTGGGCGTCGACGCGGTAGCCGTCGCCGGCAGCGCTGCGCACGCCGGTGGCGTGGTTGAACTGGCCGGCGAACTCGTGCTGCCCGGCCGGGACGGTACGGCCCGGCTTGAGCACCCAGCGGTAGACCAGCGCCCCACCGGTCTCCTGGACGGTGACCGTGAAGTCGTCGACCGGCAGGGTCCGCCAGTTGCCGGTGTTGCGCACGTCGCCGGTCTGCGCGATGCGCAGTTCGACGGTGAGCGCGGTGAGCGGCTGGGTAGTCCTGAGGGTGAGGTTGTTCTGGCCCCAGTAGACGGTGCTGTGCGCGTCGATCGATCCCTCGGACCACAGCGGGCCGTTCTGGGCCCGGATGCTCGCCGACGGGGTCGGGCGGGGGGGCGCCGGTGTGCTGGTGGGCGGCGTGGTGGTCGCCGGTGCCGGTGCCGGGGCGGCGGGAGGGGGAACGGACCGGGTCGGCGTCGGCGTGACCGTCGGCGAGGGGTCGGCCGGTGCGGTGGTGGCGGTGTCCGACGGCTGCGGGGTCCAGGAGCCGATGCCGGCCATGGCGAGTCCGCCGGTGGCCAGGATGCCGACGGCGGCGAGGCCGCCGAGCGCGACCCTGGGCCATGACCGCAGGCCGGACCGTGCGCGGTGACGGCCGGCGGGACCGGCCGCGCCGCGCTGCACGCGGGCCAGCATCCGTGCCCTGTCGGGCTGGTGGGCCTCGGCGGCCTCGCGCAGTTGCTGGGTGATGTGCTCGTTCACCGGTTCCTCCTTCCTGTCGCCAGTTCGCCGACCGCTCGTGCGCCGAGCGCTCTCTCCAACTCGGCCATCCCCTTCGAGGTCTGGCTCTTCACCGTACCGACCGATATGCCCAGCGCCACGGCGGTGTCCTTCTCCGAGAGGTCGAACGCGTGCCGCAGCACCACGCACGCCCGCTTGCGGAACGGCAGCCGGGCGAGCGCTGCACGGACGTCCAGCACGGCCGCCACGTCCGGTCCGTCGGTCTTGTCGGGGCTGCGGGTCCAGAACAGCAGGACCCGGCGCCGTTCGCGGACGGCGCTGCGGATCCGGGCCCGGGCCATGTTGGCGACCACTCCGCGGGCGTAGGCGATCGGGTGGTCGGCCGCACGGAGCCGGTCCCAGCGTTGCCACAGGGCGAGCAGTGCGTCCGCGGCAAGGTCGTCGGCCGCGTCCGTCTCGCCGGTCAGGAGGTGGGCGAGACGGGCGAGTTCGGCGTAGTGGCGGTCGAAGAAGTCGTGGAACTCCGCGGACGTGTCATCGAGGAGCATTTCCCCCGGTCGTCCTCTCCCTGCAATGTGAACGTTAACAACCGGCGTGAGCCTAGCAGTGCCCGTTTCCGGGGCGGGGCGGTGCCCGACCCGGAGGGGCACGACCGGCGGCCGACGGGCGGGCGGCGCGGTCAATGCCGGGCGAACTGGACGGGGGTCGGCTGGACGACGTCCGGCTTCACTGCGATCCCGTCGACGGTCAGCTGCTCCCCGTAGATGTCGGTGACCCTGACCGTTGCGCCGCACCCGCTGCCGTCGGGGGAGAGGAAGTAGTTGTAGTCGGTACGCGACAACCGCCGCCAGCCGCCGCTGGTCCGGACCTCCAGCGCGGCCACCGGGTTCCGGTGGCCGATGACCTGGATCCCGCACCACCACTGGCTGGATCCGGCCTTGTACCGGATCGACATGGTGTCCGGCGCCGTGCCGGGGCTCAGCAGCGTCCAGGTGATCGGGAGCCGGCCCACCGAGAGCTCGGCGAGCTTGGTGAAGGCCTCGTGGCTGAGGTCGAGCTGTCCCGGTGCGCAGGGCAGCGGGCACTCGTTGACGATCCGCACCGTGATGCTCGCCCCGCCGGCGGCGCGGACGAGCACGTACGCCCCGCAGGCGCTGGACGTCTCGTAGTCGGTGTGGTTCATCGCCGCGACCATGAGGTCGCCGGACGGGCCGAACGAGCACGCGCCGTTGCCGTCGGCCGCGTCGTAGGAGGTGGCGACGCCGGAGTAGCTCGTCCCCGGCTTGATCCGCCCGGCCAGGGAAGCGGTGGACGTCACCGCGCGGGCGCTGCCGGTGGCGGCCGAGGGGGACGGGGTGTCGCGGAAAGCCGACGGCCGCGCCGTGGGGGTGGGCGTGGGCGACGGTGTGGCCGACGGCGACGGCGACGGCGACGGGGAGCCGGTTGCCGAGGGCGAGGGGCCGGCGGCCGCCGACGGCGACGCCGAGGGCTCGGCTTCGACCGGCACACCGGAACCGGGCGGCGCACTCGGCTCGGTGGCCGCGACGGAGGCGGCGGCCGGTCGCGCGGCGTCGGCGCCGGAACCGCCCCCGTTCCCGGTGAGAAGCGCGAGGGCCAGGCACACCAGCACCCCGACTGCCAGCAGTGCCAATGGAACGCCCTTGACCGGCCCTCGCCCGCGCCGTGCCCGGGGAACGGCGTGCTTCGTTGCCCTCATGCCCATCCAATTCGGTAGATCGAGTCGACGTTGCACCACCCGGTTGCCGCTGAAGACGGAAAGGTTGCCGATCCGGCGCGGGTTCTTCGGGGCCGGCCCTCGGGCGGGACCGGGGCGGCTCCGCCGCCCGCCCGAGGGCCGGCCACGCGAGTCAGGACTGGTCGCCGTACACCACGCCGCGGCCGTAGCCGCCGAGGTAGATCCGGCCGTAGACGTCGGGGTCGCCGGTGATGACGTTGATGACGCTGCCGCCGAACTGGTGGCAGCGCTGTGAGTCGCGGGCGCGGGGAGGACCTCCCGGGCGGCTCGCGTGTCCGGGTCGCGGCTCTTCGGAGCGGAAGGCTCACCGCCGTTCGAGGCAACAGGATGTTGACGAGATCGGCACAACTTGCGCCCGGAACGCGTCTTTACTCTTCTCATGACCGTGCTTTACTCACTCTTGACGTGTCATCAGGTCGCCGTAACGATGCCGACGACGACGCGGCCCGGCGTCGTGCCGCGCCTGTCGTACTGACGCACGCACCCTTCCGCTCGGAGCGCACGGTTCCGAGGCAGCGCCCGTCCATCGCCCCTCGCACCGAAGCCGCAGGGGCCACGAAGGAGGCACCAACCCCCATGGATCCGCTCATCGACCGGGCCCGGGCCTTCCCACAACGCGCCGGCGACACCGGCCGGGAACTCACCGGCCTCGCCGCCGGCCAGGCACCCCAGGCCCTCTTCATCACCTGCTCGGACTCGCGCGTGGTGCCCGCGCTGATCACCAACGCCGACCCCGGCGACCTCTTCGAACTCCGCACCGCGGGCAACATCGTCCCGGCCTACCGGGCCGACCGCGCCTCGGGTGAAACCGCCACCATCGAGTACGCCGTCGAGGTGCTCGGCGTCCGCGACATCGTGGTCTGCGGCCACTCCCACTGCGGTGCGGTCGGTGCCGTGGTCCGCGGCGAGGACCTGAGCGTCGCTCCCGCCGTCCGTGCCTGGTTGCGCCAGGCCGACCCGGCCGAACTCGGCGCGGACGGGGCCGACGTGTCCGACCCCACGGTCGCCGGGCCGGTCCAGCGCCACGTCCTCTCCCAGCTGGACCGGCTGCGCGGCTACCCGGCCGTCGCCCGGCGGCTGCGCGAGGGCGGCATCCGGCTGCACGGCTGGTTCTACGAGATCCACACCGGGCTGGTACTCGCCCACCGGCCCGACACCGGCCTCTTCCTGCCGCTGTGAAGCGGCTCCGAAGCCGTTGCGAACCGGGGTACCCCGCCGATGAACGCGGCCACCCCTTCCCGCGCACCGCGGCGCCGCCTCCACCACCCTCCGGACCGACACCGTCCGTCCGCACCGCTACTCTCCCGAGGACCCGATGACCCGCCGTCCCGCCCTTCGGCTGAGCACTCTGCGCTCTGACCTCCCCGCTTCCGTCGTCGTCTTCCTGGTCGCGCTCCCGCTCTGCGTGGGCGTCGCCGTCGCCTCCGGCGTGCCGGCCGAACTCGGCCTGATCACCGGCATCGTGGGCGGCCTGGTGACCGGGCTGATGCCCGGCAGCAGCCTCCAGGTGTCCGGCCCCGCCGCCGGCCTGACCGTGCTGGTCTTCGCCGCCGTCCAGGAACACGGCCTCGCCACCCTCGGCGTCATCACCGCCGTGGCAGGCCTGCTCCAACTTGCCATGGGCGCGGCCCGACTCGGCCGACTGTTCCGGGCGATATCCGTCTCCGTCGTCCAGGGCATGCTCGCCGGGATCGGCCTCGTCCTGATCGCCGGTCAGCTCTATGCCCTGGCCGACGCCAAGGGACCGGCCGACGGCCTGGCCAAACTGGCCGGCCTCCCGGGCCTGGCCGCCGAGGTCGCCAGGAGCCCGCACGCCCTCGCCGCCGCCGCGATCGGCGCCGGGACGGTGGCGGTCCTGCTGCTCTGGCCGCGCCTGCCCGCCCGGGTCCGGACGGTGCCCGCACCGCTCGCCGCCGTCGCCGCGGCGACGGCCGTCACCGCCCTGTTCGACCTGCCCGTCGCCCGGGTCCGGGTGGCCGGTCTCGCGGGTGTGGTCAGCCTGCCCGGCGGCTCCGACCTCGCGGCGCTCGGCAGCCTCGGCGTCCTCGGCACGGCGCTCGCGTTCGCGCTGATCGCCTCGGCCGAGAGCCTGTTCAGCGCCGCGGCCGTCGACCGCCTGCACGCCGGTCCGCGCACGGACTACGACCGCGAGCTGCTCGCCCAGGGTGTCGGCAACACCGTCTGCGGACTCCTCGGTGCGCTCCCGATGACCGCCGTGATCGTGCGCAGCGCCGCCAACGTGCAGGCCGGCGCCCGCACCAAGGCCTCCCGGGTCCTGCACGGACTGTGGCTGCTGCTCTTCGCCGCACTGTTCCCGGCCGCGCTCTCCGCCATCCCGCTCGCCGCCCTGGCCGGCGTGCTGGTGCACGCCGGCGCCAAGCTGGTCCCGGTCCGCACGCTGCGCCCGCTCTGGCGGGCCGATCGCGGCGAGGCGGCGATCCTGACGGTCACCGCCCTGGCCATCGTGGTGACCAACCTGCTCGAAGGCGTGCTGCTCGGCCTGCTCCTCGCGGTGCTCAAGAGCGCCTGGGACACCTCGCACCTGCATATCGCCGTCGCCGATCCTGCCGACGGTGCCGTCCGGGTGACCCTGCACGGGAACGCCACCTTTCTCCGGCTGCCCCGGCTGCTGGAGACCCTGGAGTCCCTGGAGGAACTGCCCGCGGACCGCCCGGTCAGGCTCGACCTCTCCGGCGTGCGCCACCTCGACCACGCCTGCCGCAGCGCTCTGGAGCAGTGGCAGGAACGCCACAACCGCAGCGGCTCCGCCGAGTTGGTCGGGCTCCCGGCAGCGGCGGCCTGACCGGAGACGCGGCTCCGGTGCGCGGGGTGGGCCGAACGGCCGGTCCGGACTTGACGATTCGGCAAGCGGCTGAGCGGAATGCCGGTCCGCCTATTGTGATCGCTCACATCACGACCTGTCGGGGGCCCAGGCCACTGCGTAGGATGCCCGGCATGTCCACAGTTGCCGTGATTGCGGTTGTCGCGACCGGATCTCGGCGATCTCGTGGCGCCGGCCCACGAAGCCGGTCACGGCGGCGGGCAGGTTCCGCGCTCGGGGACCACCCTGGACACGTCTGCTCCCGCCTGTCGGGGCGGGCTCCGGGACTGCTCCTGCACGGCGAACGCCGTACGGAGAAGCCTGTACGGAGAAGTTTGCACGGAGGGACGGGCGGAGAACGTCGAACGGGCGGGGAACGGCGCGGTGCCCACATTTCACCGTGTCGTTCCCCGCCCGCGTTCTGAAGCAGGTCGGGTCAGGATCCGGCTTTGCGCTTGTTGTAGACGTCGAAGCCGACGGCCGCGAGGAGCACCAGGCCCTTGATGACCTGCTGGTAGTCGGTGCCGACGCCGACCAGCGACATGCCGTTGTTCAGCACGCCGAGCACCAGGCCGCCGATGATGGCTCCGAGGACGGTGCCCACGCCGCCGCTGGCGGAGGCGCCGCCGATGAACGCGGCGGCGATGGCCTCCAGTTCGAAGTTGATGCCGGCCTGCGGGGTGCCGGCGTTGAGGCGCGCAGCGAAGACCAGGCCGGCCAGCGCCGCGAGGACGCCCATGGTGGTGAAGGCGAGGAAGACGACCCGCTTGCTCTTCACCCCGGACAGCTTCGCCGCCGCCTCGTTGCCGCCGATGGCGTAGGTGTGCCGTCCGATGATCGAGTTGCGCATCAGGTAGCCGAAGCCGACCAGCAGCGCGCCGAGGATCAGCAGCACGATCGGCACGCCGTGGTAGCTGGCCAGCAGCATGGTGAAGGTGACCACGGCCGCGGTGATCACGGCGAGCTTGGTCAGGAACAGCGCGAGCGGGAGCGTCTCCAGCCCGTACGAGGCGGTCTGCCGTCGTCCGCGCACCTCCTGCAGGATCGCGACGGTCAGCACCGCGAGGCCCAGCAGCAGGGTGAGGTTGTGATAGTTGGTGTGCGGGCCGACCTCGGGGAGGAAGCCGCTGCTGATGCTCTGGAAGCCCTTGGGGAACGGTGCCACCGACTGGCCCTGGAGCAGGATCTGGGTGCCGCCGCGGAACAGCAGCATGCCCGCCAGGGTGACGATGAACGAAGGGATCCCCAGGTAGGCGATCCAGAAGCCCTGCCAGGCACCGGCGAGGGCGCCGATCAGCAGCGCGGCCAGCACCGCCACGGGCCACGGCACGTGGTGCTTCACCATCATCACCGCGGCGGCGGCGCCGACGAAGGCGGCGAGGGAGCCGACCGAGAGGTCGATGTGTCCGGCGATGATGACGATCATCATGCCGATCGCCAGGATGAGGATGTAGCCGTTCTGCTGGATCAGGTTGGTGATGTTGAGCGGCTGGAGCAGGATGCCGTCCGTCCAGATCTGGAACAGCAGCACGATCAGTGCGAGCGCGACCAGCATGCCGTACTGGCGCACGTTGCCGCGCAGCGCCCCGGCCAGGACGGAGCCGATGGAGGGGCTCGGCCCGGCCTGCGGTGCCTTCGGGGACGAATCCGGGATGATCTCGGTCTGGGCCATGCCTCACACCTGCTCGTTGCTGGATGCGGCGCTCATGGTCATGAGCCGCATGAGGGATTCCTGGGTGGCGTCGGCGCGGGCGACCTCGCCGGTGATCCGGCCTTCGGCCATGGTGTAGATCCGGTCGCACAGGCCCAGGAGTTCGGGTAGTTCGGACGAGATGACGAGCACGGCCTTGCCCTGGGCGGCCAGCTCGGCGATGACGGTGTAGATCTCCGCCTTCGCGCCGATGTCGATGCCGCGGGTGGGCTCGTCGAGGATCAGCACCTCAGGCTCGGCGAAGATCCACTTGCTGAGCACGACCTTCTGCTGGTTGCCGCCGCTGAGGGTGCCGGTCCGGGTGAACACCGTCGGGGCCTTGATGTTCATCGCCCGCCGGAACGATTCGGCGACCTTGGTCTCCGCGTGCCGGTCGACCCGGCCGTACCGGGCGACCTTGCCGAGCGCGCTCAGCGAGATGTTCCGGCTGATGTCGTCGATGAGGTTGAGGCCGAGCTGCTTGCGGTCCTCGGTGACGTAGGCGAGGCCGTGCCCGATCGCCTCGGGCACCGTCCGGGTGCGGATCTCCCGGCCGTGCAGCCGCACCCGGCCGGCGGCCCACCGCCCGTACGAGCGGCCGAAGACGCTCATGGCCAGCTCGGTGCGGCCGGCCCCCATCAGGCCGGCGATGCCGACGATCTCGCCGCGCCGCACGTTCAGCGAGGCGCCGTCCACCACCGTGCGCTGCTGGTCGATCGGGTGCCGGACGGTCCAGTCCTCGACCTCGAAGGCGATCTCGCCGACCTCGTGAGTGCGTTCGGGGTAGCGGTGCTCCAGGTCGCGACCGACCATGCCGCGGATGATCCGGTCCTCGGAGATGCCCTCGGGGCCGATCGCGATGGTTTCGATGGTCTGCCCGTCGCGCAGGATGGTCACGGAGTCGGCGACCCGGGCGATCTCGTTCAGCTTGTGGGAGATGATGATGCACGAGATGCCCTGCGCCTTGAGTTCCAGGATCAGGTCGAGCAGCTTGCGGCTGTCCTCGTCGTTCAGCGCGGCCGTCGGTTCGTCCAGGATGAGCAGCTTGACCTTCTTGGCCAGCGCCTTGGCGATCTCGACCAGCTGCTGCTTGCCCACGCCGAGGTCGGCGATCCGGGTGTGCGGATTCTCGTCGAGGCCGACCTGGCGGAGCAGTTCGGCGGCGTGGGTGAGCGTGCGGCGCCAGCTGATGATGCCGCGGGAGGCGTGCTCGTTGCCGAGGAAGACGTTCTCGGCGACGGACAGGTACGGCACCAGCGCCAGTTCCTGGTGGATGATGACGATGCCGCGCTGCTCGCTGGCCCGGATGTCCTTGAACCGGCAGGGCTCGCCCTCGAAGAGGATCTCGCCCTCGTAACTGCCGTGAGGGTAGACGCCGCTGAGCACCTTCATCAGGGTGGACTTGCCGGCGCCGTTCTCGCCGCAGACGGCGTGCACCTCGCCGGCGGCGACGCTCAGGTTGACCTCGGAGAGCGCCTTCACGCCGGGGAACGACTTGCTGATCGACCGCATTTCGAGAACGGGTCCAGCCATGGTTGTGCGTCCGTATCGTTCGGGGCGGTGCGGGCCGGTCTCACGGGCGCCGCACCGCCGGTTCGGCAGGGGCCCGGCGGACCGGGCCCCGCGGGCTACTTGAGCTGGTCCGCGGTGTACTGGCCGCTGTCGACCAGGACCTTCAGGTAGTTGTCCTTGTCGACGCTGACCGGCTGCAGCAGCTGCGCCGGAACGGTCTTCACGCCGTTGTTGTACTGGCTGGTGTCGTTGACCTCGGGCTTCCCACCGGTCAGCAGCGCGTCGCCCATCTGGACGGCGGCCTTGGCGAGTTGGCGCGTGTCCTTGTAGACGGTCTGGGTCTGCTCGCCCGCGGTGATCGACTTCACCGAGGCCAGCTCGCCGTCCTGGCCCGTGACGACGGGCAGCGACTTGGCGGTGCCGTAGCCGACGGCCTTGAGCGAGGAGAGGATGCCGATCGAGATGCCGTCGTACGGCGACAGCACGGCGTCGACGTGGGCGCTGGTGTAGGCCTTGCTCAGCAGGTTGTCCATCCGGGACTGGGCGAGAGCGCCGTCCCAGCGCAGCGTGGCGACCTGGTTGAACTCGGTCTGGCCGCTCTGGACGATGAGCTTCTTCTGGTCGATGTACGGCTTGAGGACGCTCATCGCGCCGTTGAAGAAGAAGGTGGCGTTGTTGTCGTCGGGCGAGCCGGCGAACAGCTCGATGTTGAACGGCCCCTTGCCGTCCTTGAGAGCGAGCCTGTCGGCGATGTAGGTGCCCTGGAGGACGCCGACCTTGTAGTTGTCGAAGGTCGCGTAGTAGTCGACGTTCGGGGTGCCCTTGATCAGCCGGTCGTAGGAGATGACCGGAATGTGGGCGTCGGCGGCCTTCTGTAGCACGTTGGTGAGGGAGGAGCCGTCGATGGCGGCGATCACCAGCAGCTTGGCACCCTTGGTGATCATGTTCTCGACCTGGGAGACCTGGTTCTCCACGACGTTGTCGCCGTACTGCAGGTCGGTCTTGTAGCCCTTGGCCTGGAACTCCTTGACCATGTTGTTGCCGTCGTTGATCCAGCGTTCCGACGACTTGGTGGGCATCGCGATGCCCACGAGCCCGCCCTTGGCGTCGCCCTTGGCCGCACCGTCGCCGGCGCCGTTGGCGCTCTGGCCGCAGGCCGCCAGCGAGAGCGTCAGACCTACCGCGACGAGGCCCGCTGAAAGCTTCCGCACAAGTTCCTCCAGTGATGATGTTTCGCGACCGGCACAGAGCGACCCCGGTCGGGCGACCGGGAGCGGTCGGGCGGGGCCGGCCGGAGCGGTCCCTCGTGCTTGGAACGACGGTGCTGCGGTAGCTCTGGCCTGGCGTGACATGAAGTGTTAACGCTCACAAGAGTCGCGTCAAGAGGTGAAGGACCACCGTTGGGTCCCAGTGTTCCGTCGGCCCGGTCCGCCCGGGCGCGCACCCATCGGGAGGTGGCCGTCCTGGCGTGCTTCGGGTGAATGTCCGGCGAATTGCGGCGAAGCGTCGAGTTCGACGAGCGGGGCGATCGTCCCAGCGGCGCGCGGCGGCGGGGGAGTCAATGACTCCGGAGCTGCCGACCGTCTCTGGTGCGACGTCGTGGGCTCGCCCGGTGCTCGGGAGGGCTCGGGAGGGGAGGGGTGTCCGCAACGGGTGATCGGCGTTCCGCGTCCATGGTTCGGAGCGGATGGATCCGCTCGGATCCGGGAGGAGCCCGTGGCCGGCCGAGAGCGGAGTGCCCACCCCCCGGCACCTCGCGTCCAGTTCCATGGCGCGAACCGGTGCGGCGGGAATGTCGGCGAACGGTCGCCGAGGCGGAAATTCGACGGAGGTTCACGGCGGCGTCGATTTCCGGGGAAATGGGGAACCCTTCCGGTCGCCGCCGGGGGAAGGGGGAGGGCGACTGCCGGCCTTTCCGCGCGACGGGGGACGGCGGGAAAAGGTCGGCGAGAGACCGGAAGGGTCCCGGATTCTGGCCCGGCGGCCCTGTCATGGCGGGCCGCCCGGGATCATTTCGAAGCGGGCCGGAGTTCACCTCGCCGGCGGCTTTCGGCAGTGACGAGACCATGCCGGCGCGATCGAATGTTACCGCTAACATCGCCGAGGTCGTTTCCGGGTTTCGGATTTCCTCGGGGCGGGTTGCGGGCAGGGAGAACGCCGATCCCGTACGCTGCGGAGCCTCGTCGGAGGCGCGGTCCAGGCCAGCTGTGCGAAAGGGGTCGCTGCCCGCGTCCCGCTGATGGCGAACCGGCGCAGCGCTCCGGTGTGGTCGAGCTTTCTCGAGTCCCGAAGTGGAGCCGGCCTTCGTCCATGCCGAGGTCCGTGACGGCGAAGGCGGCGTGGCTGCGCTCACCGGTCCCGCCCGAACGTGCAGAGTGCCGAACAGCCCACGGAGTGCTGTCGTCATGCGGGGGCGTGGGGCGGTGATCTCGGCAATCTCCTCCGTGGCGCGGCCATGAGCGTTAACTTGGCAAGGTAGGCACATGAGAGCACTCAGCGTTGCTGGTATGAAGAGAATCCGCTGGTTGAACCGAGGGTGACGGATTGGCCCGGACCAGGTCACGTACTGTGGTCCGCAGCCGAGGAGGGAACTGCGAGTGGGAACCGATAGCGCCGGGGCGGAATCGCGCCAGCCCGTGATGGCGGACGTGGCGAAACTGGCGGGGGTGTCCCACCAGACGGTGTCCCGGGTGCTCAACGGTGCCCCGCACGTGCGGCCCGACACCCGGGACCGGGTGCTGGCAGCCATCCGGGAGCTCGACTACCGGCCCAACTCCGCGGCCCGCGCGCTGGTCACCCGACGCTCGCAGACCCTCGGGGTGGTCAGCTTCGACTCGACCCTGTACGGCCCCGCGTCGATGCTGGACGGCATCGAGCAAGCCGCGCGCAGCGCCGGGTACTTCGTCAGCGTGACGAGCCTGCGCTCCCTTGACGGCCGTTCGGTCCAGGAGGCCGTCGACCGGCTGCGCGACCAGGGAGTGGAGGGCGTCGTCGTGATCGCGCCGCAGACCTCCGCCCTCAGCGCGGTGGCCCGGCTCTCCAGCTCCGTGCCGCTCGTCGCCGTCGGTTCGGGCAACCAGACCCAGGTGCCGATGGTGTCGGTGGGCAACCGCTACGGCGCCGGAGAGGCCACCGGGCACCTGCTCGACCTGGGCCACCGCACGGTGCACCACCTCGCCGGGCCGGCCAACTGGCTGGAGAGCCAGGACCGGGAGGAGGGATGGCGCTTGACGCTGCAGGCGGCCGGGGCTCCCGTACCCGAGGTGGAGCGTGGCGACTGGAGCGCTCGCTCGGGCTACCGGGCGGGCCTGCGGATCGCCGGCCTGCCCGATGTCACCGCTGTGTTCTGCGCGAACGATCACATGGCCCTCGGCCTGCTGCGCGCCCTGCACGAGGCCGGGCGGTCGGTCCCGTACGACATCAGCGTGGTCGGCTTCGACGACATTCCGGAGGCCGCCTACTTCATCCCGCCGCTGACCACCGTGCGGCAGGACTTCGGCGAACTCGGCCGACAGGCCCTGGAGCTGCTCGTCGGGGAACTGGAAGGTGCCAAGCCCTCGCCGACCCATCTGCAGATCTCCCCGGAGCTGGTGCTGCGGCACAGCGCGGGCCCGGCCGTCCGGCGCTGAAGCGGTAACACCGTCGTTGCCGGCGGCCACCGGTAGCGACGGTGATACCGGTGGCCGATCCGTGGTGCCTTGGCCCCGATCAGCCGCTTTCGCGGGTTCCTGCCGTGAACCTGCCTTGACAGCATGTTTGTTAGCGCTAACAATTCCTGTGGGCGTTAACAACAACGCCCCTCCCCGCTCCGTCGGCCGGGTCAGCGCCATCCCGCTTCTGTGCGCCCGGCCGACGGCTACACGTTCCGCCCTTCAGAGGGAGAGGTAGCGGAACGGAGCCTGTCGCCGGAGCGCTCCTCCCTGCCCCGGCCGTGGATCGCTCCGGCGACAGGCCGCCAACGCACACCTCCCGTACGAAGGATGAGGAAGTGACCGTGATTCCTGCCGCTCCCGACCCGGACCGCTACGTCGTCGGCGTCGACTTCGGCACCCTCTCCGGCCGGGCCGTGGTGGTGCGCGTCCGGGACGGCGAGGAACTGGGTACCGCCGTCCACGACTACCCGCACGCCGTCATCGAACGCGAACTGCCCGGCACCGGCCTGGTGTTGCCGCCCGACTGGGTGCTGCAGCACCCGGCGGACTGGCGCGAGGTGCTGCGCACCGCCGTCCCGGCCGCACTCGCCGCCTCCGGCGTCGACCCCGGCCACGTCATCGGGATCGCCACCGACTTCACCGCCTGCACCGTCCTGCCGGTGCTCGCCGACGGCACCCCGCTCGCCGAGACGGAGGCCTGGGCGCCCCGCCCGCACGCCTGGCCCAAGCTCTGGAAGCACCACGCCGCCCAGGCCCAGGCGGACCGGATCAACGCCCTCGCCCACGCCCGCGCCGAGAAGTGGATCTCCCGCTACGGCGGGCGGATCTCCGCCGAGTGGCAGTACGCCAAGGCCCTCCAGGTCCTGGAGGAGGACCCGGCCGTCTACACCGCGACCGCCCGCTGGATCGAGGCCGCCGACTGGATCGTCTGGCAGCTCACCGGAGCCGAGAGCCGCAACACCTGCACCGCCGGGTACAAGGGCATCCACCAGGACGGGAGTTATCCGAGCGAGGACTACCTCGCCGCGCTCCACCGCGACTTCGCCGACTTCGCCCGCACCCGCCTGGAGCACCCGCTCTCCCCGCTCGGCTCCCGGGTCGGCTCGCTCACCGCCCAGGCGGCCGAGTGGACCGGCCTGCCCGAGGGCATCGCGGTCGCCGCGGGCAACGTCGACGCCCACGTCGCCGCGCCGGCCGCCCGCGCCGTCGACAACGGCCGACTCCTCGCCATCATGGGCACCTCGACCTGTCACGTCGTCAACGGTGCGGCGCTCGCGGACGTCCCCGGCATCTGCGGCGTGGTCGAGGACGGCATCGTCGCCGGCTCCTACGGCTACGAGGCCGGCCAGAGCGCCGTCGGCGACATCTTCGCCTGGTGGCTGCGTCAGGGGGTGCCCGCCGACTACCTGGTCGAGGCCGAGGCGAACGGCGAGGACCTGCACCGGCTGCTCACCCGCAAGGCCGCCGACCAACCCGTCGGCGCGCACGGCCTGGTGGCGCTCGACTGGATGAACGGCAACCGCTCCACTCTGGTCGACCACCACCTGTCCGGGGTGATCGCCGGACTCACCCTGGCCACCCGCCCCGAGGAGATCTACCGGGCCCTGCTGGAGGCCACCGCCTTCGGTACCCGCGTGATCGTCGATGCCCTGGAGCAGGGCGGCGTCCCCGTCACCGAGTTCATCGTCACCGGCGGCCTCAAGAAGAACGCCCTGCTGATGCAGATCTACGCCGACGTGCTGCGCCGCCCGGTCTCGGTCGCGGAGTCCGAGCAGGGGCCTGCCCTCGGCTCCGCGATCCACGCCGCCGTCGCCGCCGGAGCGTACCCGGACGTCCGGACCGCGGCCGACGCCATGGGCCGGGTGCATCAGGGCGCCTACCAGCCGGACCAGGCCGCCGCCGACACGTACGACCTGCTCTTCGCCGAATACCGCGCCCTGCACGACCATTTCGGCCGGGGCGCCGACAAGCTCCTGCACCGCCTGCGCGACATCCGGAACGCCGCCCTCACCACCCCGAGCGAGGCCATGTGAACGCGACTAACGCGACCATCGACGCCATCCGCCGCCAGGTCAGCGACCTCCACCAGGAGCTGGTCCGCTACAACCTGGTGGTCTGGACCGCCGGCAACGTCTCCGCCCGCGTCCCCGGCGAGGACCTGCTGGTCATCAAGCCGAGTGGCGTCTCCTACGACGACCTGTCGCCCCAGAACATGATCGTCTGCGACCTGGACGGCAATGTCGTCGAGGGCGACCACGCGCCCTCCTCCGACACCGCCGCGCACGCCTACGTCTACCGCCACCTGCCCGAGATCGGCGGAGTGGTCCACACCCACTCCACCTACGCCTGCGCCTGGGCGGCCCGCGGCGAGGCCGTGCCCTGCGTCCTCACCGCGATGGCCGACGAGTTCGGCGCCGAGATCCCGGTCGGCCCGTTCGCGCTGATCGGCGACGACTCGATCGGCCGGGGCATCGTGGAAACCCTCAAGGGCCACCGCTCGCCCGCCGTCCTGATGCAGAACCACGGCGTGTTCACCATCGGCAAGGACGCCAAGGCCGCGGTCAAGGCCGCCGTGATGTGCGAGGACGTCGCCCGCACCGTCCACCTCTCCCGCCAGCTCGGCGAGCCCCTGCCGATCGCCCAGGCGGACATCGACAGCCTCAACTTCCGCTACCAGAACGTCTACGGCCAGCCCCAGGCCCGGTGAGGAGCCACCCCATGACCAAGCCACTCGAAGGCCGCGAGGTCTGGTTCCTGACCGGCAGCCAGGGACTCTACGGCGAGGACACGCTGCGCCAGGTCGCCGAGCAGTCCCGGCGGATCGCCGCAGCCCTGAACCACGACTCCGCCGTACCGGTCGAGATCGTCTGGAAGCCCGTCCTCACCGACGCCGCCGCGATCCGCCGGGTCTGCCTGGAGGCCAACTCCGCGGACGACTGCATCGGCCTGATCGCCTGGATGCACACCTTCTCCCCGGCGAAGATGTGGATCGCCGGCCTCGACGCCCTGCAGAAGCCGCTGCTCCACCTGCACACCCAGGCCAACGTCGAACTGCCCTGGCAGACCATCGACATGGACTTCATGAACCTGAACCAGGCCGCCCACGGCGACCGCGAGTTCGGCTACATCCAGTCCCGCCTCGGCGTCCCGCGCAAGACCGTCGCCGGACACGTCACCGATCCTGCCGTCTCGGCCCGGATCGCCACCTGGGCCCGCGCCGCCGTCGGCCGCGCCGAACTGCGCGGCCTCAAGCTCGCCCGCTTCGGCGACAACATGCGCGACGTCGCCGTCACCGAGGGCGACAAGGTCGAGGCCCAGCTGCGCTTCGGCGTCTCCGTCAACACCTACGGCGTCAACGACCTCGTCGCCGCCGTCGACGCGGCGGACGAGAGCGACGTCACGGAGCTGGTCAAGGAGTACGACGACAGCTACCGCCTCGCGCCGGAGCTGCGGGCCGGCGGGGCGCGCCACGAGTCACTGCGCTACGCCGCGCGGATCGAGCTCGGCCTGCGCGGCTTCCTGGACCAGGGCGGCTTCCGGGCGTTCACCACCAACTTCGAGGACCTCGGCGGACTGCGCCAGCTCCCCGGCCTCGCCGTGCAGCGGCTGATGGCCGACGGCTACGGCTTCGGCGGCGAGGGCGACTGGAAGACCGCCACCCTGCTGCGCACCCTCAAGGCGGCCGCCGCCGGACTGCCCGGCGGCACCTCCTTCATGGAGGACTACACCTACCACCTGGAGTTCGGCCGCGAGCTGATCCTCGGTGCCCACATGCTGGAAGTCTGCCCGAGCATCGCGGCGACCACCCCCTCCTGCGAGATCCACCCGCTCGCCATCGGCGGGCGCGAGGACCCGGTCCGGCTGGTCTTCGACGCCGAGCCCGGCCCCGCGGTGGTGGTCGGCCTCGCCGACCTCGGCGACCGCTTCCGGCTGGTCGCCAACGAGGTCGACGTGGTGGAGCCGCCGGCGCCGCTGCCCAACCTGCCCGTCGCCCGCGCGGTCTGGAAGCCGCGCCCGGACCTGCACACCTCCACCGAGGCCTGGCTGACCGCCGGCGCACCGCACCACACCGTGCTCTCCGGCGCGCTCGGGGTGGAGGAACTGGAGGACCTCGCCGAGATGATCGGCGTGGAGCTGCTGGTGATCGACGACGACACGAACATTCGCCGGTTCACCAAGGAACTGCGCTGGAACCAGGCCTACCATCGCCTGGCCCAGGGCTTCTGATCCCGGCGACCCCTCACGGCGACGCCCGCCCGTCCGGCGGGCGTCGGCATTTCCCGTACCCCGTCGAACGGAGAGCAGCCCGTGCCCGTGCCCAGAGACGCACTCGTCTCCCCCGGTGACCTGATGGTGACCCAGGAGGTGGCCGCGGTCATGCCGGACGGTCGGCGCATCACCCGCTGGACGTTCGGCTCCCGGGCCGGTGTGACGGCGGAGGTGCTCAGCCTGGGCGCCCGCCTCCAGGCCCTGAACGCGCCGGACCGTGCCGGGCGGCGGGCCAATGTGCTCCTCGGCGGCGCCGGCGTGGAGGACCTGCTCGGCCAGGCGTCGTACTTCGGCGCGACCGTCGGCCGCTACGCCAACCGGATCGCCCGCGGTGTGCTGCCGCTCGACGGCGTGACGTACCGGCTGGCCACCCAGCTCACCGGGCACACCCTGCACGGTGGCCCGGACGGCTTCGCCACTCGCCTCTGGGACGGCGTTCCGGTCCGGGCGGACCGGCAGGTGGGCGTCCGTTTCCGCCTGCGCAGCCCCGCCTGGGACCAGGGGTTCCCGGGGGCCGTCACCGCCGAGGTGACGTACCTGCTCGATCCTGACGGGGAGCTCTCGATCACCTACCAGGCGGCCACCGACGCCCCGACGGTCGTCAACCTGACCAACCACGCGTACTTCAACCTGGCCGGCGAGGGCCACGGAACCGTGCTCGACCACCTGCTGCGCGTCGAGGCTGCCGGGTACCTCCCGGTAGACAGGGGCTTGATCCCGCTCGGCCCGGTCGAGCCGGTCGCCGGCACTCCGTTCGACCTCCGCCGCGCCCGGAGGATCGGTACCTGCATCACCGCGGAGCACCCCCAGCTCCAGGCGGCCGGAGGCGGGTTCGACCACAACTGGGTGCTCGAGGGTGCCGGGCTCCGACGGGCCGCCCTGCTGAGCCACCCGGCGAGCGGCCGCCGAGTCGAGTGCCTGACCACGGAACCGGGGCTCCAGGTCTACACCGGCAACCACTTCGACGGCTCGCTGACCGGCCGATCCGGCCGCCGGTACACCGCGTACGCGGGCGTCGCGCTGGAGACCCAGCACTTCCCGGACTCGCCCAACCGTCCCGACTACCCCTCCACCGTCCTGCGCCCGGGGGAGAAGTACCGGTCGAGGACGGTGTTCCGCTTCTCGGCCGAGTAGCGGAACAGCCGCCGGGCGGCGAACGGGGCGGTGGGCCCGGCGGGGCCCGCCGCCCTCCTGCGTCAGGAGCTGGCGAAGACCCGGACGTCCCAGGCACCGAGCCTCACCGCGCCGTCGGCCGGGACGGAGTTGCCGTCCAGTACGTCCGACAGGCCCACCGGAGCCGCGAGTTCGACGGGCTGCCAGCTCCAGTTGTGCACCACGTGCACGAGGCGCCCGTCCGGGGCCGTCCCGGTGGCCGCGGTGACGGACGCGGGCAGGTCGCGCCAGCCACTGGCGGGGGCGGGGGCCAGCCAGGCGGCCAGAGCCCGGGCCAGGTCGCGGCCGGGCACCGTGCCGACGCAGGTGACCCAGCCCGCGCCGTGGGCGCGGGTGGTGACGGCGGGCCAGCGGCCGGAGTGCGGGTGGTCGTACCCGACCAGCGCGGTGGCGTCGGTGGCGGTGAGGCCCTCCACCCAGCGGGTTGCGGTCGCGCCGGCCGGAAGCTCCAGCGGACTGCCGGGTACGGCGCGCAGCGGGAGGTCCGCGGGCAGGTTGCTAAGGCGCCGACGTCGCAGCCCTGGTTCCGGTCCTGCGCGGCGAGGATCGTCTTCCGAGGCGCGACAACTTCCCCATGAAACACCGGAGCTGACGGTACCTCCGGCGGCACCCGGTGGGCTGGTCAAGATTGGGTAACGCGGAGCGGGGGTCTTGCCGGGGTGATTTGTTAGCGTTAACAATCGGTCTCGAGCGAAACGGCGCCGACACCTCACGTTCACGCGACCGGTGCCGTTCGCGCGATCGACGACCCCGAGAGGAAGACCCACCATGTCCAAGAGAGCTGCGGCGGCCCTGGTCGCCGGTGCGATGGTCACCGTCCTCACCGCATGCGGTTCCGGCGGAGGTGGAGGCTCGGCCGACAAGGGGGCCGGCCACAAGCTCGTGGTGGGCTTCTCGCAGGTCGGCGCGGAGAGCGGCTGGCGCACCGCGAACACCAAGTCGATCCAGGAGTCCGCGAAGAAGGCGGGCATCGAGCTGAAGTTCTCCGACGCGCAGCAGAAGCAGGAGAACCAGATCAAGGCGATCCGCTCGTTCATCCAGCAGAAGGTGGACGTGATCGCCTTCTCACCGGTGGTGGAGTCGGGTTGGGACACCGTGCTGAAGGAGGCGAAGGACGCCAAGATCCCGGTGATCCTCACCGACCGCGCGGTGGACTCCAAGGACGATTCGCTCTACGTCTCCTTCCTCGGCTCGGACTTCGTCGAGGAGGGCAAGAAGGCCGGCGACTGGCTGGTGAAGGAGTACCAGGGCAAGTCCGACGAGGTGAACATCGTCGAACTGCAGGGCACCACCGGCTCGGCGCCGGCCAACGACCGCAAGGCCGGCTTCGGCGACGTGATCAAGGCGGACCCGAAGTTCAAGGTGGTGGCCTCGCAGACCGGTGACTTCACCCGGGCGAAGGGCAAGGAGGTCATGCAGGCCTTCCTGAAGGCCCAGTCGAAGATCGACGTGCTCTACGCGCACAACGACGACATGGCCCTGGGCGCGATCCAGGCCATCGAGGAGGCCGGCAAGAAGCCGGGCACCGACATCAAGGTCATCTCGGTGGACGGGGTCAAGGACGCCTTCACCGCGATGAGCCAGGGCAAGATCAACGTCGATGTGGAGTGCAACCCGCTCCTCGGTGACCAGCTGATGGACCTGGCGAAGAAGGTCAAGGCAGGCGAGCAGGTGCAGAAGCGGATCAAGACGCAGGAGGGCGTCTTCACCCAGGACCAGGCCGCCGCCGCGCTGCCGACCCGCCAGTACTGAACGGGCCCCGCCTGCCCGGGGAGCGATCGGCGGACCGCTCCCCGGGCAGGCCGGGTCGCACGAGGAGAGGAGAACCGGGGTGCGTCAGCAACCGGTCCTGGAAGTGCGGGGGATCCGCAAGGAGTTCCCCGGGGTGGTGGCGTTGGACGGGGTCGACTTCCGGCTCTTCCCCGGCGAGGTGCACGCCCTGATGGGAGAGAACGGCGCCGGCAAGTCCACGCTGATCAAGGTGCTGACCGGAGTGCACCCGGCGGACGGCGGCGAGGTGGTGCTGGCCGGGCGGCCGGTGCGGATCGCCGGTCCGCTGCAGGCCCAGCAGGCGGGCATCAGCACCGTCTACCAGGAGGTGAACCTCTGCCCGAACCTGTCGGTCGCGGAGAACATCTTCATCGGCCGCGAACCGCGGCGCCTGGGCCTGATCGACTGGGCCGAAATGCGGCGCCGCGCCGCCGAGTTGGTTCGCACGCTGGAGCTGGACATCGACGTCAGCGCGCCGCTGGGCAGCCACTCCATCGCCGTCCAGCAGCTGGTCGCCATCGTCCGCGCCGTGGACGTCTCGGCCAAGGTGCTGATCCTCGACGAGCCGACCTCCAGCCTGGACCGTGACGAGGTGCGCCAGCTCTTCACCGTGATGCGACGGTTGCGCGACCAGGGGGTCGCCATCCTGTTCGTCTCGCACTTCCTCGACCAGATCTACGAGATCTGCGACCGGATGACCGTACTGCGCAACGGCCGGTTGGAGGGCGAGTACCTGACCAGTGAGCTCGGCCAGGTCGAGCTGGTCTCCCGGATGATCGGCTCCGAACTCGCCGGACTCGACCGACTCGCGGGCGGCACGAGGCGCGAGCGCTCCGCACCGGCCACCGGCCGGCCCTTCCTTCAGGCCGAGGGCCTGGCCCGGCAGGGCGGTGTCGAACCGTACGACCTCGCCATCGGTCCCGGCGAAGTGATCGGTCTGGCAGGCCTGTTGGGATCCGGTCGCACCGAGGCCGCCCGGCTGCTGTTCGGCGCCGACCACAAGGACCGCGGCACCGTGCGGATCAACGGCACCGAGACCGATCTGCGCAGCCCGCGCGACGCGATCACCCACGGCATCGCGTTCTGCTCGGAGAACCGCAAGACCGAGGGCCTGGTCGGCGAGCTGACCGTCCGGGAGAACATCGTGCTGGCGCTGCAGACGGCCCGCGGCTGGGCCCGTCCGCTGTCGCGCACCGTCCAGGACGCGCTGGCGCTGCGCTGGATCCGCGCCCTGGACATCCGCCCGGGTGACCCGGAGGCGCTGGTCCGCAACCTCAGCGGCGGGAACCAGCAGAAGGTGCTGCTGGCCCGCTGGCTGATCACCGACCCCAAGCTGCTGATCCTGGACGAGCCCACCCGGGGCATCGACATCGGCGCCAAGGCCGAGATCCAGAAGCTGGTCGCGGACCTCGCCGAGAAGGGCATGGCCGTGCTGTTCATCTCCGCCGAACTGGAGGAGGTGCTGCGGCTCAGCCACCGGGTCGGCGTGCTGCGCGACCGCCGGATGGTCGCCCACCTGCGCAACGACGGCGAGCTCACCCCGGAGCGCGTCCTGGCCACCATCGCGAGCGGAGCGGAACGATGACCACGGCGCCGAAGACTCCGCGGGCCAGGGCGGTGACCGGGCACCGGCTGTTCTGGCCGGCCGCGGTGCTGGCCGTGCTGCTGCTCGCCAACCTCGCCTTCACCCCGGACTTCTTCGCCGTCCACCTCAAGGACGGCCACCTGTACGGCAGTACGATCGACATCCTGCACTTCGGCGCTCCGCTGATCCTGGTGTCGCTCGGCATGACCCTGGTGATCGCCACCGGCGGCATCGACCTCTCGGTCGGATCCACCGTCGCCATCGCGGGCGCGCTGGCCTGTCGGCACATCAGCGAGGCTGCGGACCCGGCGAGTGCCGGCACGGTGCTCGGCGCGGTCGGCATCGCGCTCGGCACGGCGGTGCTGCTGGGTCTCGCGAACGGGGTGCTGGTGGCCCGGGTCGGGGTGCAACCGATCATCGCCACCCTGATCCTGATGGTCGCCGGACGCGGCGTCGCCCAGCTGATCACCGACGGTCAGATCATCACGATCACCAGCGAGCCGTACAAGCTGATCGGCGGCGGCTACTGGCTGGCGATGCCGTTCGCGATCCTGCTCAGCGGGCTCGTCGCCCTGATCACCGCGCTGCTCACCCGCTCCACCGCGCTCGGCCTGCTGCTCGAGTCGGTCGGCGGCAATCCGATAGCCAGCCGGCTGGTCGGTATCCGGGCGGTGCGCCTGGTCGGCCTGGTGTACGTGTTCAGCGCCCTGTGCGCGGCGGTCGCCGGGCTGATGGTCTCCTCCAACGTCTCGGCGGCGGACGGCAACAACGCCGGCCTGTGGATCGAACTCGACGCCATCCTCGCGGTGGTGATCGGCGGGACCTCGCTCAACGGCGGCCGGTTCTCGATCGGCGGCACGGTCCTCGGCGCGCTGATCATCCAGACCCTCTCCACCACCGTCTACACCATCGGCATTCCGCCGGAGACCACGCTGGTCTTCAAGGCCTTCGTGGTGATCACGGTCTGCCTGATCCAGTCGCCGAACTTCCGTGCCAAGCTCGCCCGGCGCGACGCCGGGCGCCGGAACGGCCTGCGGCCGAGTCCTGCCACCACGACCAACCGGGAGGTCGGCGCGTGAACGCCAACGCCCTGCTGACCAGGGTGCGCGGACAGATCCCGCTGCTGGTCACCTCCGTCCTGCTGGTGTCGATGTTCACCGTCGGGTCGGTGCAGTACGACGGATTCCTCTCCGGGCAGGTGCTGCTCAACCTGCTGATCGACAACGCCTTCCTGCTGGTGGTCGCGGTCGGCATGACCTTCGTCGTGCTGACCGGCGGCATCGACCTGTCGGTCGGCGCGGTGGTGGCGCTGTCCACCATGGTGTCCGCCTGGCTGGTGGAGCGGCACGGCTGGCCGCCGCTGGTGGTCATCCCGCTCGTGCTGCTGATGGGCACGGTAGGCGGCTGGGTGATGGGCTGGGTGATCCACACCTTCGAGATCCAGCCGTTCATCGTGACGCTGGCGGGCATGTTCCTGGCCCGGGGCCTGTGCTACACGATCAGCGTCGAGTCGATCTCCATCACGGACCCGTCGTACACCGCGATGGCACAGACCCGGATCCCGCTCGGCGACCTCTTCATCTCGCCGAGCGTGCTGATCGCGCTGCTGGTGCTGGCGGCCGGGTTCGTCGTGCTGCACCACACCCGGTTCGGGCGGAACGTGTACGCGCTCGGCGGCAGCGAGCAGTCCGCGCTGCTGATGGGCCTGCCGGTCGGGCGGACCAAGACCACCGTGTACGCGATCAGCGGCTTCTGCTCGGCGCTCGGCGGTGTGCTGCTCACCTTCTACATGCTCTCCGGCTACGGCCTGCACGCGGTAGGCCTGGAACTGGACGCGATCGCCGCCGTGGTGATCGGCGGCACCCTGCTCACCGGCGGCTCCGGCTACCTGCTGGGCACCCTGTTGGGTGTGCTGGTGCTGGGCCTGATCCAGACCGTCATCAGTTTCCAGGGCACCCTCAGCTCGTGGTGGACCAGGATCGTCATCGGCGGGCTGCTGTTCGTCTTCATCGTCCTGCAGCGCCTGATCACCGCGCGCCGTCGATAGCACCCCGCGCCGCCCGGCACCGTCCCCGGGGTTCGCATCGTGCCGGACTGCCGGCGGCCGAGTACTCGGCCGCCAGCAGTCCGGCATCACTTGTTCGCCCCCCGGTACCGCGACGGACGGGTTCGTGTCGTTCGCGCGCGGTTGCCCGGTGGGTCAGCGGTTGCCCGGTACGTCAGAGGCCGTGTCCGTGCCGGAACCGTGCCAGGGTGGTCCCGCAGGCGTCGGTGAAGACCCGGTAGAAACGGCTGACCGAGCCGAAGCCGGCGGCAGCCGCCACCTGACTCACGGGAAGGTCGGTGGTCACCAGCAGACGGCGTGCCTCGGCGAGCCGGTACAGCTTGAGGTACTCGCCGATCGTGGTGCGCACGACCGTGCGGAACCGGGTCATGGCGTAGGTCGGGTGGACGTTCGCCGCCGCGGCGACCTCCGCCACGGTGATCGGCTCGCGGAAGTGGTCGGCGATATACCGGGCCATGGACACCGCCTGGCGCAGGGCCGGATCGTCACCGGCGTAGCGCTGGACCGGGTCGCCGACCGTGGCGAGTGCCAGGCGCCGGACGCGCGCCTGGATCTCCAGCACCGCGGCGGCGAGAACTGGAAAGCCACCGCCAGCTACCCGCCGTTGCGATCGGCGGAGTCCTCGGCGCTTGGCGGACCCACGCCGTGAGCGTCTCGGCGATCGGCGTTCCGGACGAGCGCGGTGACGGTGTGTTCGACCGGGAGATCAGCCAGTTCGACAACGACATCTCCAATGCGACCGCACTGTTCGAAGTCGCGGGTGGCGGCAGCTTCCGTACGAACGAGTTCCGCAGGGTCGGGTACATCGGCAAGGAGTCCCGCTTCCGCTACTTCGGCACGGAGGGAGTCTTCGAACAACTCGACTCCGTCAGCCTGTGGCAGGACAAGAAGGGCACGCACGACGTCACCGCGCACCTGCACCCCGCACCCACCCTCAGCCCGGACGATCCGGCGCTCGCCGACGTCGCCCCGGAGCTGCGCGCCGCCTTCGCCTCCGGCACCGCGCCCGTCCACGACCGCTCCCGGCTCCCGCGCGAGTTCGCGCACGCTCCCAACGGCCACGAGGGCAGCCATCACTTCCTCGCCGACGACTTCGCCGTCGCGGTCACGACGCGCACGCCTCCGCCGGTGAACGCCTGGACCGCGGCGCGCTACACGCTGCCCGGCATCATCGCCCACCAGTCCGCCCGCCGAGGCGGAGTGCGCCTGCCCGTCCCGGACCACGGAGACGGACCCGGAACCGCGTAGCCTGCGGCAGCGCCGGGTCGTGTCGTCACGACCCGGCCCCGGGGCTCACGTGGGCCGGGGGCTGCCTCTCCGGATCCGTCGCGGGAACAGGAGCAGGAGCACGAGCAGGCGCCGGTGCTCCGGCCGGGGTGTCACTGGTCGGAGTAGCTGAGGTCTCCCACCGTCCAGCTGGTGACGTCCGCATGGCCATGCGGTACATGCCCCCGGTGTGGGGCAGGCCGTAGCTGCGCTGCAGGATGCGGGCGACGTGCAGGTGGAGGTGGGTGAGCCGGGCAGCGGGCGGGTCCGTGTCGCCGGTGGCGGGGGCCGCGAAAGCCTCGCGAAGGGCTTCAAGTGGTCCGAGCCTACGAGGACTTCGGCCACCCGTTCGAGCCACAGGCGTTCCGGCGCCAACCGGCCGGTGACGACTGCCCCGGGGACGACCACGGTCAGGGCATCTGGTTGCTGCGCCCGGACTCCACCACGGCGGCGATGTCGACGGGCAGCGCATCGGGGATCGACATCGACCCGAGAACAGTGCCCGTGCAGCCTACCCGGTCCGGGCTGCGACGGCGGTGACTCGAACCCGGCACCGCGCACCGGCCCGGTGCCGGCCCTTGGGCATCGCGCCGTCCTCCCGGCCGACGGCCCGGCTTCGGTCCGCCGGGAACGGCGGCCGGGTGGGCGTCGAGAGCCGGGTCGCGCGAACCGCACGACCCGGCTTCGCCGTGGTCGGTGTCAGCGGGCACCGAGGAGGTGTTCGAGGGCCAGCTGGTCCAGCTGTTCGAAGGCCATGCCGCGGCGGGCGGCGGCGTCGACGTCGAAGTCCTCGAAGGCGGAGCGGTCCGCGAGCAGCCCGGTCAGGCCGTCCTCGGCCGTGGGGAGGGCGAGTTCGGGCAGGCGGGAGGCGGCGAGCGCGGCCTGCACCTCGGGGTCGGCCCGGAAGGCGCGGGAGCGCTCGGCCAGCAGCAGGTAGTTGCGTATGCAGGCGGCCGCCGAGGCCCAGACGCCGTCGAAGTCCTCGGTGCGCGGGGGCTTGAAGTCGAAGTGCCGGGGGCCGTCGTAGCCGGCCGATTCCAGCAGGTCGACCAGCCAGAAGGCCTGGCGCAGGTCGCCCGCGCCGAAGCGCAGGTCCTGGTCGTACTTGATGCCGGACTGGCCGTTGAGGTCGATGTGGAACAGCTTGCCGTGCCACAGGGCCTGGGCGATGCCGTGCGGGAAGTTGAGCCCGGCCATCTGCTCGTGGCCGACCTCCGGGTTGAGGCCGACGCGCTCGGGCCGCTCCAGCGCGTTGATGAACGCCAGGGCGTGGCCGACGGTGGGCAGCAGGATGTCGCCGCGCGGCTCGTTGGGCTTGGGCTCGATCGCGAACCGGAGGTCGTAGCCCTGCTGTTCGACGTACTCGCCGAGCAGGTCGAAGGCCTCTTTGAGCCGGTCGAGCGCGGTGCGCACGTCCTTGGCCGCCCCCGACTCGGCGCCCTCGCGCCCGCACCAGGCGACGTAGACCGAGGCGCCGAGTTCGACGGCCAGGTCGATGTTGCGAATGGTCTTGCGCAGCGCGTAGCGCCGCACGTCGCGGTCGTTGGCAGTGAACGCGCCGTCCTTGAAGAGCGGGTGGGTGAACAGGTTGGTGGTGGCCATCGGCACCTTCAGCCCGGAGGCGTCCAGCGCGGCGCGGAAGCGCTTGACCGCCCGCTCTCGGCCGGCGTCGTCCGTGCCGAAGGGGATCAGGTCGTCGTCGTGGAAGGTGACGCCGTAGGCGCCGAGTCCGGCCAGGCGCTGCACGGTCTCGACCGGGTCGAGGGCAGGGCGGGTCGCGTCGCCGAAGGGGTCGCGTCCCTGCCAGCCGACGGTCCACAGACCGAAGGTGAACTTGTGCGCGGGAGTGGGGACGAGCGGATCGCTGGACATGGCGCGGCTCCGGATGAGTGCGGAGAGGTGTTTGTCAGGGCTCTCAACAAATTAGTATGCCGCAACGCTGGAAGGAACCCCCATCGGAGGAACACATGGCTGAGCAGCGTGTCGTGATCGGCTTCGACAGCTCGACGCAGTCCACCAAGGCCCTCGCCGTCGACATCGACACCGGCGCCGTCCTGGGCCAGGGCCGCGCCCCGCACACCGTCAGCACGGGCGCCGGTCGCGAGAGCGACCCCGAGCAGTGGTGGGAGGCGCTCGGCGAGGCAGCGGCGGCGACGGGCTGGGCGGACCGCGCGGTCGCCGTGTCGGTCGGCGGCCAGCAGCACGGCCTCGTCACCCTCGGCGCGACCGGAGCGCCGGTGCGCCCGGCGCTGCTCTGGAACGACGTCCGGTCCGCGCCCCAGGCCGCCGAACTCCGTGACGCGCTCGGTGCGGCGGAGCTCGCCCACCGCACCGGCAGTGTCCCGACCGCCGCCTTCACCGCCCCCAAATGGGCCTGGCTGCGGGCCACCGAGCCCGCCGCAGCCTGCCGGGTGACCGCCGTCCGGCTCCCCCATGACTTCCTGACCGAGCGGCTCACCGGGGAGGCGGTCACCGACCGCGGCGACGCGTCGGGCACCGGGTGGTGGGGGCCGGACGGGTACGACCTCGACCTCCTCACGCGCATCGGACTCGACCCGGCTCTGCTGCCGCGCGTCCTCCCGCCCGGCGCCCGGGCCGGTGCCGTCCGCTCCGGGACGCCGCTGCGCGAGGGCGCGCTCGTGGCCACCGGCACCGGCGACAACATGGCCGCGGCCCTCGGGCTCGGCCTGCGCCCCGGGCAGCCGGTGCTCAGCCTCGGTACCTCCGGCACCGTCTACGCCGTCGGCCGGACACGGCCCGCCGATCCGAGCGGCACCGTCGCAGGCTTCGCCGACGCGCTCGGCGGCTGGCTGCCGCTCGCCTGCACGCTCAACTGCACCCTCGCCGTCGACCGCTTCGCCGCCCTGCTCGGGCGCGGCCGCGACGAGGTCGAGGACGGCGGCACCGCGGTCGTCCTGCCCTACCTGGACGGCGAGCGCACGCCGGACCTGCCGGGTGCCTCAGGCCTGGTGCACGGGCTGCGCCACGACACCACCCCCGGTCAGCTGCTCCAGGCGGCCTACGACGGCGCCGCCCACGCCCTGCTCGCCGCCCTGGACGGCGTGCTGCGCGCGGGCGGCGCGGACCCGGCGGGCGACGAGCCGCTGCTGCTGATCGGCGGCGGCGCCCGCGGCCGGGCCTGGCAGCGGACCGTGCTGCGGCTCTCCGGCCGGGCGGTCCAGGTGCCCGAAGCACAGGAACTGGTCGCGCTCGGCGCCGCCGCCCAGGCCGCCGCACTGCTCACCGGCGAGCCCGCCGACGCGGTGGCACGCCGCTGGCGGACGGCCCGCGGACCGGTGCTGGAGCCGGTGGAGAAGGACGAGGACGCGCTGATGCGGATCGGCGATACCCTGCGTCGGGCCGGGGCCTTGCAGGGCGCCCCGGCCGGGGACCGGTAGGAGGGGCGGCGCGTGGCAGTGATCGGCAAGGTGGGCAGGGGTGCTTCGATCGGGCCCGCGTCGCAACAGGACATGCGACGGCAGAACCTGGCCGTCGTCCTCCGCGCGGTCGCCGCGCACGGCCCGCTCTCCCGCGCGGACGTCGCCGGGCGCGTCGGGCTGACCAGGGCGGCCGTCTCCTCGCTGGTCGACGAGCTGATCGGCCGGGGCGCGGTGACCGAGGCGGCAGCCACCGCCAGCGGCCGGGTCGGCCGCCCCGGACGGGCACTGACCGTGTGCGACGAGGGCCCGGCGGGTCTCGGGCTGGAGATCGGCGTCACCCACCTCGGCGCGTGCGTGGTGGACCTGCGCGGCGAGCCGCGGGTGTGGCGCCGGGTGGAACGGGCCAACGCGGGCCGGCCGTCCGGGGAGGTCCTGGCGGAAGTCGCCGAGTTGGCCGCCGAGGCGCAGGCGGAGGCAGCCGCCCTCGGGCTGCGCGTCGAGGGCCGGATCCTGGCCGTGCCCGGCGTGGTGCCGAACGGACCGGACGGACTGGTTGAGCGCGCGCCGAACCTGGGCTGGCGCGGTGTCCGGCTCGCCGATCACTGGCCCGACCCGGACATCGTGCCCGAGCCGGAGAACGAGGCCAACCTCGGGGCGCTCGCGGAGTACTGGAACGCCGAGCAGCCCGTGGAGACCTTCGTGCACGTCTCCGCCGCGACCGGGATCGGCGCCGCCCTGGTCATCGACGGTCGGCTGTTCCGGGGCGCCCGCGGCTTCGCCGGCGAGCTCGGCCACCTGCCCGTCCAGTCGGACGGCCCCGGCTGCGCCTGCGGCGCCCGCGGCTGCCTGGAGCAGTACGCGGGCGAGGCGGCCGTGCTGCGCGAGGCCGGTCTCGCACAGCACGGCCCGGGCGATCCGATCGCCCTGCTGGCCGAGCGGGCGGGCGCCGGACACGCGCCGACCCTGGCGGCACTCGACCGTGCGGGGCGGGCTCTCGGCCTGGCCCTCACGTCAGCCGTCGACCTCGTCGACCCGGACGGCCTCGTCCTCGGCGGCGCCTACGCCGAACTCGCCGACTGGCTGCTGCCGTCCGTGCGCGCGGAGTTGGCCGCACGGGTCACCGTGCGGCCCTGGGCCCCGGAGGCGCTGCGCCCGTCCGCCCTGGGCCGGCGCGGACCACTGCTCGGCGCGGCGCTGACGACGGTCCGCCGCATCATGGCGGACCCCACCCTGCTGCCGGTCGGCTGACCCGGTCCAGGCCCGTACCGCGCGGTCAGTCGTGCTCGACCACGACCATGGCGTGCCCGTCCACGGTGGTGACCCGTACGTGGACGTACTCGCCGTCGTGCTGCCAGGCGAGATCCCGCCCGGCGGGCTGCAACCGCACCGAGCGCGGCGCGGTGGCGAGCCGGAGGCGCTCTCGTAGAGCAGCGCCGCCCGGGGCTTGAGGGCGGCGTTGTCGCCCCAGCTCTCGTGGAACCGCCCGGGCCGGTCACACACCGCGGTGGGCCCTGAGGTGTGACTCCGCCTCGCCGAGGGTGTCGCGGAGCCACGTCTCCACCCCGGCGACGTGCACGGTCGCCCAGGCGTGGGCGAGTTCCGGGCGGCGGCCCGCGATGGCGTCGAAGATCTCGCGGTGCTGCCGGCGGGTGTCGGCCGCCGCGCCTTCTTCGGTCAGCCCCCGCCAGGTCCGCGCGCGCATGCTGGGCCCGGACAGGCCGTCGATCAGTGAGCAGAGCACGGTGTTGCCCGACCCGGCCGCGATCCTGAGGTGGAACTCCAGGTCGTTGGCGATGAGTTCCTCCATCGACGCGTCCTCGCTCAGGCTCTCCAGCACCTCGCCCAGGCCAGCGATGTCCTCCTCGGACATGACCCGGGCGGCCATCGCGGCGGCGGCGGGCTCCAGGATGCGGCGGACCTCCAGGAACTCCAGCACCGTGTCGTCCTGGTGGAAGTCGACGACGAACCCAGCGCGTCCGGGAGGACTTCGGGCTCCAGGCCGGTCACGTACGTGCCGTCGCCCTGGCGCACGTCGAGCACCCGGATGAGCTACAGGGCCTTGACCGCCTCCCGCAGGGAGCTGCGGGACAGGCCGAGTCGGTCGGCGAGGTCGGCCTCCTTCGGGAGCTTCGCCCCGGGGCGGAGCTCGCCGCTCACGATCACGGCCTTGATCTTCTCGATCGCCTCGTCGGTGACTGGCACGACTAGCCCCTCCTGGTCGGCTGATCCCCGCAGCATAGGGGGCCGCCCCGCGGCGCCGGTTCGGCGGCCTGTCGGCGCAGCTCCGGGGCTGAACTCCGCGGCGAGGACGGGATGGTGCTCGTGCGGGAGTACGACGGTGTGGCCCAACCGTTCCAGGACGGTGACCACGGCGCGGCCGGCGTCGGGGAACACGGTGTCGTTGAAGCAGGTGATGAACAGCGCGACGCGCATCAGTACGCCTCCTGCGGGGTCGGGACGCCCGCCGGGAGCAGCTCGCGGTCCTTCAGCTCCACCCACAGGGCGTCGGGGACACGATGCCGGAGCATGGCGGCGGCGTCCCGGACCTCGGCGGCGTTGCGGGTGCCGACCAGGACGCTCGCCACGGCCGGGTGCCCGAACGGGAAGCGCAGCGCCGCGGCGCGCAGTGGCACGCCGTGCTTCGCGCACACGGCCTTGAGGTCCAGGGCGCGGGTGAGCAGCTCCTCGGGTGCGGTGGCGTAGTCGAAGGCGGCGCCGGGGCGCGGGTCGGCGAGCAGGCCGGAGTTGAAGACACCGCCGATCACGACGCCGACACCGCGTTCGGCGGCCAGCGGCAGCAGCTCGGACAGCCCGCGCTGGTCGAGCAGGCTGTAGCGGCCGGCCAGCAGGACGGCGTCGAGGTCGGTCTCGCGGACGAACCGGGCGAGGAGACCGGCCCGGTTCATCCCGACGCCGATCGCGCCGACCATCCCCTCGGCGCGCAGCCGGGCCAGTTCCGGGTAGGCCTCGGCGAGTGCCTGCTCCGCATGGTCGTCGGGATCGTGGAGGTGGACGACGTCGATCCGGTCCAGGCCGAGCCGCTCCAGGCTCTCCTCGATCGAGCGGCGGACGCCCACGGCACTGCTGCGGGTCCACCTACCGGCCGCCGCCCGCCGCCGGCTCTCCTACCCGGCGTCGGACGTCGGGCACTGACTCGACCGACGCCGTCACGAGGACCCCCGCCTGTCCTGCTGCCTGACAGGTCCACGAGCCGATCCTGCGATTCCGGTGAAGTGATGTCAAATCGCTGTTCACCGTTCGTTCATCAAGGTCGGACATCCGCGCTCTGCGATCGTTGCCGTCGTCGTCCACGCCACGTCCGCTCGTGTACGGACGCACATCGTGCTCGAAGACTGCAAGTGACCGGATTTGATCGGATGCGCTCTCGCAAGGCAGGCTCAGTGCCGCACAGTGGCGGATCAGCCACGGTCCGGCACGGAGGGAGCCGCATGTCCGGGACCGAGCACACCGAACCGACCGCGCACGTTGTCGTCGGGTACACCCCACAGGAAGGTTTCGTCGCCGTCCAACTCAGCCCGCCTCCGGCGGAATACGTGTGGCATGACCGGCAGGCCGAGCACCACGAGCAGCGCTTCGGTCCGGGCAACGGCTACCGGCAGTGGCTGGCCGTCGACGTCGACACGGGCGCCGTGTGGTTCGGGGACACTGACTGGCGCACGCACGGCGGGGATGCCGGCCCCTGGCTGCCGGGCCGCCGCCGGTCCGAAGTCGGCGAAGGCGCCCTGCCGTCCCCGGCCGTGTTGGTGCACGTGCTCGACCACCGCGTCATCGACGGCCAGGGTGCCGACACCTGGCGCTTCCTCAGCGCCGAGGAACTCCACGAACTGGCCCGGCGGGTGCTGCCGCTGGTCCAGCGGGTGATCGGATCCCTGCATCGTGTGGGTCCGGCCGAGGACCTGGAATGGTCCGCCGTGGCCGCCACGGCCTGGACCGATCTCGAACAGGCCTGCCGCTTCACGCTCGACGCGGCGGGAACGGTGACCTGGGCCGGGCCAAGTGCGAGCCGGGTTCCCGCGTGGCGCATCGAAGTGGCGGACTTCCTCGCGCGGAACCCGGAGCTGTGCGACCCGGCCTGGTCGACGGCTACCGACGCCGAACTGGACGCCTACGCCGCCTACGAACCCGATTCCGGCTACGGAGGCGTGCCGGGACGGATGTGCGGTCCGGCGGACGTCCGCATCGAGGAGGGTTTCACCTTCTACGGCCACCGCGCGGCCCTGTACGCCTACCGAGCGGCCGCGTGCGGCGACCGCACACCGATCGAAGCCCGGCTCTGGCTCCGGGGCAGCGAGGCCGGACGGAGCAGTTGGGAGGCCGCGAAGGTCGTGGGTGCGAGTCTCGCCGACGCCACCGACTGCGTGTTGAGCCACCTCGCCGACAGGTTCCGCAGCGCTGCGCTCGACGAAGGCGTGGTCCTCACCGGCCTGATGGCCTACCTGCGGGAACAGCGGGCCGAGGAACGAGCGGCGGTCGACGAGACGCTCGTTGCCACCGGCGAGGAGCTGAAACGCCTCGATGAGGTGCTCAAGGAGATCCGACTCGTCCGGAACACGATCCTGACCCGGGTCCTCAGCTGGGGCGACGGACGGGACGACGGGGCGATCGCCCGGCTGGCCGCGATGTCTCCCGCCGCCGTGGCCGAGTGGCGTGATCGGCTCACCGCCGACCAGGGCCTCGCGCCGGAGTAGTGGGGGCCGGCACGGGACTCGGCGCGCGGTAGCGGGGACCGGCGGCGTCCACCTCAGGCGACGGCGGCCAGCGCCTGCGCTGTGAGCATCTCCTCCAGAGCCAATAGGGCCCGCGGCGCGTGCCGGGTGTCGATGCGGACGGCGTAGATGAAGCGGGTCAACTCCGGTTCGGCCAACGGGCGCGCCACGACCCGGGCGCTGCTGCGGGGGAGGGCCAGCTGCGGCATGACGGCGACGCACAGGCCCGCGGCCACGAAGCCGAGCACGGTGTTGAAGTCGTCGCCCTCGTACTCCAGGCGGGCCTGGAAGCCGGGCGTCTTGGCGATCTGGGCGAGCAGTTCCAGGCGCAGCGCGGCCTCCGGAGCGGCGATCCAGGTCTCGGACGCGAGGCTGGCCAGGTCGATGACGTCCCGGTCGGCGAGGTGGTGGTCGGCCGGGACCACCGCCACGACCGGGTCCCGTGCGATCAAGGTCCGGCGTAGCGTCCGGGGCGGGGGCATGGGGATGAAGTCGTAGTCGTAGCTCAGGGCCAGGTCCATGTCGCCCCGCTTGAGCCGGCCGTAGCCGGCTTCGGGCTCCACCTGGGAGAGGCTGACCTGGACGTGCGGGTACGTCGTGTGAAGCTCCGCCAGCGCCTGCGGGACGATGCTGGTCGCGGCGGAGGCGAAGGCGCCGAGCCGGATCCGTCCCGCGGTACCCGCGCGCATGGCGTCGAGTTCCATGGCTGCCGCTGCCAGTGCGCTCCGGACGCCCTGTTCGGCATCGAGGAGGACCTCGCCGGCCGGGGTGGCGCGCACGGGGCGGCGTTCGAGCACTCTGAGCCCCGTGCGGCGTTCGAGTTCGGCGATCTGTTGCGAGACCGCGGGTGCGCTGTAGCCCAACTCGCGTGCGGCGGCGTTGAAGGAGCCGTGGCGCACGACGGCTTCGAGGGTGGCGAGCAACCGGGGGTCGAGTCTCTGCACGGAGTTAAGGCTCACTTATCTGTCGCGAAGACGTCTTTTCTTGTGCTTAAGGGTGAACGGCAGCAGGATTCTTGCTCGCGGCCCGAATGCGCAACCCCCTGCCCCGGACGGGCGGTCAACCCTCGTCCCGCCGTCGGGCGCTCCGTGCGCTGTCCCACCACCTCCACCGGGCCGAGACGACCCTCACCGACACCGTGCGCCCCAAGCGGGCGGACACACCCACGGAAGGCAGACCCGAGGCGTGAGCGAGCAGTTCCTCAAACACGAGAAGCGCCCCACGACCCGTCACGTCGACGCCGGAGACACCGGCTACAGCAAGTCCCTGAAACCCCGCCACGTCAGCATGATCGCCATCGGCGGCGCGATTGGCACCGGCCTCTTCCTCGGCGCCGGCGGGCGTCTCGCCGAAGCCGGCCCCTCGCTGTTCGCCGCCTACGCCGTCTGCGGCCTCTTCGCGTTCCTCGTCGTGCGTGCGCTCGGCGAGCTCGTCCTGTACCGACCGTCCTCCGGGGCCTTCGTGTCGTACGCCCGGGAGTTCCTCGGGGAGCAGGGTGCGTACACCGCGGGCTGGATGTACTTCCTCAACTGGGCGACCACCGGCATCGCCGACATCACGGCGGTGGCGACGTACGCCCACTACTGGCACCTGTTCTCCAGCGTCCCGCAGTGGGTCATCGCGCTCATAGCCCTGGCCGTGGTGCTCACCGTGAACCTGATCTCGGTGCGGATCTTCGGCGAACTCGAGTTCTGGTTCGCCATCGTCAAGGTCGGCGCGTTGGTGGTCTTCATGGGTATCGCGATCTTCCTGCTGGTCACCCGCCAGCCGGTCGACGGCACCGTACCCGGTCCCTCGCTGATCATCGACAACGGCGGCATCTTCCCCAACGGCCTGATGCCGATGCTGCTGATCATCCAGGGCGTGGTGTTCGCCTACGCCTCCGTCGAACTGGTCGGCGTGACGGCCGGGGAGACCGAGGACCCCGAGAAGATCATGCCGAAGGCGATCAACTCGATCATGTGGCGCGTGGGCCTCTTCTACGTCGGCTCGGTCGTCCTGCTCTCGATGCTGATGCCCTGGAACAGGTACACCGCCGGCCAGAGCCCCTTCGTGACCGTGCTGTCCCACGTCGGCGTCCCGGCGGCCGGCAGCGTGATGAACCTGGTCGTCCTCACCGCGGCCATGTCCTCGCTCAACTCCGGCCTCTACTCCACCGGCCGCATCCTGCGCTCGATGGCCGTCAACGGTTCCGCCCCCCGCTTCACCGCCCGGATGAGCCGCACCCAGGTGCCGTACGGCGGCATCCTGCTCACCAGCGGCATGTGCGTCCTGGGCGTCGGTCTCAACTTCGTGGTGCCCGCCGACGCGTTCGAGATCGTGCTCAACCTCGCGGCGATCGGCATCATCGCCACCTGGGGCATGATCATGCTCTGCCACCTCTTCTTCTGGCGGAAGACCCGGGCCGGCGAACTGACCCGTCCCGCGTACCGCCTGCCCGGCTCTCCCTGGACCGAGATCGTGACGCTGGCCTTCCTCGCCTCCGTCCTGGTCCTCATGTATGCCGACGGCGGCGCCGGACGCACCACCGTGCTGTGCGTGCCGCTGATCGCCGCCGCGCTCGTCGCCGGCTGGTACGCCATTCGCGGGCGCCTCG
This sequence comes from Kitasatospora sp. NPDC023118, assembly GCF_055560875.1. Taxonomy (NCBI): domain Bacteria; kingdom Bacillati; phylum Actinomycetota; class Actinomycetes; order Kitasatosporales; family Streptomycetaceae; genus Kitasatospora; species Kitasatospora sp. NPDC023118. The sequence goes on from NZ_JBVHHW010000014.1 coordinate 211,379, forward strand.
CGCGCGAAGCCGCCCGGGCCGACGGCTGAACCGAGCGGCGACCCACGACGACGCGCGGACCAGGCACCGCCGTCGCCGGGGCCGCCGACCGACGGACCGGAAGCGACCCACCACCGATCGAGGCAGTGATGCACAGAAGTACCCGGGCGAACGCTCCCGCGATCCGCGAACCCCACCACGTTCCCGTCGCCCGCGTCACGCGCGGCGGCATGATCGAGGGGGTCCACCACGGCTCCGTCGTCGTCGTCGTAGACGACGACGGCGAAGTCCGGCGCCGGCTCGGCGACATCGAGGCCACCTGCTACCCGCGGTCCGCCCTCAAGCCGGTCCAGGCCGTCGCCATGGTGCGGGCCGGGCTGCCGCTGGACGGCGAACTGCTCTCCCCGCGACGGGCAGCCACTCCGGCGAGGAACCGCACCTCGCGGGCACCCGGCGGATCCGCCCACCCCGGCCGGACCCGGGCACCGAACGCCGGCCGGTCGCGTCACCGCTGGTCGTGCGGCGGCGGGGGGAGCGTGCCGGCGCCGGGTGCGGGCTCCGGCCAGACCAGCAGCACGGCGCAGGGTGCGTGGTCGACCACGAAACGGGTCGCGGGGCCGAGGCTGTGCGGGCCGAGCCGAGTGCGGTCGCCGTCGCGCGCGAGGACGAGCAACTCGGCGCCCTCGACGGCGGCGACGACCTCGCGTTCGACGCGCCCGGTGCGCTCCACAAGGGCGCAGGGCCGCCCGAGACGGTCGGCCGCGGCGTCGAGCAGGTGCTGGGCGGAGGCCGCCGCCAGGGTCTCCACCCGGGTGCCGGGGTCGCGCTCGCGATGGCCGCGGCCGAGCAGCCCGGCGAACGCGCCGTGCGCGACGCCGGGCACCTCCTGGCCACTGACGTGCAACAGGACGACCTCCGCGCCCTGCGGCGCGTGCGCGCGGGCGGCGTCCACGCAGGCGGGCCAGGTGCCTTCGGTGATCCAGACGACGACGGTCACGGTGTCAGCCTCCGAGGACTTGTAGGGACGCCCACAGTGCCACCACGGCCACTGCCAGGGCGGCGGGCACGACGAGCAGTCCGAGCCGGGTGAACTCGCCCAGACCGATGTCGGTGTCGTGCTCGCGGACGATGCGCCGCCACAACAACGTGGCCAGGGAGCCGGCGTAGGTGAGGTTGGGGCCGATGTTCACCCCGAGCAGCACCGCCAGGACCGCGCCGGCGCCGGACGGGACGGCCAATGGGAGCAGCACGAGGGTGGCGGGCAGATTGTTGATGACGTTCGCCAACACCGCTGCCAGTGCCGCGACGCCGAGCAGCGCGGGCAGGGACGTGCCGTGCGGGACGAGGTGCCCGAGCGCGGAGGCCAGACCGTTGTCGACGACGGCCCGGACCACGATGCCCAGCGCCAGCACGAAGGCCAGGAACGGCACGGCGGCCGAGCGCACGATCGCCGCCGGGGTGGTGCGGCGCCGGACCAGCGCTCGGGCGGCGAGCGCGAGCGCCCCGGTCAGCGCCGCCCAGGCCGGATCGACACCGATGATCGAGGTCAGCACGAATCCGGCCAGCGTGCAGGCGACGGTGACGAGCGCGAACAGCGGCATCTCCGGCGCCGCCGTCTCAGCCACGGGCGGGGCGCCCGCGTCCAGGTCGGCGGCGAAGAACCGGCGCAGCACCACGTACTCCACGGCGATGGCCGCCAGCCACGGCAGCGCCATCAGCGCGGCGAACCGGGTGAAACTCAACCCGCTGGCGGCGAAGGCCAGCAGATTGGTGAGGTTGGAGACCGGCAGCAGCAGCGAAGCCGTGTTCGACAGGTGCGTGCAGGCGTACACGTGCGGCTTGGGCCGGGCACCGAGCCGGGCCGCGGTCACGAATACCACCGGCGTCAGCAGCACCACGGTCGCGTCCAGGCTGAGCACCGCCGTGACCACCGAGGCGACCACGAACACCTGCGCCAGCAGCCGCTGCGGACTCCCGGCAGCCGTCCGAGCCATCCACGCCCCGCAGGCGCGGAACAGGCCCTCGTCGTCGCACAGCTGCGCCAGCACCAGCACGGCCGCCAGGAACCCGATCACCGGCCCGAGCCGCTGCGCCTCGGCCACCGCGTGATCCCAGGAGATCGCGCCCGTGGCGATCACCAGCCCGGCCGCCGGCACCGCGACCACGGCCTCCGGCCAGCCCCACGGCCGTACCACGGCGCAGACCAGCACCAGCACCAGCAGCCCGATGGACAGCGCTTCCGCGAACGACGTACTCAGGGTCTGCTCCTCGCAGGTGACGGTGACCACCCACCCGGTCCGGAAACACGCAGGTGAGCCGAGAGGAATGTACCGGTCGCGACAGCACCGTCACGTCGCCGGAGATCCGCGCGGCCTCGGACGTGGAGATGCCCCCGGACCACCCGGCGGCCACCATCGGCTTCCTGACCGGCGACGGCGACGAGTACGTCGTCGCCGACGGCGGACTGAAGGGGTAGCGCGGCTTCTTCAGCCGCGACGCCGACGACGCGGTCATCGGCATCGACCTCGCCGGGCGCCTCTTCGGCCGCGCTCCGGCCGGGGCCTGACCGGGTCGCCCGGGCCCCGGCCGGAGCGCATCGGAGCAAACGCTTGACGGGCTGACCGACACACGACTGTGCGTTCCTCGGAACGGGGGCATGCGGATCGATCCGGTCGGGGAGCCCGCCGAGAGGCTCTCGCCCTCGGCGGGCCCGGTGTCAGTCGCCGAGGGCCTGGTACAGCGTGGTCCAGAAGTCGTGCATGAGCCGCACCGGATCCGGGACGGACGCTCCGACCTGGGTGAGCAGGATGCCGGTGAGCCGGTTGTGGGGGTCGGCGTAGGTCGAGGCGCCGCTTCCGCCGTCCCAGCCGAACTGGCCGACGGGCGCGTAGTCGCCGCGGTAGGTGCGCACCGCCATCCCGAAGCCCCAACCGCCGTGCTGGCCCTGGCCGAAGGAGATGTGGACGTTGTCGCGCGCCAGGGCGGTGCGGGCGGTGTTCTGCTCGGGCGTGAGGCGGTTGGTGGTCATCAGCTCGACGGCGGCCCGGGACAGGATCCGTTCCTTCCCGTGCATCCCGCCGTTCAGCAGCATCCGGAAGTAGGCGTGGTAATCGTCGGCGGTGGAGACCAGCCCACCGCCGCCACCCGGGAACGCCGGCGGCTTGCTCCACCGTCCGTCCGCCGCCTCGTCCCACACGGTGAACTCGCCGCTCTGCGGGTCGGGGGCGTAGAGGGTCGGCAGCCGGTCGATCTTCTCTCGCTGGCGATGTGGTACTGCCAGCGCTCCCCGGGCTGGTGCGTCAGCGGGAGCTCGCCCAGGCGGCGCATCCACTCGTCCGGCTCGGGCATCGGCGTGGGCAGGTTAGGCGTGAGACCGCGCTCGAAGACCGCGTTCATGATCGGGGTGCCCAGTACCGTCATGTCCATCCCGAGCCCGAACGTGGAGGTCAGGACGTCCCGTACGGTGATCGGCCGCCGGGCCGGCTCGGTCTCGTCCAGCGGGCCGTCGATCCGCTTCAGCACCTGGCGGTCGGCGAGTTCGGGCAGCCATTCCTGCACGGAGTCGTCCAGCCGCAGCCGGCACTCGTCGAGCAGGACCATCGCCGCCGCCACCGTGACCGGCTTGGACGTGGAGGCCATCCGGAAGACGGTGTCCCGGCGCATCGGCGCGCCGCCGTCATGGCGCATCGTCCCGATCGCTTCGACGTGCGTCTGGTCGCCCCGGCTGACCAGGGCGACCAACCCGGGTATCTTCCCGGACTCGACGTGCCGTGCCAGCACCTCGTCGAGTCGGCGCAGCCCTGCTTCAGAGAAGCCGCTGTGCTGGTCGGCGGCGGCGGTGGTGGACATGGTTGGTGTACTCCTCTGATGGAAACGGACGGACGGGAGCGGATTGTCAGCAGCCGAGCCGGTCGGCGATCACACCCAGCACCTGCCGCAGATCGCATGCCATCCGGGCACGCAGGCCGAGTTCGGCGATGCCGGCCGTGAACCCTGGATGGTCGGGCAGGACCCGGTGGACGCGATGGATCACCCGGGTGCCCGCGGAGTAGGCGGTGACGGCGTGCACCCCGCCGCACCAGCTCTGCACCGCCACCCTGGACCGGTCCGGGTCGACCTGGATCTCCACCGGCTCCACCGGCCCGGCGAGTTCGGCGCGGTAGGCGCCGGCGCCGGACCCGGCCACGACGGTCATCGACCCCTGTCGTGCCGCCGAAGCCCTGGCCAGCACCATCAGGTTGTCATCGCCGACCCGCCCCTCGGCGACGGCGAGCAGGAGCGCGGCGGCCGCTGCGACGGGCGCGTCCAGCGTCCCTTGTACTTCCCACCGGGCGGGCAGCGCGTCCAGTTCGGCGAGTAGGGAAGGCGTTGTCTGCATGGCGGAGAGCCTCCCCGCAGCGGGCAGTCCGGGACAACCACAGCCGCGCCCTGCGGGACACGGCACACCTGGCCGGTACCCGGCTGACCTGCGCTGTCACGACGGCGGACGGCTGTCGCGCGAGTGTCCCGGGACGGGACGGGACACCACGCCCACCCCGGGGACGGGACACCCACGCCCGTCCCTGGGACAGGCTCAGGACACCAGGGCCAGACCCGAATGCGCCTCGGGCAGCAGATAGGTGACGCCGTGCCCGGTCGCGGTCTCCAGCGCCTCCCGGAAGTGCCGCGCCGCGGCGTCCCGATCACCCGTGGCCAAGCAGGACCGCGCGTACGAAAGGTGGCTGCGCGCCATCCAGTGCGGCTCGCCGACGCGTTCGAGGATCTGCACGGCCTCGGCCTGCCTGGCGGTCGCCTCCCCGACGCGGCCGAGGTGGCGGAGGGCGACGGCGACGTCCGTCAGGCTGATCGCCTCGAACACCGCATGGCGGGACGTCCGGTTGATCTCGGCGGACTGCTCGGCGAAGCCGAGGGCGGCCCCCGCGTCGCCCCGGCCGAGTGCCGCCCAGCCGAGCACGTCCAGACACATGCGCTCCGTCTGCCCGTCCAGCGCACGAGCGGCCTCGATCCTCTCCGCGGCGATCTCATGGGCCTCGTGGAACCTCCCCAGCTGCACCAAAGCAGTACCGATGGCGGTGAACACCCGAAGACGGACAGCCGACCCGCGGGCCAGCGGCAGCGCGACCGCCTCGCGCATGAGGGCGATGCCGCCCTCGGCATCGCCCGTGTACATACGGACCTCTCCCAGCTTCATGAGGGAGAGCGCCTCGCCGTCGAGATCGCCCTCCACGGCCATCAGCGCGCGGGCCGCCTCGAGCGGGGGCGCCGCCTCCGTCATCCGACCGACGCGCATCAGCGCGGCCCCCAGCAGGTACCGGTGCGAGGCGAGCATGCGACGGTCGCCGAGCCTCTCCGCGGCGGGCACGCTGGCCTCAAGCCCCCGGATCAGCTGCGCCACTCCGCCGCGCCGGTCTTCGGAGATCAGGGCGAGCTGCCCGAGCCCGACCGCGGGCGCGTCGATGCGCAGCTCCACCGCGAGTGAGAAGGCCGCGGTGAGGTTGGCCCATTCGGTGTTCATCCAGTCGACGGCCGTGTCGTAGCCGGAGAGGTCGGGAAGCGCGGGTGGCGGCTGCTCGACGACGACCGGCAGCGGGATGAGGACCTCCACCAGCTCTTTCACGGTCAGCATGCCACTCAGGTAGAAGTCGGCGAGCCGGGCGATCGCCGGTACGGGGTCGGCTGCGCCGTCGTCGGCGCGGGCCGCCTGCCGCAGCAGGTCGTGCATGCGGTAGCGACCCGCGGCCGGCTCCTGGACCAGGTGGACGTCGACCAGGTCTTCCAGGAGGGAACGGGCGTTGGCCACGGGGATGCCGGCCAGGGCGGCCGCACCGTGGGCGTCGATGTCGTCGCCCGGCACCAGCCCGAGCAGCCGGAACATGCGCCGCTGCGCGGCGTCGAGCTGCCGCAGCGACATCTCGAACACGTCCGAGACCGCAAGCTCGCCCTCGCGCATCCGTTCCACCAGGGTGTCGAGCGTCCACGCGGGCCGGTGCCGCAGCCGCGCGGCGGCCACCCGGATGGCCAGCGGCGGGTTCCCGCACCGGCGCAGCACCTCGCCGATGTCACCGGGCCGGGCCCCGCCCGCGGACTCGACGAACAGCTCCGCCGCCTCCTGGGCCGGCAGGACGTCCAGCGAGATCGGCTGGACACCGTCCAGCTCCACCATCCGCCGACGACTGGTGATCACGACGAAGCTCCCGCCGGCGCCGGGCAGTAGATCGCGCACGTGGCCGGCGTCGGCGGCGTTGTCCAGCAGCACGATCGCGCGCCGCGTCGCCAGCCCCGGTGGGTGGGCGAGGGTAGTCCTGGCACGGCTGCGGCCGCGCCACCGCCGGCGAAGCGGTGGCGCGGGCCGTTGTGCGGTTGTGGCAACCCGGTGACTCAGCCCCAGGGCTGGTCGACCAGCCAGCTGGTGTCGGCGGCCCAACTGGTGGCGTTGTCCCAGGCGTTGGAGCCGCCGTTACTCGCGACGTAGCCGGTGTAGCCGTAGTGGCGGATGTACTTCGTCGGGTAGTTGACGGACCGGAAGGACTTCCCGACCCCGCTGTTGCCAGAGGTGGGGCAGAAGGTGGCGTCCTGGGCGAAGTTGCTGCCGCCGTCGTCAGTGTTCAGGTAGAGCTCGAACGCGTAGTGGCGCAGGAACTGGCCGGGGCTGTCGGCGGATTCGAAGGACAGGCAGGAGGTGTCGGCCAGGCCGGCTCGGACGATCCAGCTGGCGTCGGCCTTGTCGGTGGCCGAGCTGGAGGAGTCGATGGCGGAGATGACGACCCTGGCGTCGGCGTCGTCGTGGCGGAGGTAGTGGGAGGTGCAGCAGGGCGCCGTGGTGGCCTGCAGGGAGATGCGGGAGCCGGGCCTCAGCGAGCCGCTGCTGGTCGCGGCGCTGTTGTAGCCGGCGGCGGTGATGTTGGCCTGGACGGCGTTCTCGGTGGCGTCCGAGGGGTAGCCGGAGGTCATGACGCCTTCGTAGAAGGTGCCCGCGGAGCCGTTGCTGTTGTCGCCGCCGATGCCGAGGATGATCGAGCCCTCCTTGTGCATCGGGTTGTAGCCGGAGTCGCTGGGGCGCGGGCCGCTGTAGCCGGTGGACAGGCCACCGGACTGGGCGTTGCCGGCGCGGATGGCCCAGTGGTTGGGCTCGCCCTTGACGATGGCGGTCACGAAGCGGTCGCTGATGCTGGGGTCGCCGGCGTTGAGGCCGCGGTTGACGCCGGAGAACAGGCCGTTCTCCAGGTCGGCCATGACCCAGGGGCCGTTGCCGCTGCCACGGCCCCAGCCCGTGTTGTTGCCGAAGTAGATGGCCTCCATGTGGCCGTTGCCGGTGTCGGTGCCGCTGGTCTCGGCGTTGCCGTAGTCGAAGCAACAGCCGCCGTTGAAGTGGGTGCCGTCGAAGATCGCGTACATGCCCTCCGGCTGGTCGCGGGTGGCGATGCCGTTGGTGTGGTTGTTCCGGTAACCGGTGCCGGGGGCGATGTAGACGCCGTAAGCCTCGTGGCCGGCGACGGTGACCGGGGCCTCGAAGGCGTTGGCCAGGTTGTCGTTCCCGCCCGCGGCCGGGCCGGGCCACGAGCCCTTGAGCGCCTGCGTGAGGCTGTTGCCCTTGCCGGACTGGTCGTAGATGACGGTGATGACGCAGCTGGTGGCGGCGCAGAAAGAGTCCTGTGCTGGGGCGTTGGCGTATCCGCCGGTACTCAGCAGGCCGATGTCCTTGGTCGTCCCGTCGGAGGCGCGCCGCACCTGGTAGAGCGGGCCGTTGTACGCCCCGTACAACGCCCGTGTGGTGCTGTGCGCGGTGACGCAGGGCGTGCCACCCGCGGCGTAGATGTCGCACGGGCCCTGGGTGGCGGCCTGCGAGGTGGTGGCCGTGGCGGTGAGCAGGCCGGCGGCGAGCACGGCGGTGGTACCGGTCGCGAGAATCGCGCGCCTGACGCGGCGGATCCACGATCGCTTGATCACGAAGAACTCCTTCACAGGGTGGGGTGTGAGGTGAGCGCCGGCGAACTTCCGGTGCCTGGCGCCGCGGACGGAGAAGGTTGCCTCGGCGGCCCGGGGCCGGTGAGGCCGGCTTTGGGCCCGGGACTCGTCAGCTCCAGGGGGCGGAGGCGAGCCAGCTGGTGTCCTCGGCCCATAGCGGTGTCGCGTCCCAGGGGTTGGTGCCGCCATCGCTGGCGATGGTGGCGGTACCGGCCGCGAGGAGCGCCCGTCGGGCGCGGCGCATCCACGGGTCGTATGGTCATGAACGAACTCCTTGGCGGGGCGGGGGAGTCTTGGCGTTCAGCCGGCCGTGCGCAGTCCGGCGTTGCGCATGCGACGCATACGGCGACGTTCCGCGCGGGCTCGCGCCTTGCCGTCCTCGGCGGGGGCGCCGCCCGGCGTGGTGCCATGAAGGCGCGTCGCGCTGTACGTCCTGAATTGTTATCGCTAACATCCGGGGGGCGTCAATGCTCGTGCAACCACCGGTTGTTGGTGCGGGGGGATGGCGATCGTGAACTCTTGACGCCCATTGTGTGAGCGTTAACACTCGGTAGCACAAGCAAGCCAAGGGGCTCTGGCCCGGCGGCGGGGTCGGCACCGAGCTCCCCCATCCTGGAGGCACCTATGACGCACTGGCTCAGGCAGGCCGCCGCGAAGGCTGATGCTGTGCGTCGTCGCCGCAGGCCTCACCGCGCTCGGCCAGCCGACGGCCGTCTCCACCGTCGAGTCCACGGCCTTCAGCGCCAAGCAGAGGTCGCCGTTCCTATCGTCCCCATGGGATGGGCGAGTTGGAATCAGCTTGGCGATCCGAATCGACTACAACTCCATCAGGTCCCAGGTCGACGCCTTCGTCGCCGCCGGACTCCCCGCCGCCGGCACCAGTACATCAAGATCGATGAAGGCTGGTGGCCGAGCACCCGGGACGCCGACGGCAACATCACCGTCGACAACGCCAAGTGGCCCGGCGGGATGAAGGCGATCGCCGACTACATCCACAGCAAGGGCCTCAAGGCCGGGAGCTACTCCGACGCGGGCAAGAACGGCTGCGGCTACTAGCTTGCTCTTTAACCTTTTCGGCGGGGTCGAGCGGTGCTGGCCTGGGGTTTCTTCTTCGTTGATGGCTTCGCGGTGTCTGGTTTGCCGACCGTGTGGACGTCATGGCGAGGGGTCGGTTGGGAGTTCT
>NZ_JBVHHW010000015.1:0-209145 GCF_055560875.1 Kitasatospora sp. NPDC023118
GCGTCGACGAGTTTGCGGACGAGGGCGGGGTCGGGGTCGCGCAGCAGGTCGGGGCGGTGGGCGCCGCAGCGGTTGTGGGAGATGAAGGGGCCCTCGAAGTGGATGCCGGCCAGGACGCCGTCCTCGACGAGTTCGGAGAGGACGTGGGCCTGGCGGACGAGGTCGTCGATCTCGCCGGTGACGGTGGAGGCGACGGTGGTGGTGGTGCCGTGGTCGAGGTGGGTGCGGGCGGCGAGCAGGGCCTCCTCGGCGATGCCCGAGGCGTACGAGGCGCCGCCGCCGCCGTGGACGTGCAGGTCGACGAAGCCGGGGACGACGGTGTGGCCGGTCAGGTCCAGGTCGCCGGGCTCGGTCGCACCACCGAAGCCGGCGATGCGCTCGCCCTGGACGGCGATCCGGTCGCCCTCGACGACGCCGCCGGGCAGGACCAGTCGGGCGCCGGCCAGGGCGATACGACCCGTGTCGATCACACTCGTCTCCATCACTGCTTATAATTGTTCGAATGCTTCAAAGTGTAAGCAATTATGAACAGAATGGGCGGCGTAATGCCAGGGGTCCGGGTGGAATGCTGCGTGTTCGGCCAGGTGACCAGTCCTGATCTACACTCCGTCCATGCTCAAAGCTGATCGCGCCGCCAGGATCGTGTCGCACATCGCCGAGGCGGGGAGCGCGGACGTGCACACGCTCGCCGAACTGCTCGGGGTCTCGGAGGCGACCGTGCGTCGGGACCTGCAGGAACTGCAGGGGCAGGGGCTGCTCCAGCGCACCCGCGGCGGTGCGGTGACGGGATCGGTGAACCTGGAGATCCCGCTGCGGCACCGGGGCGATCGGCAGCAGGAGGAGAAGCGCCGGATCGCCCGGGCCGCGGCCGAACTGGTGCCGGAGGGCGCCGTGGTGGGCCTGACCGGCGGCACGACCACCACCGAACTGGCCAGGGTGCTGGCCGAGCGCGGCAAGGTCACCGTGGTCACCAACGCGGTCAACATCGCGGCCGAGCTGATCGTGCGTCCCGAGGTCCGGCTGGTCGTGATCGGCGGCATCGCCCGCTCGGCCAGCTACGAACTGGTCGGCCCGGCCGCGGACAGCATGCTCCAGCGCTACCACCTCGACCTCGCCTTCATCGGCGTGGACGGCCTGACCGCCGAGCAGGGCTGCACCACCCACGACGAGATGGAGGCCCAGACCGACCGCGCCTTCCTGCGCGGCAGCGCCCGTACGGTCGTGCTCGCCGACCGGACCAAGGTCGGCCGGGTCACCTTCGCCTCGATCTGCCCGCTCACCGACGTCCACGACCTGGTGACCGACACCGGACTCCCGGACGCTGAGGAGCGGGCGATCGCCGAGTGCGGAGTCCGGGTGCGTCGGGCCTGAGCGGCCGCGGTGACGTGGAAGCGCGCGATCCCACCGGAGGAGGCCACGTTCGTCATCAGCGCGCCGAGCTTGGACCCGGGTTGCGAGGACCCTTCGCGATAGTGCCGCGATAGAGGGGCGTTGGTGCGGCTGCCTAACGTCGTCCTCGCACTGGAGGAGGACGGATGGACAGACGTCGGCTGGTCGTGGGTATCAGTGGTGCGACCGGGATCGTGTACGGGCTGCGGGTGCTGGAGCTGGCGCGCAAGGCCGGCGTCGAGACGCACCTCGTCGTCACGCCCGCCGGGCAGCAGACCCGTGCGTACGAGACAGACCTGTCGGCGGCGGATCTGGCTGCCATGGCGGACGTTGCGGCGTGGTGGCCGGGGCAGCTTCCTTCCTCGGCCACCACGCCCGCCTCACGCGAAGACGTACTCCGGCTGCCACTGGTCCCGGGGCCGCTGGTGCAGCTCCACGTAGACCTTGGCGATGGTCGCCGGGTCGAACCGCTCGTCGCCCGGGCGGATGAAGCCGCGGACGGTGACCGTGGTGACGTGCACGCCCGCGTCGCGCTGCTCCTCGTGCAGGGCGTGTGCGTAGGCGCGTAGCGCCGCCTTGCCGACCGAGAGGGTGGTGTAGTCGGGGGACGGCGCGAGTGCGAAGCCGCCACCCGTGAACAGGACGGTCCCGCGCCCGCCACGGAAAGCCGGGATCACGTGACCGGCCGCGACCGTCGCGCCGATGACGTTGACCGCGAGACTGGCCGCCCAGCCCTCCGGGCTGACCGCGGTGGGGGTGTCGGGGCGGGCGTGGGCGGCGTTGTAGACGAGCGCCTCGGGCGCGCCCAGGTCGGTGACGGCGGCGTCCAGTGCGGAACCCAGTTGCGCCGGGTCCGCCGCATCGGCCCGGTAGACGTGCGCGGTGTGGCCCTCCTCGTGGAGCCGTGCGGCCAACTCCTTCAGCTTGGGGCCGGTCCGGCCGATCAGCGCGACCGCGTGGCCGGCCTCGGCGAAGGCGCGGGCCACGGCCACGCCGAGGCCGGGTCCGACACCGATGATCAGGGCATGCGGGGCGGCTGCCGCTTCCGGCGGCGGTGCGGGTGCGGCCAGCAGCCGGGTGAGCTCCCGCAGCTCCCGCTCACGACCGACGACCAGCCGCGGCGGGCGCGGCAGCTGCGACAGCGGGAATCCGACGAACTGTCCGCCCGGCGTGTCGCCCCGCACCGCATCCGTCAGGTCGTCCCGCGAAGGTGCGACGCTCGCCGCTTCGGTCCCCGCTGTGACCCGGGCCGTGGCCGTCGCAGCCACCCGTACTCGGGACGGCGCCCGTCCGGTCCCCGTCGTCTCGGCCTCTGCCCGAACCACGGATCGGCCACCGGAGTGGGCAAGGGCGTGCGCCCGGTGCCATACCGCCATCAGCTCGGACAGCGGGGCGTCCCGCAGTACCAGTCCGTGCAGTTCCTGCAGGCACTGCGAGGGGTCGGCGCCGATGCCGTCCCGCAGAGTCCGTCGGGCCCTGCCGTAGCAGCTGAGCGCCTCGGCGCGGCGCCCGGTGCCGTACAGGGCCACCATGGCGCGTTCGTACATCGGCTCCAGCAGCGGGTGAGCGACCGTGAGATCCATCAGCCGCGGCAAGGCCCGGTCGAAGTGGGTACCGCTCAGCAGCGCGTCCAGCCGGACCTCCTCCAGGCGCAGCCGGAGTGTGTCGAACGAGGGCACCCAGTCGGCCTGGAGGCGTTCACACGGCACGTCCTCCAGGGGCTCACCGCGCCACAGGGCCAGGGCCGCGTCCGCGTGCCGCTCGCCGGACCGCCAGTCCCCACCGCAGACCGCCTTCCGGGCCCGGGTCTCCAGCGTTGCGGCGTGCAGGTGATCGAGCTCGGCGTCCTCGCGGACCTCCAGCCGGTAGCCGCCGGCCGTGGTCTGCAGACGGTCGGCAACCTCCAGCAGGTTCCGGCGCAGCCGGGCCACGTAGTTGAGGATCGCCGGCTTGGCGTTCACCGGCTTGTGGTGCGGCCAGACTGCCTCCATCAGGGCGCCGGTCGAGACGGTGAGGTTGGCACGCAGCGCCAGGCAGGCCAGGAGGGCGCGCTGCTTGGGCGCGGCAACGACGAGGCGATCTCCGCCGCCCGTCTCGACCTCAAGCGGCCCCAGCACGCCCAATCGCATCTCAGGCCCTCCCCCGACCATCCCTCACCACAGTAACTCGTTTGCCGGAAGCGGCGTGTGATCTTGTGTCGGTTCTCGGCGGTCCCGGCGGGAGTGGTCGTCGTGGCAGCTCCGGGACCAGTTCCCCCGGCGTCGGCGCGGCGCCAGTCGCTTGTAGAGCTGTGTGTGCGACCTGCCGTAGCCGAAGTCTGCCGAGCCGTGGCAGGCAGGCGCTACCGGTACCGGTACCGGTAGCGCCACGCCGTGGAGTGCGGCATCAACCGCCTCAAGCGCCACCGCTCGGTAGCCGACGGTAGGGTCTCACACCGCCAAGGGGCACACCGGGGAGGAGGTCGAGTCGATGCATCAGGCGTGGTCCAAGGCGGTCGCGCTCCAGGTGTCGCCGTGGCCCAGCCGGTACGCCGGAGCCGTCTGCAGTGGCGGCGAGGAGGCTGCGCCGTAGTGGGGGGAGGTCAAACGCCCCGCACGTCGGCGCAGGTCAGGGCCGGTCACCGGGGGAGCGCGGCGGGCCGCCGGTTGTTCGGCGTTTTGTTCAATGACCGAGGGCCGAACCAGAACAATCCCGGTGCGCTACACCGGTAGCGCACGCCACACCCGTGTCGTGCGTCGGACCAGGGCCGCAACAGCGCCGAACGCCGGGAGAGTTCACCAGATGACGACGCTCTGCATCGCGAACAACCGCACCGAGGAGATGGTCGGGGACCTCACCGGGATGACGCCGCTGGAGCAGCGGTTCGCCGGGTGCGGGGCGCAGCGGATGCTGTGGTGGGCCGAGGACGGTGACGTCCTGGTGCTGCCCTGGGGCCCTGACCCGGAGTACCTGGCGTACGTCACCGGGCTCACCGGCGTGCGGGCCGACAGCCTGACCTTCGTGGTGCCGCCGCCGGGCGAGCAGGGCGACCAGATGCTCACCACCGACCGCCTGGTCGACCCGGGCTTCCGCGCGCAGTTGCGTCGCGCCCTGGACGGTCGCACCGTCGACGAGGTGCTGGCCATCTCGCCGAACGGCGCGGTGGCGGAGCTGGCGGCCGCGCTCGGCATGGCGCACGCCATGCCCGGCCACCCCTTCGCGGCGCAGGGCGGCAACGCCCTGGTCAACAGCAAGGCGGGGTTCCGAGCCCTGGCCGCGGGCGCCGGGGTGCCGATCCCGCCCGGGACGGTGGCCGGCTCGCCCGCGGAGGTCGAGGCCGCCATCGAGCACCTGCTGGTGCAGGGGCACAGTGTGATGGTGAAGGTGGAGTACCAGGCGGGCGGCTTCGGCAACGAGATCCTCTCCCGGGACGAGCAGGTGGACGCGGCCGGTGCCGAGCGGGTGGTGCCGCTGCCGGACCGGGCGTCGGTGGCCGCGTACGTGGCCGAGCGGTGGACCTGGCTGACCGGCGGACGCGGCCAACGGGTGGTGGTGGAGCGGTACTTCGCCGACTCCGCGCCGCTGTACGCACAGTTCGTCATCGACGACACCGCCGTGGTGCTCTCCGGCTGCGGCGAGATGGTCATGCGGCCGGTGGTGGTCGGGGAGATCACCCCGCCGGTAACCCCGGACTCCGACGCCCGGGCCGAACTCGTCGGCCAGGCCGCCCGGTTGTGCGAGTCGCTGCGGGTGATCGGCTACCGGGGCACGGTCAGCGCGGACGCCGTGCTGACCCCCAAGGGCGAGATCTACTTCCACGAGACCAACGGCCGGCTCACCGGCTCCAGCCACCTCCACGACGCCTACTTCGGCCGCCTGCTGCGCGAGGAGCACCGCGACTCGCGCTACATCCTGGAGCTCGCCGGCCTCAAGGTGCCGTCCTTCGCGGAGGCCGTGGCGGCGATCGACGCGGCCGGCCTGGCCTTCGACCCGGAGACCGGCACCGGTGTGGTGTACAGCTGCGACTTCGCGCCCGCCGACGGCTCGGTGATGTACTGCGTGATCGCCAAGAGCCCGGAGGCCACCCGCGCGCTGGAGGCCGACCTGCTCGCGCTCTTCGCCGGATGAGACCCCACGCGGCCGTGAGCGGGATGCGCGCGGCGGTGATCCACCGCTACGGCGGGCCGGAGGAGTTCCGCACCGAGACGGTGCCGGAGCCGGTGGCCGGTCCAGGTCAGGCGCTGATCGACGTCACCCTGGCCGGGCTCAACTACGCGGACCTGCAGTGCCGCACCGGCGAGTACGCGCGCTACCCGCTGCCGGCGGTGCTCGGCGCCGACGTGGTCGGGCGGCGGCGCGGGGACGGGCGGAGGGTCGCCGCCCTGCTGCGCGCCGGCGGCGGGTACGCCCAAGTGGCCTGCGCCGAGACGGCGTACACGGTGGAGGTGCCGGACGCCGTGGGCGACGAGCAGGCGCTCGCGCTGCTGGAACAGGGGGCGACGGCCTACGGTGCGCTGACCCTGGCGGGGCGGCTGCGGCCGGGCGAGACCGTCGCGGTGACCTCCGCCGCCGGTGGGGTCGGCCACCTGGCGGTGCAGCTGGCACGGGAGTTGGGCGCGGGCCGGGTGCTCGCCGTGGCCTCCACCCCGGCGAAGCGGGAGTTCGCGCGGTCGCTGGGAGCCGATCCGGCCCTCGACCCCGAGGATCCAGACCTGGGCGGGCGGATCGCGGAGTCGGGTGGGGTGGACCTGTTCGTGGACCTGGTCGGCGGCCGGGTGCTGCGCGCCGGGCTGGCCGGACTGGCGCCGTTCGGGCGGCTGTTGTCGGTCGGGGCCCGGGGTGGACCGGAGGAGAGCTTCTCGGTGGACGAACTGGCCGACCGCTCGGCGGGGCTGCTGGGCTTCTGGCTCCACCACGTCCTGGAGGAGCGGGCGTTGTTCACCGGCATCGCCGATCGCCTCTTCCGACTCGCGGCCGAGCGGCGGCTGGTGGCCAGGATCGACCGGACCGTACCGCTGGCCGGGGTGGCCGGGGCGCACCGGGCGCTGGCCGCGCGGGAGACCATGGGCAAGGTGCTGGTGGACGTCCACCGCTAGGGCTGAGCCTGCGTGCGCACCGGGCCCGACAGTCCGCTGTCGGGCCCGGTGCCCGGTCAATACCCGGCGACCTCGTCCAGGCCGTGGCCGCGCAGCGGGACGAGGAAACTGCGTTCGAACTCCACCACGACCTCTCCCGTGGACTTCCTCCCGGTGGTGCGGCAGCTGACGATGCCCTGCCCGGCGCGGCTCTTGGACAGCCGCTTGGCGAGGGTCTCGGTCTCCGCGTAGAGGGTGTCGCCGGCGAACACCGGGTGGGTCATCCGGATGTTCTCCCAGCCCAGGTTGGCGATGGTGCGCCCGCTCGTCGAGCGGGCGGTCATCCCGCCGACGATGCTGAGCGTCACCAGGCTGGAGACGATCGGCCGCCCCCAGGGGGTGTGCTCGCTGTAGGCGGCGTCTATGTGCAGCGGGGCGTCGTTCATGCTCAGCATGCTCATCAGCACGTTGTCGAGCTCGGTGACGGTCCGCCCGGGGCGGTGCTCGACCACCTCGCCGACCTCGAACTCCTCGTAGTAGCGCCCGACCACCTCGCGGTAGCGGCGCTCGCCGATCCGCCGGTAGCCGGCCGGTTCGGTTCCGTCCATCGCGGTTTCCCCCAACTCCTGTTATTCGGCGGTGAGTTCCTTGACGTGGCCGGCGAACTCACGGATCAGTCGCTCGTCCATGTCGGCGCGCATCATCAGCCGGAGCCCGGCCTCGCCCTTGGGCACGATCGGGAAGAACACCGCCGAGCTGTAGAAGCCGCGCTCGAAGAGCTGGGCGGACAGCTTGACCGCCCGCTCGGCGTCTCCGACGTCGACCCGGCGCACCGGTAGGCCGTTGCCCGCGAAGGTGGTCGGCAGCAGTTCGTCGAAGAGATCGATGTTGCGGTTCAACCTGGCCTGAAGCTCACCCAGTTCCGGGGAGCGGTGGATGGCGGCACTGCCCAGCGAGGCGCCGACCAGCGGCAGGGCGACGTTCTGCGACCAGCCGACCGGGCCGGCGTGCCGGTGCAGGAACTCGAACTGCTCGCGGTTGCCGAGCATCGCGACGCCGCCGCCGGTGCCGAAGCCCTTGCCGAGGCTCGCGACGATGACCGTCAGCGGGTTCATCTCCAGGCGGGAGCGGACGAAGCCCTCGCCGCGCTCGCCCATGATGGACAGCGAGTGGGAGTCGTCGATGTAGAGGAACAGCCCGTAGCGGTCCTGGAGTTCGAGCAGCCCGTCGAGGGCCGCCGCACCGCCCATCGAGTACGCGCCGTCGGCCACGTAGGCGACCCGCGGGTACTTGCGGCAGATGTCCTCCAGGTAGTTCAGGTCGTTGTGCGGGCAGGTCAGCACCAGCGACTCGTCCGCGCAGATCGGCTTCACGTACGCCATGCAGAAGTGGCAGAAGCGGTCGAAGACCATCACCCGGGGCCCGCCGCCGCTCTGACAGGTGCCGTCCAGGTGGCCGGAGGCGATCAGCGGCAGGATGCCGGCGGTGAGCGAGGTGCAGGACGCTCCCGGCAGGATGTGCGCGCCGAACAGCTCGCCCAGCTCCTCCTCCAGGCGGACCAGCAGGTTGTGCCGGATCCGGGTGGTGGAGGTGACCAGCCAGGTGCTGCGGGACTCGGCCAGCGCGTCCACCGCGGCGGCCGCTACCGAGGGGTGGTTGTTCAGGCCCAGGTAGGCGCAGGAGACCATGTTGGCGAACTCGTGGCCGCTCTCGCGGACGATCAGCCGGTTGTTGGACTCCGAGTCCACCGTGATGCCGATCAGGCCGTTGGCTGCGGCCGCCTGCCAGACCGGGTCGGCGGCGGCCAGCATGGTCTCGGCGTTGCGGTACCGGCGCGGGCCCAGGATGGATTCTTCGGTCATGGTCACTTCTCCGTCGCGTGGTTCGGGGGGTCGGTGGGCAGGTGGCCTTCGGGCCGGGGTGGGTCGAACTGCTCGATCAGGCGCTGCGAGGCCTCGAAGAACGGCATGCCGACCATCACCCCGTCCACGACGGTGACCGAGCGGCCGTTCTCCAGACCGGCCGCGACCACCCGGCGGGCCCGCGCCAGCAGCTCCTCGTCCGGGCTGAACGTCTCGTTGATCAGCGCGAGTTGGCGCGGGTGGACGGCGATCTTGCCGCTGAACCCGAAGTCCCGGGCGAGCCCGGCCTCCCGGCGCAGCCCGGTCAGGTCGGTGACCTCGAAGAACGGTGCGTCCATCGCCTCCACCCCCGCGGCGCGGGCGCTGTTGACCACCCGGGCGCGGGCATGGGCCAGGGCCTCCCAGGAGAGCCGGGCGCCGACCGCGAAGGCGTAGTCGGCCGAGCCGAAGACCAGCCCGCGCAGCCGGTGTCCGGCGGCCGCGATGGCGGGCGCGCGCTCGATGCCCAGCGGGGTCTCCACGACGGCCAGGAACTCCGTCTCCGGGCAGTCCGGACCGAGCGCGCCGGCGGCGATCTCGATGTCCCGGGGGGACTCCGCCATCGGGATCAGCACGAGGTCCGGCTTGCCGCGGTACCGGGTGATGGCGATCAGGTCGCGCAGACCGTCCGGTCCGGAAAGGGTGTTGATGCGCACCGCGCTGCGCGCGAGCTTGGTGGACGGGAGCGTGAAGAACTCCTCGGCGAGCCGGCGGGCCTCCTCCTTCCGGGCGGGTGGGACCGAATCCTCCAGGTCGACCATGGCGATGTCGGCCCCGGACTGGTGGCTCTTGCTGTACCGCTCCACCGCCATCGCGGGTGTGGACAGTAGGGAACGGCAGTACCGCGTGAACTTCATGGATATCTCCGAAGTCAGCGAAGGCTGCGGGTCCCGGTTCTATCCCACCGGCTTTGTTCGGCGCCGTGCGGCTGGACATTGAACATCAACTCGGAACAACCGACCCGCACGCACCATTGTTTGACGCCAACCGCGCTGTGCATGATGAATGACCGGGGGATGGACACGAGAGACGCGCGTCGCGCGTGGGCGCGTGGGCACGCAAGGGTGTCAGGACACCGCTTCAACGAAGAAGGGGGCTGTAGTGCCGCGTGGGGAAAGTCCACTGGGCCCTGGGGACGGGCCGCTGCTGCGATTCGCGGGCGATCTGCGGGCCCTGCGGGAGCGCGCCGGAAGTCCGCCGTACCGCCAACTCGCCGTTCGGGCACACTGTTCGGCGGCCAGCCTGTCGGTCGCCGCGGGAGGTCGGCGGCTGCCCAGCCTCGCCGTCACCCTCGCCTACGTGCAGGCCTGCGGCGGGGACGTGCGGGAGTGGCGGCACCGCTGGCAGTTGCTCGCCGCCGACCTGGCCGCCGACACCGCCGCCCGGCGGCGCGCCCAGGACGCCGGACGGGCTCCCTACCCCGGAGCCGCGGCGTTCGAGGCGGCCGACGCCGAGCGGTTCTTCGGCCGCGAGGCGATGCTGGACCGGCTGGTCGCCCTGCTGGCCGAACGGCGGCTTGTGATCCTCACCGGGGCGTCCGGGGCGGGGAAGTCCTCGCTGGTCAGAGCCGGTCTGCTGGACCGGCTCGGCGGGGCTCCCGCCGCCGGCGCGGCTGCCGGGAGGAGCGGGGCCAGGGGCGGAGCACGGCGGTCCCCGGCCGGCGGGGGTGGTGTCCCGGTGGCACTGCTGACGCCGGGCGAACGACCGATGGAGGCGTACGCGCTCGCGCTCGCCCGGCTCGGGCAGCGAGTCGGGGAGGCGACGCACGGCGCGCCCGGAGCGACGGCCGGCGACCCGGTGCTGGTGGTGGACCAGGGGGAGCAACTGCGCACCCGCTGCCGGGACACCGCCGAGCGGGCGCGTTTCCTGGACGCCTTGGTGGCGACGGCCTCGGGCGGTTCGGGCGAGGCGCTGGCCGAGCTGCCGGTGGCGGCGCCGGCCCGGTGCCGGGTGGTGCTGGTGGTCCGCTCGGACCAGAGCGGGCCGCTGCTCGCCGAGCACCCGGGGCTGGCCGATGCCGGTCGCCACGGGGTGCTGTCGGTGGGGCGTCCGGCGCCGGACGAGCTGCGGCGGGCGATCACCGAACCGGCGTTACGGGCCGGCTGCACCGTCGAGGGTGCCCTGCTGGCCGTCCTCATCTCGACCGCCGCGCAACAGCCCGGCGCGCTCCCGCTGTTGTCCGCGGCGCTGCTGGAGACCTGGCGGCGGCGCAGCGGCAACGCGCTCACCCTGGCCGGGTTCCAGGCCACGGGAGGCTTCGAGGGTGCGCTGGCCCGGACGGCGGAGGCGCTGTACAACGGGCTGGAGGCATCCGACCGGACGCGGGCGCAGGCGGTGTTCCTGCGGCTCGGCGGGGAGTTGCTCGGTGCCGGTGAGGACCCCGCCGGTGGCGGGACGGCACTGGGCGACGCGCTGACGCCCGGCGGTGAGCTGGTGTCGGGCGGCGACGAGGGCACCCGCAGGCCGGTGAGGCGGGCCGAGTTCGACGATCCCGGCGTACCGGAGGTGATGGAACGGCTGGTCCGGGCGCGGCTCGTGGTGGTGGACCGGGACACCGTCGAGCTGTCCCACCACGCGCTCCCGCAGGCCTGGCCCAGGCTGCGCGGATGGCTGGCGGAGGGCCGCGAAGGGCTGGGGGAACAGCGCAGGCTCACCGCGGCCGCGCGGGGTTGGGCGGCCGCCGACCGGGACCCTGAACTGCTGTACCGGGGCGTCCGGTTGGACCAGCTCAGGCGGCGGGTGGCGGCCGGCAAGCTGGCCCCGGCCGGGGTCGAGCGGGCCTTCCTGGCGGCCTCGGCGCGGGCGGCCGCCGCCGAACGGCGTCGGGCGCAGCGCCAGAACCTGGCGGTGGCCGGAGTCGCCATGGCCAGTGGGGCGCTGCTGGCCCTGGCGGGCGGGAGCCGGATCCGTCGGGCCTGGCGGTGGTGAGCGCCGGGCCGCGCGCGGTGCGGCGGCCGGTCGTTCCCGCGAGCGCCTCGTTCGTGCCGTCACCCGGGTATTGATCGGCGCCGGAATGGGGGAGTCGAACAACGGGAGGATCAACCGTCGGTTCGTCGCGGCGGCGTATTCGGTGCCGATCACGGTCCTTGCGCCGCCGTCGGCCGGGCGGGTAGCTTGACGGTCGATCCCGGCCCGTCGAAAGGCGAATTCGGCTGCCCGGTCGGTGATTTCCCGTACGCCGTGATCGGCCCGGAGGCGGTCCGGCGATTAATCCGTACCGATTTCCACTGCCGGTTCCGCGTTGTTCGGGGCACCTCGCTCCGTCGGCGGCCGGCGGCCGCTCGGCGCTCACCCCGCCGGGCCGTCCTGCCGTGCACTTCAAGGCCGTCGCGTTCGCCGCCGTATCCGCTTTTCCCTAAACCCGTGTCAAGGGGGAGTCATGTCCAATTCGGCCCGTCCGGTCCACAGCTGGGACGAGTTCACCACACTGCGGGAGGTCGTGGTCGGCACCGCCGTCGGGGCCCGGCTGCCCGAGCAGACCGAGCCGTCCTCCTGGCTGTCCTGCTTCCCGAAGACCAGCGCCGCCGACCTCGCCTCCATCGAGGTCGGCCCCTACCCGCAGCAGGTCGTGGAGGAGACCGAGGAGGACCTGGACGCGCTGGTGGCCACCCTGCGGGACCTCGGCGTCACCGTCCATCAGCCAGGAGTCATCGACCACGCGGCCGAGTTCTCCTCTCCGTCCTGGAAGGCCGACGGCGGTTTCCACTCCTACTGCCCGCGGGACCTGACGCTGGTGGTCGGCGAGACGGTGATCGAGGTGGCGAGCCCGATGCGGCAGCGCTACTTCGAGGTCTTCGGGCTGCGCGGACTCTTCCAGGACTACCTGCGCCGCGGCGCGCGCTGGCTGGCCGCTCCCAGGCCGCAACTGAGGGACGAGCTCTTCGAGTTCGACGCGGACGGGCTCCCGCTGCTGGGCGAAGCCGAGCCGGTCTTCGACGCCGCGAACGTGCTGCGGCTCGGCCGGGACGTGTTCTACCAGGTCTCCCGCAGCGGGAACGAACTCGGCCTGCAGTGGCTGGAGTCCACCCTCGGCCTGCTCGGCGACGGCGGCCTGCGGCTGCACCCGCTGCGCGACATCTACGGCTACACCCACATCGACAGCACCATCGCGCTGCTGCGGCCGGGGCTGGTGTTGCTCAATCCGGAGCGGATCAGCCCGGAGACCGTCCCGGAGCCGCTGCGGGGCTGGGACATCCTGTGGTGCCCGCCGGCCGAGCCGTCCGGCGACATGCCCGAGCACGCGCTCAGCGAGAGCTGGATCAGTATGAACCTGCTGATGGTCTCCCCGGACACGGCGATCGTCGAGTCGGGCCAGGAGGGCCTGATCAAGCTGCTGGAGCACTCCGGGATCACCGTCCTGCCGCACCGGCTGCGGCACTCCCGGGTGCTCGGAGGCGGCTTCCACTGCGTCACCCTGGACATCCGGCGCGACGGCGGGCTGGAGGACTACCTGTCCTGACCGTCGACGTTGTGAGGCCGGTGCCGTCCGGTCGCCGTCGCGACCGGACGGCACCGGACCCGTCATCCCGCCCGGGCCGCGTCGGTTGGCCGCAGCGCAGAACGGGTGCGGCCAACTGGGACTGGTCGCGTCGTCGCGGTGGCGTCCCGAAATCTGGTCACTGACGGATCTTCGGCAGATGTTCTTCACGGCAACGCTGATCCTGAAGTAGCAGACGCGGAGTTCAGGCCGCCCTGCAGCGAACGGAGCCGCCCCGTTGTGGGCGGAGCCCGCACCCACTCATGCCTAGGCGGGGCCCTCTCCCGTGGAGGCGCGTCAGAAGTCGTGGTTGTAGACCACGGTGACGGGTGCGTGGTCGGACCAGCGTTCGGCGTGGGTGGCGGCGCGTTCGACGTACGCCTCGACCGCCTTGGCCGCGATGCCGGGAGTTGTACAGTGCAGGTCGATCCGCCAGCCGGAGTCGTTGTCGAAGGCGCGGCCGCGGTAGGACCACCAGGAGTAGGGGCCGGTGCGGTCGGGGTGGAGGGCGCGGACGACGTCGACGTAGCCGGCCTCGTCGTAGACACGGGAGAGCCAGGCGCGTTCCTCGGGGAGGAAACCGGCGGACTTCTGGTTGGCCTTCCAGTTCTTGAGGTCCTCGGGGCGGTGGGCGATGTTCCAGTCGCCGCAGACCACGACCTCGCGGCCGTCGGCGGCGGCGCGGGCGCGCAGGGCGGTGAGGTGGTCGAGGAATTCCGCCATGAAGCGTTCCTTCTCGTCCTGGCGCTCGGTGCCGACCTCGCCGGAGGGGAGGTAGAGGCTGGCGATCGTCAGGCCGGGCAGGTCGATTTCGACATATCTGCCCGAATTGTCGAATTCCTCCGACCCGAATCCGATGGCGGTGCGCTGCGGCTTCTGGCGGGAGAGGACGGCGACGCCGGCCCGGCCCTTGGCGACGGAGGGGGCCCAGACCGCGTGCCAGCCGTCCAGGTCGCGCAGTTCGACGGGCAGCTGCCCGGGCTCGGAGCGCACCTCCTGGAGGCAGATCACGTCCGCCTCGGTTCCGGCCAGCCATTCGACGAAGCCCTTCTTGGCCGCCGCCCGGATTCCGTTCACATTCACACTCGTCACCACGATCACCCGGGCAGCCTACCGACTGGCCTCGCCCGCACCGAAGCGTGACGCGCTGCCGCAGGCGGTGTCGGGCCGCCGGAAAACAGCTGTCGTGAACGCGGCATGAATCTCCGCGACGGCCGCATCAAGCTGCGCCATTGGTCTTGACCATCTCCGGACGCAACACCTAGGGTCGCTTACTGCAAGGACCTTTAATAAAGAAGGACGGATAAAGGCCCGCTCTCCCACCTGCCGCAACAGCGGGCAGCGGGCCGGGGATCCGCCCTCCTTGTCAGGGCGGACAACAGCAGGGTGGAGGACACGGTGGGAACGACAGGACAGCTTTCGCCGGTGCCGGAACCGAAGTACTGGCACCTGCGCACGGTGCTGCTGCGGGCGATCGACTCGGAGTTCTCCACCGGCCAGGTCCTGCCGAACGAGCGCGAGCTCGCCGCCCGGTTCGGGGTGGCCCGGGCCACGCTGCGGCAGGCGCTCGACCAGCTGGAGCTGGAGGGCCGCCTGGTCCGCCGCCGGGGGATCGGCACCCTGATCGCCGCCCCGCGGGTCGGCGTCCCGGTGAACCGGCAGGAGGAGGGCTGGCCCGGCGTCGGCCGTAGCCAGGCCTGGCGCACGGTCGACTGCACCACCGCCCCCGCCTCCGCGCAGCTGGCCAAGAACCTGGGCATCGCCGAGGGCGCCACCGTGCACACCGTCCGTCGGGTCCGACTGGTCGAGGGCCGTGCGATGGCCTGCGAGTCGCTGCACGTCCCGGCCTCCGCGCTGCCGCACCTGCCCGGCTTCCGGGCCGAGAGCGACCGCGCCCGTTCGGTGCTGCGCCAGCTGGAGCGACTGGAGGTGGACGGCGAGTCCCGCGCCGTCGAGCTCGGTGTCGCCGAGGCCGAGGAGGCCCTGCTGCTGGAGCGCCCCCCGGGCACCCCGGTGCTGGTCATGACCACCCAGTACGCCTCGGCGGGCCGGCTGGTGGCGCTCGCCGTCGCCACCTACCGGGCGGACACCTGCAAGCTGACCTTCGGCGAGGCCGGCCTGGTCGAGGTCACCCCGGTCGGCGCGGTGGCCGAGGTACGCACCGCCTCCTGAACCAATCCCACACCCTCAGGCAACGGCCCGGGCGCCCAAGTGGCGTCCGGGCCGTTGCCGTTGCCGTTGAGGGGGTAGGGGTCTGGGCCCGGCGCCGGTCAGATCCGGGGCGGGTCGACAGCGAAGAGCTGGTCCTCGACGTGGTCCAGGGCGACCCGCAGGGCGCCCATCGCGACGACCTCCGAACCCAGCGCCGCCAGCGCCACCTCGGGGGCGCGCAGGGTGAATTGGGCCAGCCGCTCGCGCAGCGGCCCCAGCACGCCGTCCAGTCCGGCGGCCCATCCGCCGATCACCACCAGCTGCGGGTCGATGGCCAGCACCAGCGCCGCGACGCCCTGTACCAGGCGGGTGAGGAAGCGGTCCATGGCGACCTTGGCCACCTCGTCGCCCTCCCGGGCCAGCCGCAGCACCCGGGCGACCGCCGCCTCGTCCAGCGGGTTGAGCGGCCTGCCGGTGGTGGAGAGCAGCCTCTCCGGGGTGACCTCCTGGCCGAGCAGGTGCAGCGCGCCGATCTCGCCGGCCGCGCCGCCGTAGCCGCGGTGCAGCTTGCCGTTGATCAGCGAGCCGGCGCCGGGGCTCAGGCCCGCCATCACGAAGACCACGTCGTCGGCGCCGAGTGCCGCGCCCTGCCAGTGCTCGGCGATGGCGGCGAGGTTGGCGTCGTTCTCGATCAGGACCGGGCAGCGGAACGAGCGCCGCAGCCGGGCGCCGAGGTCCAGGCCGGTCCAGCCGGGCATCGCGGTGCCGAGCTGGACGGTGCCCTCGCGGTCCACGATGCCGGGGGTGCCGATGCCGACGGCCCACAGGTTGTCCCGGGAGATCCCGGCCTTGCGCAGCACCTCGGCGACGGCGGTGCGGACGGCGGCGAGCCGGTCCTCGGCGTCCAGGGTCTCGTCCACCGGCTTGAAGTGACTGCCCACCACCTCGCCGGTGAGGTCGGCGAGGATGACCCGGATGTCGTGCACGCCGATCTCGATGCCGAGGATGTGTCCGGCTTCGGCGCGGAAGCGGAACCAGCGGGCCGGGCGGCCGCGGCGGCCGGTGCCCGACTGGCCGTCCTCGCGGGGCTGCTCGACCTCGGCCACCAGTCCGGTCTCGACCAGACCCTCGATCACGCCCTCGACGGTCGGCCGGGAGAGCCCGGTCTCGCCGACGAGCTGAGTGAGGGTCACGGAGTGGCCGGCCCGCAGCGCCCGAAGCGTGACCGCGGCGTTGATCCGCCGCAGCAGCGAGGAGTCTCCTCCGGTGAGCCGATCCGCCAATGCGATGCCCTTCGCCGTTCGCGCGACTGCCCTGGCGCGCGGTGTCGAGTGCGCGGAGCCCACCGAATGGCCCGCGGGGAGGTGCCCCCGGAACGCGGCACCGGCGGCGCGGGGGCCGCCCGCGCGAGGGCCCGGAGGACATGCCGGAGCCTACCCGGGGACCGCCCCGCGGGGCGAGGATTCCCGCAGCTCATCCGGGCTTCGGTATCGAAACGGTACGGATCGGGTGGTGGCGCGTGATCCGCGCTTCACGAGCCGCTCACGGGCCGCCCGCATCCGGGTGTCCGGGACGTCACCGCCCGCTCTCGGACGGCTGGTACGCGGCAGCCCCGGGCCTCACCGCCCGATGTCGGACGGCCCGCGACCCGGGCGCCGCCCCCTACCCACCAGCTGACCGCACGGGCCGGCCGGGCGTACCGCCGGGAACGAGCGCACCGCCCGGAGCCCCCGCACCGACCAGCGCGAACGCACCGACAGCAGCGAGCCGACGCTCAGCCAGGAGCACGCCGACAGCGCGCTGAAGACCGAGCCGGCCGAGCCGATCGACAGCACGCTGCCGACCGACCCGACGGACAGCACCGAGCCGACCGAGCCGATCGACAGCAGCGAGCCGATGGAACCGATGGAGGCGATCGAGCCCAGTGAGGCCCGGGAGCGGATCGAGCGCACGGAAGCGACCATGGGCCCGATCGTAGCCGTGGCTCGGCGTCAGTCCACCCGGGCGGCGAACAGCCGCTGCCCCAGCAGCCCCATCGGGTGCCCGTCCTCCGGCAGCGTGAGCACGGTCGGGCAGCCGGCCGCGGTGAGCGCGGTCTGCCAGCGTTCGGCCGGGTGGGCGGTCAGGCCGCGGGCGTCGCCGGTGATCAGCAGGTCGAGCTGTTCGACGGTGGGCGCGAGCAGCAGCAGCCGGCCGCCGGGGGAGAGCAGGTCGACCAGGGCCGGGACCTCCTCCTCGGGCCGTCCGGTCGCGGTGGCGACCACGACGTCGTAGCGGCCGCCGTCGGGGGCGAGGTGGTGCTCGGCGTTCTGCCGGGGGCGGGCGGCCAGGGTGCGGGTGATCCCGGTCTCGGCGCCGTCGCGGTCGAGTTCGAGCACCCGCAGCGGCTCCGTCCCGCCGTGGGCCTCGGCGGTGCCGCGCACCAGGGCGCCGACGGCGGTGCCGAGGTAGCCGCGGGAGGCGGCCCAGCGGACCGGGGCGGCGGCCGGACGGGGCGCCTCCTCGCCGGCGATCAGCCGGGGCAGCCGCAGCGCGCCGCGCCGTGCCCGGTCGAGGGCGGCGGCCGGGCCGAGCCCGTCGGCCCAGGCCTCGACGGCGGGGCGCCAGGCGTCCCGGACCTCGGCGGCGGTGAGTGCGGGCGCGCCGTGGAAGATCGGGCCCTGGGCGCCGCCGTCCTGGCGGGCGATCAGGCCGTGCCGGGCGAGGGCGTCCAGCCAGCGGCCGACCCGGGGGCGCTGGGCGGGGGTGACCAGGGCGGTGGCGAGGAGCTCGGGCTCGGAGCAGCCGCGCGCGGGGTCGGTGAGGACGCCGGCCTGCTGGAGGGTGTGCAGCAGCGAGGTGAGGACGGCCCGGTCGAGGTGGGCGCCGAACTCGGTGACCTGCTCGGCTGTGACGCCGATGCTGTGCTTCCAGGCGGCGGCGGTGGCGGCCTGCGCGTCGGCGCGCAGCCGGCGGTCGGCGGCCTCGGCCTGGCTGTGCGGGGCGCGGACGTGGGCGAGGACGGCGCCGAGCGCGTCGACGGCGGCGTACACGTCGTCCTGGCGGGGCTCGGGTCCGACGTGCAGGACCAGCCGCAGCGCGCCGAGGTCGTGCTCGGTGAGGCCGGGTTGCCGGCTGAGCCGCCAGAGCAGGGCGGAGGGCAGGCTGAGGTGGGTGGTGCCGTTGGCGGCGAGGGCGGCGAGCTGCTCGTCGGCCCGTTGTTCGGGGTCGGCGCAGTGCACGGTGCCGCCGGCCAGCAGGGTGGCCAGGGCGAGTTCGACGGCGAGGTCGGTGGCGGGGTGCAGCACGGTGTGCCGGATCGGCGGCGGGCCGAGGACGCCCGCCCAGTGCCGGAGCCGCTGTTCGGCGGTGCGGGCGGCGGAGGGCGGCATCGCGGCGTGTTCGGCGACGCGTTCGGCGAGGGCCCGGGGCAGGCCGCCCGGCGGGGAGACGCCGAGCAGCAGGCCGATGCCGCTGATCGCGCGCCCGTCGGCGACGACGGCGGGCCGGTCGCCGAGCTCGCGCAGCGCGCTGACCAGCGCAGGAGTCGAGGCCAAGGTGATCACTCCGGGGTGCGGGGGAGAAGCCGCACTACTGAACCATGCGTCCGGGCCGGAAGCGGCCGCCTACGGGTCAAAATTCCGTAATGATTTTCATATCGGCCAGCCAAGCGAGTGGAGCGATCCCGGCACGAAGGTGATGGAACTTCACATTCCGGAACCCTTGCGCGATCCCTTGACAGGTGGTTCGGGTGCTGGGTTACTTGGCCTGGGCTTGCCCTGACCGAACGATCGGTAGGGCTTCCTGGATCGGCCGACCTGCGAAGGAGCGACGATGACCGCCAGCGCATCCGACCCGCGTCGACGCCTGGGGGAGCCGATTCCACCCGCACTCCTGGACGCAGGGGAGCGGATGAGCGTCGACGAACTGCGCGCCCACCAGCTCGACCGGCTCCGGGCCACCCTGCGGCACGCGTACGACAACGTCGAGCTCTACCGCCGCAAGTTCGACGCGGCCGGCGTGCGCCCCGAGGACTGCCGCAGCCTGGACGACCTCGCCCGCTTCCCCTTCACCACCAAGGCCGACCTGCGCGAGGGCTACCCCTTCGGCATGTTCGCCGTCCCGATGGAGCGGGTCCGCCGGATCCACGCCTCCAGCGGCACCACCGGGCGCCCGACCGTGGTCGGCTACACCGAGAACGACCTGTCCATGTGGGCCGACGTGGTCGCCCGCTCGATCCGCGCGGCCGGCGGCCGGCCCGGCGACAAGGTGCACATCGCCTACGGCTACGGGCTGTTCACCGGAGGGCTGGGGGCGCACTACGGCGCCGAGCGGGCCGGCTGCACCGTCATCCCGGCCTCCGGCGGCATGACCGCCCGCCAGGTCCAGCTGATCCAGGACTTCCGGCCCGAGATCATCATGGTCACCCCGTCCTACCTGCTGACCCTGCTGGACGAGTTCGAGAAGCAGGGCGTCGACCCGCGCGCCAGCTCGCTGAAGGTAGGCATCTTCGGCGCCGAGCCCTGGACCGAGGAGATGCGGCGCGAGATCGAGGAGCGGCTCGACCTGCACGCCGTCGACATCTACGGCCTCTCCGAGGTGGTCGGCCCCGGCATCGCCCAGGAGTGCGTGGAGACCAAGGACGGACTGCACATCTGGGAGGACCACTTCTACCCGGAGGTCGTCGACCCGCTGGCCGATCAGCCGGGGGCCGACCAGGTGCTGCCGGAGGGCGAGGGCGGCGAGCTGGTCTTCACCTCGCTGACCAAGGAGGCCCTGCCGGTCATCCGCTACCGCACCCGCGACCTCAGCCGGCTGCTGCCCGGCACCGCGCGGCCGTCCTTCCGGCGGATGGAGAAGGTCACCGGGCGCAGCGACGACATGATCATCCTGCGCGGGGTGAACGTCTTCCCGACCCAGATCGAGGAGATCCTGCTGCGCACCCCGGGCGTCGCCCCGCACTTCCAGCTGCGGCTGACCAGGCAGGGGCGGCTGGACCATATGACGGTGCGGGTCGAGGCCCGCCCGGAGGCGCCGGCCGAGCGGTGGGAGGCGGCGCGGGCGGCGATCGTCCGCGCGGTGAAGGACGGCGTGGGCGTGACGGTCGCGGCCGAGGTGGTGGAGCCGTACACGCTGGAGCGCTCGGTCGGGAAGATCAAACGGGTGATCGACGAGCGGTGGTGAACGCAGGAGTGGTCGGAGGCGCACGGCTGTCCGGGGGGTGATGCCGTGCGCCTCCGACGTCTACAGAAATGTAGACGGTCACCCGGTGGGACGTCCAGCCTCGACCCGTTCGGCGCATCCGGATCGTGGTGCGGCCCGGAGCTTCCCAGACTCTGAGGGGAGGGGGTGGACTCAACCGGAGAGGCATCCTCATGATCAACGGGCTTCGCCGCGTCCTCGCGGTGACCGCAGTGGTTTCCCTCGGCCTGGGCGCGGCGTCCTGCGGCAGTGCCAAGCAGGCCTCCAGCGGCGGGTCGTCCGGTGGCGCGGGCGCGAGCGTCGCCGTGGGGGCCGTGCGGATCGGGCTGCTGCTGCCGGAGACCAAGACCACCCGCTACGAGCAGTTCGACCGCCCGCTGATCGAGAAGAAGATCAAGGAGCTGGCGCCGCAGGCCCAGATCGACTACTACAACGCCAACCAGGACGCCACCCTCCAGCAGACCCAGGTCGACACCGCCCTCACCAAGGGCGACAAGGTGCTGATCCTGGACCCGGTGGACTCCAAGTCGATCCAGTCCTCCGTCCAGAAGGCCCACGACGCCGGCGTCAAGGTGCTCGCCTACGACCGGCTCGCCCAGGGCCCGGTCGACGCGTACGTCTCCTTCGACAACCACAAGGTCGGCGAGTTGCAGGGCCAGGCGCTGGTGGCCGCGGTGGGGGACAAGGCGAAAGCGGGCGAGATCTTCATGATCAACGGCTCGCCCACCGACCCCAACGCGGCCGACTTCAAGGCCGGCGCGCACAGCGCCATCGACGGCAAGCTGAAGATCGGCAAGGAGTTCGACACCCCGCAGTGGGACCCGAACACGGCCAACCAGGAGGCCGCCGCCGCCATCACCGCGATCGGCGGGCCCAACGTGGTCGGCGCCTACGCCGCCAACGACGGCATGGCCGCCGGCGTCGCGACCGCGCTCAAGGCGGCCGGTCTCAGCGTTCCGCTGACCGGTCAGGACGCCCAACTCGACGGCATCCAGCGGATCGTGGCGGGCACCCAGACCATGACGGTCTACAAGCCGCTCAAGCCGGAGGCCGAAGCGGCCGGTCAGATCGCGGTCGCGCTCGCCTCGGGCAAGTCTCTGGACTCCACGCTCGTGCCGACGACGGTGACCAACGGCAGCGGCAACAAGGTGCCCGCCGACCTGCTCACGCCGATCGTCGTCACCAAGGACAAGATCAAGGACACCGTAGTCGCCGACGGCTTCTACACCGTCGCCCAGATCTGCACGCCGGACTACGCCGCCGCCTGCAAGACCATCGGCCTCCAGTAGCCGCCGGCATCCCTCCGAAGCCGAAAGCCGAAAGCCGAAAGCCGAACACGCCCCGCCTCCAGGGTGGAGGCGGGGCAAGGGAGTTGGTCACTGTGGCAGGTGAGACCGTACTGGCCCTGCGCGGGGTCTCCAAACGGTTCGGCGCCGTCCAGGCGCTCACCGACATCGAACTGGAGGTGCACGCCGGCGAGGTGGTGGCCCTGGTCGGCGACAACGGCGCCGGCAAGTCCACCCTGGTCAAGGCGATCGCCGGGGTGCACCAGCCGGACGAGGGCGTCATCGAGTGGCAGGGCAGGCCGGTGGGCATCCAGCGCCCGCAGGACGCCCAGCAGTTGGGCATCGCGACCGTGTACCAGGACCTTGCGCTCTGCGACAACCTCGACGTGGTCGGGAACCTCTTCCTCGGCCGCGAGATCCGGCGCTTCGGCGTCCTCGACGAGGTCGCGATGGAGAAGCGCTCCCGGTCCCTGCTGGACACCCTCTCCATCCGCATCCCCAGCGTGCGGATCCCGGTCGCCTCGCTCTCCGGCGGCCAGCGCCAGGTCGTCGCGATCGCCCGCGCGCTGATCGGCTCGCCCAAGGTCGTGCTGCTCGACGAGCCGACCGCCGCCCTGGGCGTCGAGCAGACCGCCCAGGTACTCGACCTGGTCGAGCGGCTGCGTGAGCAGGACCACGGCGTGATCCTGATCAGCCACAACATGGCGGACGTGATGGCCGTGGCGGACACCGTCGCGGTGCTGCGCCTGGGCCGCAACAACGGCGTCTTCGACAAGCGCTACACCAACCAGGAAGAGATCATCTCGGCCATCACCGGCGCCACGGACAACGCCGTGACCCGCCGCAAGGCCCGTGGCCAGGAGGGTTCCCAGTGAGCGAGGACATCCCCGGGGGCATCCCCGGCGGCGAATCCGAACGCCATCGCGCCCCGCTGCCCGAGGACAGCATGCCCACCGGCGGCGTCAACGCGCCCGTCCCGGTGGCCCCGGACGCCACCCCCGCCGTCGACCCCCGGCTGATCGTGCGCCAGGAGGGCCTCAAGGGCTACCTGGGCGAGTTCCGCCGCCGGATGAGCAGCGGCGAACTGGGCTCGCTGCCCGTGGTGCTGGCCCTGATCGTGATCTGGGCGGTGTTCGGCAGCCTCAACAGCGCCTTCCTGTCCGCCCAGAACCTCTCCAACCTGTCCCAGCAGATCGTCGGCACCGGCATGATCGCGATCGGCGTGGTCTTCGTGCTGCTGCTCGGCGAGATCGACCTCTCGGTCGGCTCGGTCAGCGGTCTGTGCGCGGCGATCTTCGCCGTCCTCAACGTGTCCAACGGCGTCAACCAGTGGGTCGCGCTGATCACCGCGATCGCCGGCGGGGCGATCGTCGGCGCGATCCACGGAATCTTCTTCGCCGAGATCGGCGTCCCGGCCTTCGTCGTCACCCTGGCCGGCAACCTCGGCTGGAACGGCCTGATGCTCCAGGTGCTCGGCGCCACCGGCACCGTCAACCTGTCGGGCAAGGACATCGTCTCCAGGCTCTACAGCACCATCTACGGCCAGCAGATCGCCGCCTACGGCACGGCGGTGGCCGGCGTGGCGCTGTTCCTGGGCGCCTCGCTGGTCGACGCCCGCCGGCGGCAGGCCGCGGGCGTCCCGTCCCGGCCGGTCGCCGACATCGTGCTGCGCACAGTGCTGCTGGCGATCATCGCCTTCCTGGCCGCCTACACGCTCAACCAGTACAAGGGCCTGCCGCTCGCGCTGCTGATCTTCCTGATCTTCATCGTGGTGCTGGACTTCGTGCTGCGCCGCACCTCGTACGGGCGACAGGTGTTCGCGCTCGGCGGCAACATCGAGGGCGCCCGCCGGGCCGGCATCAACGTGGCCTGGATCAGGATCAGCGTCTTCACCATCTGCTCCACCATGGCGGCGGTCGGCGGCCTGTTCCTGGCCGCGCAGATCCAGTCGGCCAGTCAGACCTCCGGCGGCGGCAACCTGCTGATGAACGCCATCGCCGCGGCCGTCATCGGCGGCACCAGCCTGTTCGGCGGGCGGGGCAAGACCTGGTCGGCACTGCTCGGTGCGCTGGTGATCGGCTCGATCCAGTCCGGTATGAACATCCAGGGCCTGAGCAACGCCATCCAGTTCATGATCACCGGCGCGGTGTTGCTGGCCGCCGTCGTGGTCGACTCGCTGGCCCGCCGCACCCAGAAGGCCGCCGGTCGGGCGTGAGAACGCCGCCGGCCGGGCGTGCGGTCGCGCGCAGGTCGGGCGGGAGGTCCGCCGCCGTGGCCCTATGCTGCGGGCATGCCGACTGAGCTGCGAACTCTTCAGGTGGGCGCCGACCTTGCCCTCATCCGGCGGGAGACCGCGCTGTCGCCCGTCCCCTTCGTGCCCGAGATCCGTCTCCACATGGCGCAGGACGCGATCGCCCTGTGGGAGACCACCGAGCGCGAGCGCGGCGAAGTCGGACTGCCGCCGCCGTTCTGGGCGTTCGCCTGGGCCGGCGGGGTGGCGGTCGCGCGCTACGTCCTGGACCATCCCGAACTGGTCGACGGGCGCGCGGTGCTGGACATCGCGGCCGGGTCCGGACTGGTCGGGGTGGCGGCCGCGCTGCGCGGCGCCACGGCCGTCCGGGCGGCCGAGATCGACGCCTACGCGGTGGCCGCGATCGGCCTGAACGCCGAGGCCAACGGCGTGCGGGTGGACGGCGCGCTGGTGGACCTGGTGGACGGGGACGGCGCGCCGGCCGAGGTGGTGCTGGCCGGGGACGTGTTCTATGAACGGGCCATGGCCGCGCGCTTCCTGCCGTTCCTGGAGCGGGCCGCGGCGCGCGGGGCCACCGTGATCGTCGGGGACCCGGGGCGGGCCTACCTGCCGCGGGAGCGGTTCACGGCGGTGGCGGCCTACCAGGTGCCGGTGGTGGCGGACCTGGAGGACACGGCGGTGAAGACCACCACGGTGTGGCGGCTGGGCTGACCGTCCATGAGCCGGAATTCCCGGCGGCGCGACGAAACAGGCCGGCCGGCAGGCCGGCATGACCGAACAAGCCGCCCTGCCCGCACGGATAGCGCTGCGCGCCGCCGCTGCCCGCCCGATCCCGCCCGATCCCGCCTTCCGTTCGGACGGCCGCCGAGCGCTGGCGGCCGTCCACGGCGCGTGGTCCGCTGGGGACGATGCGCGCGCGAACAGTCACGTTCCGTCACGCAGCCCGACCCGCCCACCCGACAAGGGGCCACCATGACCATGATCGAGAACGGCCTGAGGCTCGACTCGCCCGAGGCGGCCGCCGACGTGTTCGCCGGCCTGAGCGACTTCGAGCAGGCGCTCGCCTTCTACCACCAGCACCTGGCGCCGGACACCGCGGTCAACCTGTCCGTCGCGGAGAACGTCCTGCTGTACCAGGAGTCGATGGACACGGACGTCTTCAAGAAGATCAAGTTGATCCCCGAGCGGAACATCCAGTACATGGCCTCGGCCGGCACCCCGCAGCTGCGCCAGCAGGTCGCGGACCTGCTCGGCCGGGCGTTCGGCCGCACCGTCTCGAAGGAGGACGTCTTCGGCTGCGCCGGCGTCTCGTCCGCGCTGGAGTGCATCGCCTTCGGGCTGATGGGCAAGGGCGCGGGCACGCCGGCGCTCAAGCCGAAGGACGAGGTGCTGATCCCGGCGCCGTACTGGCAGGGCTTCAACTGGTCCTTCGAGGAGCGGCCCAAGCTGAAGTGCGTCCCGGTGAACCTGCCGACCACCGGCGACAAGCCGTACCAGCTCACCAAGGAGCTGATCGTCGAGGCCTACGAGGCGCGGCAGAAGGCCGGGCACCGCCCGCGGCTGCTCGTCCTCACCAACCCGCACAACCCGTTGGGCGTCAACTACGGCAAGAAGCTGCTGGAGGACATCTACAACTGGGCGATGACCTACACCGACATGCACATCATCTCGGACGAGATCTACTGCCACTCCCAACTCAAGGGTTCAACCACGCCGTTCACCAGCGCGGTGACGCTGGAGGCGTACCGGAAGTTCGCCAACCGGATCCACGTGGTGTGGGGCTTCGCCAAGGACTTCGGGCTCTCGGGCTTCCGCACCGGCTTCGTGCTCTCCCAGAACCCGGCGGTGCACCGGGCCATGCTGGGTAGCAAGGACCCGGCCGAACGGACCCACCCGCTGCCCTGGTTCACCCCGTTCGACTCGCTGAAGACCTTCGTCATCGGGGAGCTGCTCAGCGCCACCAAGGACGGGAAGCCCTACACAACGTATGCGATGGAGAGGTACCCCGAGCTCCTCAGCGAGAGCTTCAAGGCCGTCAAGGGTGCGCTGGACCAGAAGGGGATCAAGTACGTCCACCGGAAGGGGGACAACGCCGCCCAGTTCTTCTGGCTCGACCTCACCGCGTACCTGGGCAAGCGCGCGGACTACGACCACGGTGAACTGCCGGTCATCGGACCGGACGGGCTCGACCCGAACGAGGAGTGGCTGTTCAACTACCTCGCCGCCAAGCCCACCGAGGTGAGCCTGCTGCCCGGCGGCATCATGCACAACCCCGCGCCGGGCTTCTACCGGCTCTGCTTCACCGCCCGCCCGGCCAAGGACGTGGTGGACGCGGTGGGGCGGATGGCGACGGCGCTGGGCAAGTTGAAGTAGCCGTGGGGCGCGGCCCCCAGGGTCGGGGGCCGCGCCTGCGCCGTCAGCCGCGCAGCTCGGCCAGCCAGGCCTCGACCTCGTCCGAGCGGCGGGGGAGGGCGGCGGAGAGGTTCTCGTTGCCGTCCTCGGTAACCAGGATGTCGTCCTCGATCCGCACTCCGATGCCCCGGTACTCCTCCGGCACCGTCAGGTCGTTGGGCTGGAAGTAGATGCCCGGCTCGACGGTGAGCACCATGCCCGGCAGCAGCTGCCCGTCGACGTGCTCCTCGGTGCGCGAGTGGGCGCAGTCGTGGACGTCGATGCCGAGCATGTGGCCGGTGCCGGCCAGGGTGAAGCGGCGGTGCAGGCCCAGCTCGTACACCTTCTCGGCGGTCAGGTCGCCGAACAGGCCCCAGGAGGTGAGGTGTTCGGCGAGCTCGCGCTGCGCCGCGTGGTGGAAGTCGCGGAAGTCCGCGCCGGGCCGGACCGCCGCGATGCCGGCCTCCTGGGCGGAGAACACCGCGTCGTAGACCTTGCGCTGGAGGTCCGTGAAGCGGCCGGAGACCGGCAGGGTGCGGGTCACGTCGGCGGTGTAGAGGTTGTTGGTCTCCACGCCCGCGTCGAGCAGCAGCAGGTCGCCCGGGCGGGCCTGGCCGGTGTTGCGCACCCAGTGCAGGGTGGTGGCGTGCGGACCGGCCGCGGCGATGGTGCTGTAGCCGACGTCGTTGCCCTCGATCCGGGCCCGGAGGAAGAAGGTGCCCTCGATCAGCCGCTCCGGCGTCTCGGTGTCGGTGCCGAGGACGCGCACCACGTCCTCGAAGCCGCGCGCGGTCGCGTCGCAGGCGAAGCGCAGCTCGGCGATCTCGAATTCGTCCTTGACCAGGCGCAGTCCGGAGAGGAAGACCTCGAACTCGGCGTCCTGCTCGGCTCCCGTCCGGTCGCGGAGCGCCGCCTCCACCCCCGCGTCGTGCCCGCGCAGCACCCGCACCGGGCCGGCGGCCGCCGCCAGGTCGGCGCGCACGGTGCGCACGTCCCGGCAGGGCAGGCCGAGCAGCTGCTCGCTCTCGTTCAGGCTGTCGCGGCGGCCGTCCCACAGCTCGCCGTGGCCGTCCAGCCAGAACTCGCCGTTGTCGGTCCGGGAGCGGCCGCGCAGGTAGACCACGGCCCGGTGGCCGCTCTCCCCGGTGGGCTCCAGCACCAGCACGCCGTCCTGGGACTGGTCGCCGGTCAGGTAGACGTAGTCGGAGGACGGGCGGAACGGGTAGTCGGTGTCGTTGGCCCGCACCTTGGGGTTGCCGGACGGGACGACCAGCAGCTCGCCGGGGAAGGCGGCGGACAGCGCGGCCCTGCGCCGCTCGGTGTGCGCGGCCTGCGGGATCGGCTCCAGGCCGTGGCGTTCGGTGTCGGCCCAGCCCTGCTTCATGTTCTCGGCGAGTTCCTCGGTCACCCCGCGGGTGAGACCGTTCTTCCGGTACTTAATGGGCTCGGTGGGCTCGGTCACTGCGGACTCTCCAGATGAGGGCGGGGGTTGCGGTGCGCTTCGCTACGCTGACCTGCCTGGTACGTAACAAGCGTTTTGTACCGTATATCGAACAGGGTCCGAAGTGAAGAGGCCGAGCGCGAACGACCGCCCTCGACGGGCGGATTCGCGCTCGCCGCCGGGTGGATGAGGGCTGGGTACCTAGCAACAATGCGGGCTTCGAGGACACTCGAAGCCCGCGCCGAAGGTCAGAACAGCGGTCAGTCGCCGGCCGGCAGGGCCGCGGGCTTTCGCAGCAGCCACTGGCCGGCCGTCCTCCGTGGCTGCCGTACCACCACACGACCGAAGCTCTTATGACCGACCAGTTCCACCCGCAGCGCGACCGGCACATCGGGGTCAGGAGCCTGATTGTTCTTCAGCTTGCTGAACTCCAGACTCAGGCCGTAGGGATCGACCACGACGCCGGGCCTGACGACCAGTGTCAGGTTCTTGCCCACCATGTTCAGATCGATCTGCAAGGTGTCGTGCGTGATCACCGCCTGGGTGAAATCGAGTGTCACCTCGCACCACTGCGTGCAGAGCTCCAGCCGTCGCGGCACCACCCAGCGCCCCACCCGCTGGACCGGACTGAACATCTGGTCGATCCGGAGGACGTCCTTGGCCTCCGCTGCAACCCCTCCGGCACGGACCGGCGCGGGCGGCAGGTCAGCGGTGAGTTCGGCCAGCTCGCCGACCGTGCGCGCCGACAGGGCGGCCTCCAGGCGCTGGTCCAATTCCTCTGCGGTCAGTCGGCCTTCGCCCGCCGCGACACTCAGCAGGTCGACCACCCGGTCCCGCTCCGCATGCGAGGCCCGCATCTCGGGCTGCGAGCTGTCGGAACGCATCCCGGCGGGCGAGATCTCTCCCGGCATACTTCCCGTCCTGAGGTCGACGAAGGTCTCCGCGCGACGCCGTCGGCGGCGCGGCTGGGAACTCACGATATATCGCGATAGGCGTTCCCGCCAGGCCCGGGTCAGAAAGCGGCCGGGTGTGGGGCGTGGGCTTCGAGGATGCTCGAAGCCCGCGCCGAATTCCGATCCCTCAGTTGTCGTTGAGGGCGTAGCTGCGGAAGGTCGCGAGCAGCGGCAGGACTTCGGTCTTGCTGGGATCCTCGGTGACGGCCCGCATCGCGTCGATCACGGTGTGGGCGAGGATCTTGGTGACCTTGAGGTCGTGCGGGGCGGCGACCGTGCCCCAGGCCTTGAGGGTCTGGGTGAGCAGGGCGCTCATCCGGGCGCCGATGTTGGCGCTGACCGCGTCCGAGAGTTCGGCGATCTCCTCGTCGCTCATGCTGGACCGCAGGCCGAAGGCCAGGGCCATCAGGGTGTCCATCGCGTGCTCGCCGTACGCGGCGACCAGCGCCGGCAGCGGCCGCTCATCGGCCCCGCCCGCCGCAAGGGCGGACAGCGCCTCGTCGTCGTCCTTCCACGCCGCCTCCAGGGCGGCCAAGGCCCGCAGGGCCTCGTCCACGGTCAGCCCGTCTGTCATACCCGGAACGGTATTGAGCCGGTATCCGCGCCGTGCACGGTTCGGGGACCGGCTTCACACCTTCGAGCGAAGGCGGGGCTGTTCCGGCCTATTCCGGCCGCTGGACGTGTGCGAAGTGCTCCGCGTCCCAGCTGCCGCCCAGTTCGGGGGCGAGCGAGGCCACCGCGAGGGCGGCGAAGTCCTCGGCCGCGCCCGCCCGTTCCGGCAGGGCGCCGAGCAGCGGGGCGCCGGCCGAGCGCGGCAGGTCGGCGAGGTTGCAGCGGTCGGCGAGGCCGGGGGAGGAGGGCCAGGAGCCGACGAGGACGCCGGTGAGGGGGAGCTCGCGGGCCGCCAGGGCCTCCGCCGACAGGGCGACGATGTTCAGGGTGCCGAGTCCGGCCGAGGCGACGAGCAGCACCTCGGCGTTCAGCCCGGCGGCGCGCACCGCCCGCGCCTGGTCGGCCAGCGTTCGGCCCTCAGCGTCGTAGCGGACCAGCAGGCCGCCCGCGCCCTCGACCAGCACCAGGTCGTGGGTGGCGGCCAGTTCGGCGACGGCCCCGGCCACCGCAGCCGGGGACAGGTACGGCAGACCGGCCCGCCGGGCGGCGGTCTCGGGGGCCAGCGGCTCGGGATAGCGAACCAGCTCACTGGTCGTCAGTTCGCCTGCCAGGCGCTGGACTTCGGCCAGGTCGCCGGGCTCGCCGGGGGCCACGCCGGTCTGCCCGGGCTTGAGGACGGCGACCTTCAGGCCGCCCTGCAGCGCCGCCGAGGCGATGGCCGCCGTGGCGACGGTCTTGCCGACGTCCGTGTTGGTGCCCGTCACGAACAGGATGCGCGCGCTCACCCGGCCACCGCCGCGGCGGTCACGGCGGCGGCGATCCGTGCCACGTCCTCGTCCTCCGTCACATAGGGGGGCATCGTGTAGATCAGGTCCCGGAAGGGCCGCAGCCAGACGCCCTCGCGCGCGGCCGCCTCGGTCGCCGCCGAGACGTCCACCGGGTGGTCCAACTGCACGACGCCGATGGCGCCTTGGACCCGTACGTCATGCACGCCTGGAACGGAGTGCGCGGCGGCGAGGCCGTCCCGCAGGCCGCCCTCGATGCGCTTGACCTCGACCTCCCAGTCCTGCCCGAGTAGCAGCTCCAGCGAGGCGTTGGCGGCCGCGCAGGCCAGCGGGTTGCCCATGAAGGTCGGGCCGTGGGCGAGCACCGGCATCTCGCCGCGGCTGATGCCGTCGGCGATCTCGCTGGTGCACAGGGCGGCCGCCAGGGTGAGGTAGCCGCCGGTGAGGGCCTTGCCCAGGCACATCACGTCCGGCGAGACCCCGGCGTGGTCGGCGGCGAACAGGGCGCCGCTGCGGCCGAAGCCGGTGGCGATCTCGTCGAAGACCAGCAACACCCCGTAGCGGTCGCAGAGTTCGCGCAACATCCGCAGGTAGGCGGGGGAGTGGAACTGCATCCCGCCCGCGCCCTGGACCACCGGTTCGACGATGACGGCGGCCAGCTCGTCGGCGTGACGTTCCATCAACGACTCGAAACACAGGGCGTATTCGGCATCGAGCGGGGCGTCGAAGCCGGCCGGAGGCTGTGGGGCGAAGAGCTGCCCGGGGAGCACCCCGCCCCACAGGTGGTGCATCCCGCCGTCGGGGTCGCAGACCGACATCGGGTGGAAGGTGTCGCCGTGGTAGCCGCCGCGCCAGGTCAGCAGGCGGCGCTTCTGCGGGCGGCCGATCGACTGCCAGTACTGCAGGCACATCTTCATCGCGACCTCGACGGACACCGAGCCCGAGTCGGCGAGGAAGACGTGCTGCAGAGGCTCCGGGGTGATCTCGACCAGCTTCGCCGCCAGCCGGACGGCGGGCTCGTGGGTGAGCCCGCCGAACATCACGTGGCTCATCCGCCCCAGCTGCTCGCGCACCGCCCCGTCCAGGACCGGGTGCCGGTAGCCGTGGATCGCCGCCCACCAGGACGACATCCCGTCGACCAGCTCGCGCCGGCCGTCCGCGACGGGCTCGGCCAGGCGCAGTCTGACGCCCGAGGCGGATTCGACCACGTACGGGGTGACGGTGCCGGGCATCGGCCCGTACGGGTGCCAGACGTGCGCCCGGTCGAGGGCGAGCAGCGTGTCCGCGGACAGCTGGGACATGGTGAGGTCTCTCCGGAAGGTCAGGCGTTGGGGGCGAGTTCGGTGCCGGCGCCGCGGCGGCGGACCTTGACCAGGTCGCTGCGCAGCTCGCCGTCGTCCAAGCCTTCCGAGGCCGGGCTCTCCTCGGTGGTGGCCTCGCCACCGTCCGCGGCGTGCGCGTGCCCGCCGCACGGGCCGCAGCCGCCGCCGCTGCCGCAGGCCGAGGCCGCGGTGCCGCAGGAGCCGCCGGCCTGGGCCGCCTCGGCGATGTCGGCGCGGTGGCGCGGCAGGGTGGCCTCGCCGGCGCCCTCGACCTCGAAGCCGGCGTCCTTGATCATGTCGAGGTCGGCCTGGCCGGCCTGGCCCTCGCTGGTCAGGTAGTCGCCGAGGAAGATCGAGTTGGCGATGTGCAGGCCGAGCGGCTGCATCGAGCGCAGGTGCACCTCGCGGCCGCCGGCGATCCGGACCTCGGTGTCCGGGTTGACGAAGCGGACCATCGCGAGGATCCGCAGGCAGCGCTGCGGGGTGAGGT
Organism: Kitasatospora sp. NPDC023118; assembly: GCF_055560875.1. Classification (NCBI taxonomy): domain Bacteria; kingdom Bacillati; phylum Actinomycetota; class Actinomycetes; order Kitasatosporales; family Streptomycetaceae; genus Kitasatospora; species Kitasatospora sp. NPDC023118. Next base: position 31,685 of record NZ_JBVHHW010000015.1, read on the forward strand.
TCCACTCCTTGGCCAGCGGGGTGCCCTCGAAGGGGATCAGGAAGTTGACCGGGACGGAGTCCGAGCCCAGCTCGCGCAGCGCGAAGACCACGTCGACCAGGTCCTCGTCGCTCTCGCCCATGCCGGCGATCAGGCCGGAGCAGGCGGACAGGCCGGCGCCGTGCGCCTTCTGGACGGTGTCCACCCGGTCCGCGTAGGTGTGGGTGGTGGCGATGTCGCCGTAGGTGCCCTCGGAGGTGTTGAGGTTGTGGTTGTAGGCGTCGGCGCCGGCCGCCCTGAGCCGCTCGGCCTGGTTGTCGGAGAGCAGGCCGAGGCAGACGCAGATCTCGACCTCGGGGTCGGACTCCTTGATGGCGGCCATGGTGTCGGTCACCCGGTCGATGTCACGGTCCGTCGGGCCGCGGCCGCTGGCGACCAGGCAGACCCGCTTGGCGCCGCCGGCCACGCCGGCACGGGCGGCGTCGGCGGCCTGGTCCGGCTTGAGCCAGGTGTACTTGAGGATCTCGGCCTTGGACCCCAGCCGCTGGGAGCAGTAGGAGCAGTCCTCGGGGCAGAGTCCGCTCTTGAGGTTCACCAGGTAGTTGAGCTTGACCCGGCGGCCGAACCAGCGGCGGCGCACCTTGCCGGCCGCGGCGACCACGTCGAGCAGCTCGTCGTCGGTGGTGGCGAGGACGGCCAGCGCCTCCTCGCGGGTGGGGATTTCGCCGCGCAGGCCCTTGGCGGTGAGGGTATCGAGCAGATCCATGGGGCCGATCCTGCCTGTTGCCGCTCGAATGGCGCCAGAGCAAACCCACCAGAAGATCGCCGGAAGGATGTGCCGATTGCCACAGTGTCGAAACTCACGGCGTCGGCGCTGGTCACGCGCTTGACGGTGACCGGAGACAGAGGTTACCGACGGGTAGTGAAACCGGCCGGCGGAGGAAGATCGACAACCCCCGACCCCGTGATCCAGGCCACCCGGAGGGTGCTTAGAATCTGCGCCATGACCACGCAGGGGGAGCGCACCCCGACTCCGGGAGAAGGCCAGGACGGCCAGGCAGGACAGCGGACCGGCGGGGGCGCCGACCCGGCCGGGGAGGCCTCTATAGGGGAGGCCGCGACCCGGGACGCCGCGACCCGGGAGTCCTCGACCGGGGGGACGGACCGCAAGCGCGGCCGACGGCTGACCGGCCGCCGCGCGGTCGGCTGGGTCGTCATGGTCGGCGTGGTCGCGGCCGGCGGATGGATCATCACCCGCCCGATGCCCGGCGACTACATACCCGGCCTCGGCCCGTCCACCAAGGACGCGGCCAGGACGCCCCCGGTGGTCGGCACCCCGCCGCCGCCCACCGACTCCGAGGGCCTCAACGCCGACAGCCTCTTCCCCGCCCAGCGGCCGGTCGAGGCCGCCGGGTACAAGGCCCGGCGCAACGGCATCCGGCAGGGCGAGAACTGCGCCGAGGTGCTGCAGGACCGCACCCAGGAGCTGTTCCGGGACAGCGGCTGCCAGGCCTACCTGACCGTCAGCTTCTCCGGCGTCGACCGCCCGGTGCTCAGCAGCGTCACCCTGCTGCGCTTCGCCGACCAGGCCTCCGCCGCCAAGACCGCCGACGCCTTGCGGGCCAAGCCCGGCGCCGTCGCCTTCATCCTCGCCGACGCCTCCACCGCGCCCGCGCCGTCCGCCTCCGCCAGGCCGGCCAGTGATCCGCGGGTCGAGGCGGTCGGGCACTACGTGACCGTCACCAGCTCGCGGACCGACGCCCACCCCGGCCCCGCCGCCACCCCGGGCGCCACCGCCCCCGTCCCGGCGCCCACCGCCTCCGGGACCGGCGGGGAGCCGAACCTCGACGACGCCACCCGCGCCCTCTCCTATGTGGCCGGTCAGCCCTTTGTCTGGATGTGACAAACGATCGGAGGGCGCAACCAGCGGTTTGACGGCTGCGCGAGAACGGCCAGGGGCCCGGCAAGTGCCGGGCCCCTTCGCATACCTGACGGCAAGTCAGCCACCGAGCCGGTCCACCGAAGTCACCCGCAGCACCGCCCGGCCCTCCTCGTCCGAGCCGTAGAGGTCGACCTCGGCGCTGATGCCCCAGTCGTGGTCGCCCTCCGGGTCGTCGAAGATCTGCCGGACCTTCCAGGCGGAGTCCTCCTCCTCGATGATCAGCATCTTGGGGCCGCGCGCGTCCGGGCCGGTGCCGAGGTCGTCGTACTCCTCCCAGTACCCGTCCATGGCGTCCGCCCAGCGGTCCGCGTCCCAGCCGTACTCGCCGTCCAGCTCGCCGAGTTCGTCCCAGTGCTCCAGGGCGCACAGCTCCACCCGGCGGAACATCTCGTTGCGCACCAGTACCCGGAACGCCCGGGCGTTCGCCGTCACCGGCGCCGGCTTGTCGTCCAGGGTCACCTCGGCGGTGGCCGCCTCGGTCGGGTTGGCCAGCTGCTCCCACTCGTCCAGCAGGCTGGAGTCGACCTGGCGGACCAGCTCGCCGAGCCAGGCGATGACGTCCTTGAGGTCGTCGGTCTTCACGTCCTCGGGGACGGTCTGCTCCAGCGCCTTGTACGCCCCGGCCAGGTAGCGCAGCACGATGCCCTCGGTGCGCGCCAGCTCGTAGAAGCCGACGTAGTCCGAGAAGGTCATCGCCCGCTCGTACAGGTCGCGCACCACGGACTTCGGCTGGAGCTGGTGGTCGCCGATCCACGGGTGCGCCCGGCGGTACACCTCGTAGGCGTGGGTGAGCAGCTCCTCCAGCGGCTTCGGGTAGGTGATCTCCTGGAGCCGCTCCATCCGCTCCTCGTACTCGATACCGTCCCGCTTCATCTCGCCGACCGCCTCGCCGCGCGCCTTGTTCTGCTGGGCGGCGAGGATCTGGCGCGGGTCGTCGAGGGTCGCCTCGACCACCGAGATCACGTCCATCGCATACGAGGGCGAGGTCGGGTCGAGCAGTTCGAAGGAGGCCAGCGCGAAGGTGGACAGCGGCTGGTTGAGCGCGAAGTTCTCCTGGAGGTCCAGGGTCAGTCGGACGATCCGGCCCTCGGCGTCCGGCTCCGGCAGCCGCTCCACCACGCCGCCCTCCAGCAGCGAGCGGTAGATCGCGATCGCGGTGCGGATGTGGCGGCGCTGGGCGGCCCTGTCCTCGTGGTTGTCGGTCAGAAGCTTGCGCATCGCCTCGAAGGCGTTGCCCGGGCGGCCGATCACCGACAGCAGCATCGCGTGGCTCACCTTGAAGCGGGAGACCAGCGGCTCCGGGTCGGCGGCGATCAGCTTGTCGAAGGTCTCCTCGGTCCAGCCGACGAAGCCCTCCGGCGCCTTCTTCCGCACCACCTTGCGCTTCTTCTTCGGGTCGTCCCCGGCCTTGGCGATCGCCTTGTCGTTCTCGATCACGTGCTCCGGCGCCTGGGCGACCACCTGGCCGACCGTGTCGAAGCCGGCCCGGCCCGCGCGCCCGGCGATCTGGTGGAACTCCCGGGCGCGCAGGATCCGCACCCGCTGCCCGTCGTACTTCGACAGGGCGGTGAACAGCACCGTGCGGATCGGCACGTTGACGCCGACACCGAGCGTGTCCGTACCGCAGATCACCTTCAACAGGCCCGCCTGGGCGAGGCGTTCGACCAGTCGACGGTACTTCGGCAGCATGCCCGCGTGGTGCACGCCGATGCCGTGCCGGACGAACCGGGAAAGGTTGCGGCCGAACTTCGTGGTGAAGCGGAAGTTGCCGATGAGGGCGGCGATGGCCTCCTTCTCCGCCTTCGAGCACATGTTGATGCTCATCAGCGACTGGGCCCGCTCCACCGCCTCCTTCTGCGTGAAGTGCACGACGTAGACCGGCGCCTGGCCGGTCTGCAGCAGCTCCTCCAGAGTGTCGTGCATGGTGGTGCGCCGGTACTCGTAGAACAGCGGCACCGGGCGGGTCGCGTTGCGCACCACCGTGGTCGGACGGCCGGTGCGCCGGGTCAGGTCCTCCTCGAACCGGCGCACGTCGCCCAGCGTCGCCGACATCAGCAGGAACTGCGCCTGCGGCAGCTCCAGCAGCGGGATCTGCCAGGCCCAGCCGCGGTCCGGCTCGGCGTAGAAGTGGAACTCGTCCATGACCACCTGGCCGATGTCCGCCCGCGCGCCGTCCCGCAGCGCGATCTGGGCCAGCACCTCGGCGGTGCAGCAGATGATCGGCGCGGTCGGGTTCACACTGGCGTCGCCGGTCATCATGCCGACCTGCTCGGTGCCGAACATCTTCACCAGGTCGAAGAACTTCTCCGAGACCAGCGCCTTGATCGGGGCGGTGTAGAAGGTCCGCTGCCCCTCGGCCAGCGCCGCGAAGTGCGCCCCGGCCGCCACCAGGCTCTTGCCCGAACCGGTCGGCGTCGCCAGGATCACGTTGTTCCCGGACACCAGCTCGATCAGCGCCTCCTCCTGTGCCGGGTACAGCGTGATCCCCCGCTCCTCCGCCCAGGCTGCGAACGTCTCGTACAGCGCATCGGGCGTGGCGGGCTTCGGCATCAGATCAAGGAGGGTCACCCCGCTATCTTGCCTGCTCGCCGCCACCCCGGGCAAAGCCTCGCAGCGGCGGGAGGCGGTGCCCCGGTTGTCGCGACCGGCCAGTGGACCGCACCGATCATGTGCCGAGTGGCACATTGATCCCCGTTCGCCGCCCGTGCCAGAGTGCCGGGCATGACCCTCCCCCTCACGTCCGAACCGCACACCGCCGCGCTCGCCCCGGGGCACGTCTTCGACTGGCTCGACGAGGCCGCCGCGCTGCGCGCCGACGCCGGGCTGACCCGGACGCTGCGCAGCCGGGTGGCGGAGGACCCGGTGCTGGACCTGGCCGGGAACGACTACCTGGGGCTGACCCGCCACCCGGTGGTGACGGAGGCGGCGGCGGAGGCCGCGCTGCGGTGGGGCGCGGGGTCGACGGGCTCGCGGCTGGTGACCGGGACGACCGCGCTGCACACCGAACTGGAGGAGGAACTCGCCGAGTTCTGCGGGGCGGAGGCGGCGCTGGTGTTCTCCTCCGGGTACACCGCCAACCTCGCCGCGCTCACCGCGCTCACCGACCCGGACACGCTGATCGTCTCCGACGCCTACAACCACGCCTCGCTGATCGACGGCTGCCGGCTCTCCCGGGCCGACGTCCACCGGGCCCCGCACAGCGACCCGGCGGCGGTGGCCGAGGTGCTGGCCGGGCGGACGCAGCGGCGGGCGCTGGTGGTCACCGACTCGGTGTTCTCGGTGGACGGGGACGCCGCACCGCTGCGCGGGCTCTCCGCGGCCGTCCGCGCGCACGGCGCCGCGCTGCTGGTGGACGACGCCCACGGGCTGGGCGTCCTCGGCCCCGGCGGGCGCGGCGCGCTGGCCGCCGCCGGGCTCGCCGGGCAGCCGGACACCGTCGCCACCGTCACCCTCTCCAAGTCGCTCGGCTCGCAGGGCGGCGCCGTACTCGGCCCGCGCCGGGTGATCCGCCACCTCACCGAGACGGCCCGCACCTTCATCTTCGATACCGGCCTCGCCCCGGCCGCCGCCGGCGCCGCCCTCGCCGCGCTGCGCCTGCTGCGCGCCGAGCCGGAGCGCGCCGACCGCGCCCGCGAGGTCGCCCGCAGCCTCGCCGCCCGGCTCACCGCCGCCGGGCTGCAGGCCTGTGAGCCGGACGCCGCCGTGGTCTCGGTCCGCGCCCCCGGCCCCGAGGCCGCCGTCGCCTGGGCCGCCGACTGCCGCCGGGCCGGCCTCGCGGTCGGCTGCTTCCGCCCGCCGTCCGTCCCGGACGGCGTCAGCCGGCTGCGGCTGACGGCGCGCGGAGACCTGACGGACGGGCAGATCGCGGACGCCGTCCGGATCATCGCCGAGCTGGCGCCGGCGGGTGCGCGGGGCGAATAGCGGGGCGAATAGTCGTTCGGCCGGAGGGGCGTTCCCGGGCAGGATGGCGGCATGGCTGAACTGCTCTGGGACGACCACGTCGCGTGGCTGCTCGATCCGACCGACGGGAGCTGCCTGCCCGACGTGTACATCGCGGACACGACGGTGGCGGACTGGCAGGCCGTGCTCGATCTGGTCGAGGAGCAGGGCTGGGCCTTCGAGTACGCCGAGGGCAACACGGTCCTGCCGCTGCCCCGGGCCGAGACCGTACTGTCCCGGCCCGCCGACGCTGAGTGCCCGACCTTGCGGGTGTGGCCGGATCCCGAGGTCTGCGCGATCTTCCGGTTTCTCGGGGACGAGGAGATCGACTTCGACGTCGACCTCCGGGAGCTTCAGGGGCAGGAGCGGCTGGACATCCTCTGTGGGTTCCTGGCCGCGATCGGCCGGCGGCTGGGCAAGTCGGTGCCGTTGTACTTCGAAGGCACCACCACGGGACCGCCGTTCCTCGGGTACGACGTCGCAGCCGACAGGGTCCGGGTCCTGGGGACCCCGCCGGCCGACTGACCCGGGCCCGGGCCCCCCTACGGCCGCCCCACCACCAGTAGCGCCTCCGCGCCGACCGCCCGGTAGCCCGCCGCCTGGAAGGCACGGACGCTGGGGGCGTTGCCCGGGGCCTGCTGGGCCCAGACGACCCCGCCCTCCGGCAGCAGGTGCCGGGCGGCGGTGGCCAGCGCGCGGCCGAGGCCGCGGCCCTGGGCGTGCGGGTCGACCTCCACGGCGGCCTCCCAGCGCCCGGCCACGCCCCGGCCGAGGATCAGCACGCCGCCGTCGGCCTCGAACACCCGGACGTCCTCGCGGTAGCGCAGCGCCCGGACCACCCGGGGGTGCTCGCGGTCCTCGACCGGGCTGAGCGGCAGCGGCGGCTCGCCGGGGAGGCGGTCGGCGACGGAGAGCAGGTCGATGTTGTTGACGGTCCGCCCGGTGCGCGAGGCGAAGGCGGTCAGGAAGGGCGGGCAGAGCGGCGCCGCCAGCGGGTCGCCCGGGTCGGCGGTGAGGGTGTCGTGCACCCAGGCCGGGTCCTCGTCGGTGAACACCACGGCATGGGCGGCGAAGGACACCACCCCGGCCTCGCGGGGCGAGGGCTGCGGCACCACCGTCACCGATCCGTCCGGCGGCAGGAACACCCCGCCCGCCGCGTCCGCCAGGATCTCGGCCAGTGCCCGTACGCCCATCGCGGTCCCCTCCCGGAAGTGTCGTCCCGCCCAGTTGATCACCGTGCGCGCCGATAGACCAGCAGATAGCGCCAGAACAGCAGTTGCCGCAGCGTGAAGCCCGGCAGGTGCCGTGCCGCGTACGCCCGTACCTCGGCCAGGGAGGTCGTCGGCATCGCGACCGGGGCTGGCACGCCCGGCCGGGCGCCGCGTTCGCGCAGGTGGACGGCCAGGCGGCAGACGGCGTTCACCGGTACGGCGGCCAGGCTGATCAGCCGGTCCCGGGCCGTCTCCTCCCGGTAGCAGCCGAGCACCGCCAGCACCCCGCCGGGCGCCAGCGCCTCGCGCAGCCGGTCGAGGGTGCCGATCGGCAGGTGGTGCAGGCTGGCCAGGCAGGAGATGTAGTCGTAGCGGCCGGGTGGCAGCTCCAGGTCCTCGATGTCCGCCTGGCGGAAGTGGATCCCGGACGCATCGGCCCGGGCGGCGGCGATCACGGCGGCGTCGCGGTCCACGGCCTCCACCTCGACGCCCCGCCGGGCGAGGGCCCGGGCGAAGGCGCCCGTCCCGCAGCCGACGTCCAGCGCCCGGCGGGCCCCGGGCGGGAGCGTGTGCAGCAGCAGCCGGTGGTAGTGGTCGTTGTGATCGAAGGGCATCGCGCCAGGATGCCAGGGCCCACTGCCTCCCGCCGCTACTTCTTCCGAGCCCGGCTCGGCTGCACCCGGGTGGGCTCGCCCTCCGCCTTGGGGTGGTCGGGCGGGTACGGGAGTTCGCCGAGGCCCTCATCGTGCAGCTGCTTGTCGTAGAGCTCCAACAGGTCGTCCAGCCGGAACGCTTGCTGCTCCATCTCCGCGTTCAGATCGCCGAGTTCGGCGAAGCGGGCGGGGACGGTGCGCAGGTCGAAGTCCTCGGGGGAGGCGTCGTCCAGCTCCTCCCAGCGCAGCGGGGTGGAGGCGGTGGCGCGGGAACGGGCGCGCAGGGAGTAGGCGGAGGCGATGGTGCGGTCGCGGGCCATCTGGTTGTAGTCGACGAAGATCCGCTCGCCGCGCTCCTCCTTCCACCAGGCGGTGGTGACCTTCCCGGGCATCCGCTGCTCCAGCACCCGGCCGAGGGCGATCACCGCGTGCCGGCCGTCGGTGAAGGTCCACTCGGGCACCAGCGGGACGTAGACGTGCAGGCCGCGTCCGCCGGAGGACTTGGGCCAGCCGCGCAGCCCGTACTCCTCCAACAGGGCGCGCAGTTCGTGGGCGGCGCGGACGGCGTCGCGGAAGTCGGTGCCGGGCTGCGGGTCGAGGTCGATCCGCAGTTCGTCCACGTGGTCGGTGTCGGAGCGCCGAACCGGCCAGGGGTGGAAGGTGAGGCAGCCCAGGTTGGCCGCCCACAGCACGGCGGCCGGCTCGGTCGGGCAGATCTCGTCGGCGGAGCGGCCGCTGGGGAAGTTGATCCGGGCGGTGGGCAGCCAGTCCGGCAGGCCCTTGGGTGCGCGCTTCTGGTAGAAGAACTCGCCGTCCACCCCGTCGGGGAAGCGCTGCAGCGTGGTCGGCCGGTCCCGCAGCCCGCGCAGCACCCCGTCGGCGACGGCCAGGTAGTACTGCGCGACGTCCAGCTTGGTGAAGCCGCGCTCGGGGTAGTACACCTTGTCCGGGTTCGACAGCCGGACGGTCCGCCCGGCGACTTCCAGTTCCACGGCTGCGCCCATGTCTCACACGCTAAGCGCGCCGCGCCCGGCGCGCGTCCCGAGGCGAACCGGGCGAGGATCGGTCACATGGACCTGCCCGTGATGCCGCCGGTGGCGCCGATGCTCGCCAAGTCGGTGGCCGAGATCCCGCCGGGGATGCAATACGAGGCCAAGTGGGACGGCTTCCGCACCATCGTGTTCCGCGACGGCGACGAGGTCGAGCTCGGCAGCCGCACCGGCAAGCCGCTGACCCGGTACTTCCCCGAGCTGGTCGAGGCGTTCAGGCGCGAGCTGCCGCCCCGCTGCGTGCTGGACGGCGAGGTGGTGATCGCCCGGGAGGGCCGGCTGCGCTTCGAGGAGCTGTTGGAGCGCATCCACCCCGCGGCGAGCCGGGTGCGGCTGCTCGCCGAGCAGACCCCGGCCTCCTTCGTCGCCTTCGACCTGCTCGCCCTCGGTGACGACTCGCTGGTGGACGAGCCGCTGTCGGTGCGCCGCCCGGCTCTGGAGGCGGCGCTCGCCGGGGCCGCCGACCCGGTGTTCACCGCCCCGGCCTCCACCGACCGCGACCTCGCCGGGACCTGGTTCGCCGAGTACGAGGGCGCCGGGCTGGACGGGGTGGTGGCCAAGCCGCTGGACCAGCCGTACCGGCCGGGGGAGCGGACCATGTTCAAGATCAAGCACGAGCGCACCGCCGACTGCGTGGTGGCCGGATACCGCGAGCACAAGAGCGGCCCGGTGGTCGGCTCGCTGCTGCTCGGCATCTACGACGACGAACGCAAGCTCCAGCACGTCGGCGTCTGCGCCGCATTCTCGATGGCTCGCCGCCGCGAACTGGTCGAGGAACTGGCCCCGTTGCGGATGGCCGAGCTGTCCGAGCACCCCTGGGGCGCCTGGGCGGAGGAGGCCGCGCACGCCGAGGGGAGGCTGCCGGGCGCGGTCAGCCGCTGGACCGGCGGCAAGGACCTGTCCTGGATCGCGCTGCGCCCCGAGCGGGTGGTCGAGGTCGCCTACGACCACATGGAGGGCAGCCGGTTCCGGCACACCGCGCAGTTCCGCCGCTGGCGGCCGGACCGATCGCCGGAGAGCTGCACCTACGCGCGGCTGGAGGAGCCGGTCTCGTACGATCTCGCCAAGGTGCTGGGTATGTGACGGAACATCAGAACAGGAGGGCCCGACCCGGCGATCCGGGTCGGGCCTCAGGCGTGCCGCAGGGATCAAGCCCGCACCGTGGAGGGCGCGTTGCCGGTCGGCAGGGAGGGCGAGCCGCCGCCGGACGCTCCACCCGGGGGGACCGAGGGCGAGCCCGGCGCGAAGCCCGACGCCGAGCCGGAGGGCGAGCTCGGGGTCGACGGTGAGCCGGACGCCGAGCCCGGGGCCGACGGCGCGGCGGTGGCCGGCGGGACCGAGTAGACGTTCTTCGGCGAGATGATCTTGGTGATCTCGTTCGCGAACAGTGAGGACGGCTCCGAACCCCGGTACAGCACATCGGTGTTGAGCAGCATCACCAGCGTGCTCTGGGCGTCCGGCAGGTACACCGCCACGCTCTCGTAGCCCGGCATCGAGCCGTTGTGCCCGATCCACCCGTTGTTGTCGAACAACCCGAAGCCGTAGGTGACGCCGGGGTCGCCGGTCGGCAGGGTCTTCAGTCGCTGGGCCTGGGTGGCCGGGTTCAGGAGGGCGCCGGTGGCCATCGTCTTCGCCCAACTCTCCAGGTCCGCGAGGGTGGAGATGACGGCTCCGGCGGTCCAGGCCCAGGACGGGTTCAAGTCGGTGGCGTCCCGGATGTCCCCGTTGGGCGTCTGGTTGGTGTAGCCGTGGGCGTGCGGGTCGGGCATGCTCCCGTCGACGGGGAAGCTCGTCTTGCCCAGCGAGGCCGGGGTGAACACCTGGTCCTTGAGGAAGTCGCCGGCCGGCTGCCCGCCGACCTTCTCGATCAGCTTGCCCAGCAGGATGTAGTTGCTGTTGCTGTACTGGAACTTGGTGCCGGGCGGGAACACCGCGGGGTGCTTGTACCCGTACGCGAGCAGCTGGTCCGGGGTGAACACCCGGTTCGGGTCGCTGATCAGCGCGTTCACGAAGTCCGGGTCGGAGCTGTACGGGAACAGGCCGCTGCGCATGTCGCCGAGCTGGCGTACGGTGATCCCGTCGCCGCCGGGGACGCCGTCCACGTACGTGGAGATCGGGTCGTCCAGGCCCACCTTGCCCTGGTCCACCAGGCGCAGCACTGCGGTCGCCGTGAAGGTCTTGGTCTCGCTGCCGATCCGACTGAAGAGCCCGGGGTCCATCGGGGTTCCGGTGGTCTTGTCGGCGACGCCGAAGGACTTCTGATAGGTCCCGCCGGGCGTGAGGATCCCGACCGAGATGCCGGGGACGGAGGCCTGGCCCATCACCCGCTGGATCGCGGCGTCCAGCCGGGAGGTGACGTCGGGGGTCAGCGGTACCACCGCGCCCGAGGAGGCGTTGCCCGGGGAGGGGCTCATCGAGGCGGTGGCGGACGGGCTGAGCGCGGCCGGTTCGGCGGTGACCGCCGGTTTGGCGGCCTGTCGCGCGGGCTCGGCGTCCCCGGAGCACGCCGCGGTGGCGAGCAGTCCGGTCAGGGCCAGGGCGGCCGCGGTCGCGCGGCCGGCGGAGCGGGAAGTGGCCGGGCGTGGCCGTCGGGTCTGGGTCATGTGTCGAGAGCGCCTCTCTGGGGCGGTCGGCCCTTTGGCGAAGCGGCTCCGGAGCGCTGCTCCACGGGGCCGTGGGGGAGCGTCGCCACCGTAAGCACCGCCGCCGGCCGCCCGCGCGTCGGCCGCGGTCGTGGTGACCCGAACGGACCCAACCCCCACCCGGGTGGACCGGTCCGGCCGGCGGCCACGGCGTGTCTCGTGGATTCCGTCGGATCCGGCAAGGTCCCGGGCGGCGCCCCGGGCAACGGCCCGGCAACGGCCCGGCAACGGCCCAGGCAAGGGCCCAAGCAACCCGCCCCAGCTGTCAAGTACCCCGGCCCGCCCGCCGGTTGGTGTCGCGGACGGCGCCCCGCGCTCGGCTGAACGGGTGAGCACCGGCATGCCGCCCCCATCCCGGGCCCCAGCTCGGGCACGATCGTTTAGCCCAGCTGTGGCCGCCCTTAAGAATTCCTCGATGGACCACACCCGCCCTGACCAGGCAGATTTCTGCCTGCCCGGAGTGCGCCCGTCATCGGCGGCCGAACCGGGCCACTCGGCCTGCCCGACCCTCGAAGGCCGTCCCACCCGCACGTCAGGAGCCGTCGCCCGTGAAGGCACTCGTCAAGCACAAGGCCGAGCCCGGTCTCTGGATGATCGACGTCCCGAAGCCCGAGATCGGCCCCGGCGAGGTGCTGATCAAGGTGCTGCGGACCGGCATCTGCGGCACCGACCTGCACATCCGCAAGTGGGACGGCTGGGCGCAGCAGACCATCAAGACCCCGCTGGTGCTCGGCCACGAGTTCGTCGGCGAGGTCGCCGAGATCGGCGCCGGCGTCGCGGACATCGCGGTCGGCGACCTGGTCAGCGGCGAGGGCCATCTGGTCTGCGGCAAGTGCCGCAACTGCCTGGCCGGCCGCCGCCACCTGTGCCGCAACACCGTCGGCCTGGGCGTCAACCGCGACGGCGCCTTCGCCGAGTACGTGGCCCTGCCCGCCTCCAACGTCTGGGTGCACCGGGTGCCGGTCGACCTGGACGTGGCCGCGATCTTCGACCCGTTCGGCAACGCCGTGCACACCGCGCTGTCCTTCCCGCTGGTCGGCGAGGACGTGCTGGTCACCGGCGCCGGCCCGATCGGCATCATGGCCGCCGCCGTCGCCAAGCACGCCGGCGCCCGCAACGTGATGATCACCGACGTCTCCCCGTACCGCCTCGACCTGGCCCGCCAGGTCGGCGTGACGCTGGCGCTCAACGTCGCCGAGCACACCATCGAGGAGGGCCAGCAGAAGCTGGGCCTGCGCGAGGGCTTCGACGTCGGCCTGGAGATGTCCGGCCGCCCCGAGGCGATGCAGTCGATGATCGCCAACATGACCCACGGTGGGAAGATCGCCATGCTGGGCCTGCCCGCCGAGGAGTTCCCGGTGGACTGGGCCTCGATCGTCACCTCGATGATCACCATCAAGGGCATCTACGGCCGCGAGATGTTCGAGACCTGGTACGCGATGTCCGTGCTGCTGGAGGGCGGCCTGGACCTCAGCCCGGTGATCACCGGCCGCTACGCCGCCGACGCCTTCGAGGCCGCCTTCGACGACGCCGCGAGCGGCAACTGCGGCAAGATCATCCTCGACTGGACCGCCTGAGCACCCCGCTGACGCAAAAGGAGCCTGTTGTGTTCGACAACGTGCGCGCCGACATCGCCGCCACCCTCGACGAGATCCGCGAGGCCGGCCTGTTCAAGCCCGAGCGGGTCATCGGCACCCCGCAGAGTGCCGCGGTCACCGTCACCGGCGGCGGCCGCCCGGGCGAGGTGCTGAACTTCTGTGCCAACAACTACCTCGGCCTGGCCGACCACCCCGAGGTGGTGGCGGCCGCCAAGGACGCCCTGGACCGCTGGGGCTACGGCATGGCCTCGGTCCGCTTCATCTGCGGCACCCAGGACGTGCACAAGGAGCTGGAGGACCGCCTCTCGGCGTTCCTCGGCCAGGAGGACACGATCCTCTACTCCTCCTGCTTCGACGCCAACGGCGGTGTCTTCGAGACCCTGCTGGACGGCCGCGACGCCGTCATCTCCGACGCGCTGAACCACGCCAGCATCATCGACGGCATCCGGCTCAGCAAGGCTCGCCGCCACCGCTACGCCAACCGCGATATGGCCGACCTGGAGCAGCAGCTCAAGGAGACCCAGGACGCCCGCCGCCGCCTGATCGTCACCGACGGCGTGTTCTCGATGGACGGCTACGTCGCCCCGCTGCGCGAGATCTGCGACCTGGCCGACCGCTACGACGCGATGGTCATGGTCGACGACTCGCACGCCGTCGGCTTCGTCGGCGCGGGCGGCCGCGGCACCCCGGAACTGCACGGCGTGATGGACCGGGTGGACATCATCACCGGCACCCTCGGCAAGGCGCTCGGCGGCGCCTCCGGCGGCTACGTCGCGGCCCGCCGCGAGATCGTCGCCCTGCTGCGCCAGCGCTCGCGCCCGTACCTGTTCTCCAACTCGCTGGCCCCGGTGATCGCGGCCGCCTCGCTGAAGGTGCTCGACCTGGTCGAGCAGTCCAACGAGCTGCGCGAGAAGCTGGCGGCCAACACCGCGCTGTTCCGCGGCAGGATGACCGAGGCCGGCTTCGAGATCCTGCCCGGCGACCACCCGATCGCCCCGGTGATGATCGGCGACGCGGCCAAGGCGGGCCGGCTCGCCGAGCTCCTGCTGGAGCGCGGGGTGTACGTGATCGGCTTCTCCTACCCGGTGGTCCCGCACGGCCAGGCCCGGATCCGGGTGCAGCTGTCCGCGGCGCACTCCACGGAGGACGTCGAGCGCGCCGTCGCGGCCTTCGTGGACGCGCGCGCCGCACTGGGGGAGTAGCCCCCGCCGGGCCCGGCAGGGGCCCGCACCGACTGCCCGCGGGCCGGACCGCTCGGAACCGGACCGGCCCGCGGGCGAACAACCGCCGTGCGGTGGAGGCGAATCGTTTCGCCTCCACCACACGGCCCGCCAACCACCTGCCGCACCCTCCCGCCACGGGGGTGGGGCGCCGGCCCGCACCGGCGTCCCACCCCCGTTCGCGGTTTCCGGGGTCGGTCGTCCTCGCCTTGGTCGTGGGCCGCTGGTCAACAGCTGAGATGAACTCGATCGGAAGATACGTCAACTGTTGTAAGCGGCGTGGGGTCGGGTGGCGGCCCGGTCCCACCCACCGGCGTGGATCACAGTCGGCGCAGGAACACGTCCGTGAAGGTGCTGGTGTCGCCCGCCACCAGGTTGCCGTCCTCCGCGTCGAAGACCACGGTGTCGCCGCTGGCGTCGACGCGAGGGTTGTAGGAGCCGCCGGTGGCCTGCGCGCCGTCCTCGGTGAGGCTGACCCGCTCGATCCGGCCGGTCCACAGGTCGCGGCGGAACACGTCGGTCTGCTGGTTGGTGTCGCCCGGGACCAGGTTGTCGGCGTCGGAGTCGAAGTAGACCCAGCGGTCGTCGGAGGTCATCACCGGGTCGTAGGAGCCGCCGGTGGTCGTGGTGCCGGGCAGGAAGGTGTTGAGCCGGGTGCGCTTGCCGGTGGCCAGCTCAAGGGCGTAGAGGTCCATCCGGATGCCGTGCGAGCCGGGCTTGCCGGCGCCGTAGACCGGCAGGCCGTAGAGGGCGTAGCGGCCGTCGGCGCTGATCCGGGCGTCGATGCCGGTGCCGGCCAGGGAGCCGGTGTCGTCCAGGCTGGCGCCGGTGGTCCTGCCGGTGTCGGCCTTCCAGACGAAGTACGGGTAGAACCGGGGGCCGGCCAGTTCAGCGGCGGCGGCCGGGGCGGTCGCGGGCGGCGGCGGGACGAGGTTGCCGGCCCGGGAGGTGAAGCCGACGGTGCTGCCGTCGGCGCTGATGGTCGGGCCGAAGGAGTTGTTGTCGGCGGTGTTGCCGTCGAAGCCGGTGGTGATCAGCCGGGTGGTGTGGGTCCAGCGGTCGGTGACGAAGACGTTCTGCTTGCCGCGTCGCACGCCGGGGGCCAGGTCGGTGCGGTTGGAGGCGTAGGCGATGTAGCGGCCGTCCCGGCTCAGTGTGGGGCTGTCGGCGCCGCGGATGGTCTCGTCGTCGGTGGTGGTGAGGTTGCCGGTGGTGATCAGCTCGGTGCGGCCGGTCCAGCGGTCGCGGACGAAGACGTCGCTCTGGTGCTTCGCCTGGCCGGGCACCACGTTGGTGGCGGTGGTGCTGAACGCGACGTAGCGGCCGTCGCCGCTGATCGAGGCGTCCGAGGTGGGTGCGTTCAGCTGCGCTCCGTCGTCGGCGACGCTGACCCGCTCGATGTGCCCGTTGCGCAGGTCCCGTACGTAGACCTCGCTGGCGTTCGGGGCGCCGTCGACGGGCAGCAGGTCGGTCGCGGCCGACGAGAACAGCGCGGAGCGGCCGTCGGCGCTCAGGCCGAGCGTGTTCGACGGGCCGTTGAGCTGCTCGCCCTTGGTGCCCTCGCTGACCCGGGCGGTGTCGCCCTTGGGCGGGCGGGCCTCGGCGGCCGGCATCGCGGCGCCGGCCACGACGGCGGCCAGCAGGACGCAGCCGGTACGGGCCAGCCAGCGGCGGGAACGAGCGGTGGTCATGGACATCCTCCCCTGATGACGAGTGCCGGGCCCTCGAATCCCTGTGATCCCCAGCGGCCCGGCCCGGCCAAGAGCCAAGCGCCGATCGAGCGCGACGGTCAACGGGCCGAAGCGATCTCCGCCCGAAATACGCCACCGGTGGTACTGCGGCCCGAAACGGCTCCCGGCCGGTCCACTCCGCCGCGCTGGCAGAATTGGTCCGTGATCGACGCACGACGGCTGCGGACCCTGCGGGCCGTGGCGGACCACCGCACCGTGACCGCCGCGGCGGCCGCCCTCTACCTGACCCCCTCCGCGGTCTCCCAGCAGCTGGCCGCCCTGGAGCAGGAGACCGGCCACGACCTGCTGGCCCGCGAGGGCCGGGGCGTGCGGCTGACCGCCGCCGGGGAGATCCTGCTCGGCCACGCCGACGCCGTGCTCGCCCAGCTGGAGCGCGCCGAGGCCGACCTCGCCGCGTACAGCGCGGGCGTCGCGGGCGAGGTCACCGTCGCCTCCTTCGCCACCGGCATCTCGCACGTGCTCGCCCCGGCGATCGGCCTGCTCGCCGAGCGCGCCCCGGGCGTGCGGCTCAAGGTGCTGGACGCCGAGGGCGACGCCAGCCTGCCGATGGTGCTGGACGGCCGGGCCGACCTCGCGGTGGCCGTCGAGTACCGGGGCGCCCCGCGCGCCGACGACGCCCGGCTCACCCGGGTCCCGCTCTACGCCGAGCCCTTCGAGGCCGTCCTGCCGCTGGTCCACCCGCTGGCCGCCGAGGAGGGGCCGCTCGCCGTGGCCGCCCTGGCCGGCGATCCCTGGATCGGCCCCTACCCGGGCAACCCCTGCCACGACGTGGTGCTGCTGGCCTGCGAGCACGCCGGCTTCCAGCCCCGGCTGCTGCACTCCTCCGACGACTTCCGCGCCGTGGTCGCGCTGGCCTCGGCCGGCTCCGGTGTCGCCCTGGTGCCGCGCTCCGCGCTGCGCGGCGTCGACCTCGCCCGGGTCGCCGTCCGGCCGGTGGACAGCGAGCTGGCCACCCGCCGGGTCTTCGCCGCCGTCCGCGCGGGGGCCGACGGGCACCCGCTGATCCGCCCGGTGCTGGACTCCCTCGCGGCGGCGGCGGCCGACGGGGCCTGACCAACCGGCCTGCGGGCGAACGCAGTTCAGGGCCGCAGCGTCGCCAGCAGGCCTGTTCTTGCCGGAAATGTCATCCGCCCTGCTCAGGCCGCATGTTGGTACTCGTGAAAGAGGCCGCCGAGTCGGTCGGTTCGGCGTATGTCGAGGCGGGCGATTTGCTCCGGGTTGTCGATTGGCTGGGGGAGCGGACAGAGGGGGCGGGCGTGGCTCATGCGAGTCCTCCGTTCTGTTCGGGGGAGAACTGACGTGGTCTCATGGAACCTCTGGGAAGAGGGATGGCGGCCGTACCCGCCGCCCTGAATGACCTCGACCCTCGTGATGAACCGCGAGGGGTGGCGCTTCCTCCGAACCGCCACCCCTCGCGCCAGGGCGGCTCAGCCGCGCTGGGGGTCGACGCCGAAGGTCTTGGCCAGGTCGTCCAGCGTGATGGTGGCGCCCTGTAGGCTCACCGACTGGATCCAGGTCGCGTCGTCGACCTCGTGGACCTGGTTCTTCTTCACCGCGTCGAGCTGACCCCACAGGGGGTTGCGGAGGAAGCGTTCCTTGGACTCGTTGCCGCCGTCGTAGGTGGACACGAAGATGTGGTCGGCGTCCGCCTCGCGGATCTGCTCCTCGCTGACCTCCACCACGAACTTGTCCACGTCCTCGGACTTCGGCCTGGCCAGGCCCATGTCCGAGAGGATGATGCCGGTGAAGGACGCCTTGCCGTACAGCCGGGTGGAGCCCTTCATGAAGCGCACGACCGAGATCTGGGGGTTGCCGGCCTTGTCGTTGATCTCCTTGCCGACCGCTGCGGCCCGCTTCTGGTAGGCGGCCAGCGAGTCGGCGGCCTGCTTCTCGGCGCCGAGCGCTTCGCCGAGCTTGGTGATGTTGTCCTTCCAGGTCGGGCCGGTGGTCTTGACGAACACGGTCGGCGCAATCGCGGAGAGCTTGTCGTAGATGGCCTCGTGACGGACGCTCGCCGAGACGATCAGGTCAGGCTTGAGCGCGGCGATCCCTTCGAGGTCCGGGGATTCGAGCGGTCCGACGTTCTTGACGTCCTTGACGCTGTCGCCCAGGTACGGCGGGAAGTCCCGCTTGTTGTTGTAGCTGCCGACGCCACCGACCAGCTTGCCGCCGAGCGCGAGGGTGGCTTCGACGAGGCTGGGGTCGAGGGCGACGATCCGTTCGGGGCGCGTCTTCAGCGTGGTCTCGCCCTTGTCGTGCTTGACGGTTCGCGGGAACCCGGCGTCCGCCTCGGCACCGGCCTTGGGCTTCGAGTCCTGGTTCGGCTCCGCGCTGCTGCCGCACGCGGCGAGACCCGCGGTCATGGCCAGCGCGGCGAGCACGCCGGCCACCCGGGTGCCGAGCCGTCGGGAGCGTGAACGCACGATGACGTCTCCTTGTTCTCGGTTCCTGACTTAGGCTAGGCAAACCTAAGTAACGTGAGGACTGTACGGCATTCCGGCCGTGATCGACAGTGGGAAGACATCACCGCGCGCGACCGACCGGGACGACCAGCGGGGTCCCGGTGACAGGGTCGGGCACGATCCGCGAGCGCAGGTCGAACACCGTCGCCACCAGTTCCTCGGTGACGATCTCGGCGGGCGGGCCGGCGGCGACCACGCTGCCCGCTCGCATGGCGACGAGGTGATCGGCGTACCGGCAGGCCTGGTTGAGGTCGTGGAGCACCATCACCACGGAACGCCCCTGCTGCCGGTTGAGCCGCTGGACGAGTTCGAGCACGTCGATCTGGTGCGCGATGTCGAGGAAGGTGGTGGGTTCGTCCAGCAGCAGCCAGGGGGTTTCCTGGGCGATGACCAGCGCGAGCCAGGCGCGCTGCCGCTGGCCGCCGGAGAGGGCGTCGACCGGCTGGTCGGCGAGCTCGACCAGGTCGGTCGCCTCCAGGGACGCGGTCAAGGCGGCCTCGTCCTCCTCCGACCACTGGCGCAGCAGCGAGGTATGGGGTGTCCGACCGCGGCGGACGAGGTCGCGCACGCTGAGGCCCTCGGGGGAGACGGGCGACTGTGGCAACAGGCCCAGGCGTCTGGCCACTTCGCGGGTGCGCAGGTGGTGCACGTCGTGTCCGTCCAGCAGCACCTGTCCGGAGACGGGCCGCAGCAGGCGGGCGAGGGCGCGCAGGACCGTCGACTTGCCGCAGCCGTTCGCCCCGATCACCGCGGTCACGGCGCCGTGGGGCAGGTCGAGGTCGAGGCCGGGGACCACCACACGGTCCGGTCCGTAGGCGAGACGCAGTCCCTCGGTGCGCAGACTCGACGTGGCAGTCGAGCCGGTGACCGGTGTCCGGATTGTCGAGGTCATCGGGTGCCTCCTGAACGAATGACGAGCCACAACAGGTAGGGGGCTCCCACCAGGGCCGTCACGGCGCCTGCGGGGAGTTCGATGCCGGGGACCGCGAGGCGTGCCAGCAGATCGGCGGCGAGCAGCATGGCCGAACCAGTCAATGCCGACGTGACGAGCGGTACGGCGGGCGAGCGCACCAGCCGCCGAGCGATCTGGGGGGCGAGCAGCGCGACGAAGGCCACCGGCCCCGCCGCCGCGGCGGCCGTCCCGGTGAGCGCGAACGCGACGGCGAACAGCGCGACTTGGCTGCGCGCGACCGGCACGCCGAGGGTGGCGGCCGACGACTCGCCGAGGGCCAGCGCGTTCAGTCGCCTGCCCAGGACCAGGGCGATCGGGAACAGCACGGCCAGGGCCATTGCGACCCCGGTCACGTGCTCCCAGCCGCGGCCGTGCAGGCTCCCCACCAGCCAGACCGAGGCCTTGGCCGCCTGGTCGACGTCCCCGGCGGCCAGTCCCCAGTGCAGCAGGCCGATGAAGGCGGAGTGGCAGATGATTCCGACCAGCACCACCCGGTGCGTACTGAACGTCAGATGGCCTCCGCTGCCGCCGTGATCACCGGCGACCACGAGGATGAGCGTTGCCGCGACGAACGCCCCGACGATCGCGCCCAGTGGCACTCCGATCCGGGACAGCCCGGCCGCCGCGCCGCCGGACCCGAACGTGGTCCCGCCGAAGGCGAGCAGCACCAGCACCCCGCCGAGGCTGGCGCCCGCGCTCACTCCGAGGACGTCCGGGGCCGCGATCGGATTGCGCGTGACCGCCTGGACCAGCGCCCCCGACAGGCCCAGTGCGGCACCGACCAGGGCCCCCACGACCACGCGTGGCAGGCGGAACTGCTGCACGATCAGCGCCGTTGCCGGGTCCGCCTTCCCGACCAGCGCCGCCAGCACCTGGTCGAGCGGGATCCAGCGGGTGCCGACGGCGACGGCGACGCAGAACAGGCCGAGGACCACGACCGACAGTGCGCCGTTGACGGCCACCACACGTGGGCGGACGAGCATGCTCACCGAGCCCAGGCGGACCCGGGCCACCAGTGACGGTCCGGAGCGGACCAGCGCAACCTGAGAGGTTTTCACAGCGCCGCCCCCGCCACCTTCGACCGCTTCAGCAGGACGAGGACGAGCGGAGCTCCGACCAGTGCGGTGACCACGCCCACCTGGAGTTCCCCGGGGCGGACCACCAGCCGGCCGACCACGTCGGCCGCCACCAGCAGGCTCGCGCCGAACAGCGCCGCGTAGGGCAGCAGCCATCCGTACCGGGGGCCCGTGACGGCCCGTGCGACATGCGGAACGACCAGGCCGACGAAGCTGATGGGGCCCGCCGCCGCCACGGCGGTCGCGGTCAGCAGGACGACGCAGGCCCCGGCGAGCAGGCGCGCGCGGTCGACCCGGATGCCGAGGCCGCGCGCCACGTCCTCGCCCAACGCCAGGGCGTCCAGGCCGCGTACGGCGAACACGGGCATCAGCAGGCCGACGAGGATCACCGGAGCGACGACGGTCACCGTCGGGGCCCCCTTGCCCGCCAGGGCCCCGACGAGCCAGTAGCGGTACTCGTCCAGGGTCTGCGCGTCCAGCAGGACCAGCACGGAGATGACCGCGACGATCAGCGCCGACACGGAGAGCCCGACGAGCGCCAGCGAGGTGGGCGCCAACCCGCCACGCCCGTAACCGGCCAGGGACAGCACGACTCCTCCCACCGCCGCGGCGCCGAACGCCGCGATCAGGATCTGGGGTGCGAGCGCGCTCACGCCGAACACGTACGAACCGAGGACGAGGGCCAGCGCCGCCCCGGACGAGACGCCCATCAGGGCCGGGTCGGCCAGTGGGTTGCGGGTGATCCCCTGGGCCAGGGCTCCCCCGACCGCCAGTGCGGCGCCGACGAGGACGCCGAGCAGCGTGCGGGGGATCCGCTGCTGCCACACGATGACCGACGCGTCCGTCTCACCGCGGTGGGTGAGGGTACTCAGCACCTCGGACGGCGGCAGGGCGCGACTGCCAACGGCGATACCGAATCCGATGGTGACGACGAGTAGGAGAAATGCGGCGAGCGCACCTATGGCGAGCCGCAGATGCGGTGATGGCCTCGGGGTGGACATGGAAGGCAATGTTAGGCATCCCTAAGTTCTCTCGGCACCTCATACCGCCGGGTAACCCCGCGTGACCTGGGCCGCATTGACAGTTAGCAAGGATAGGCTTACCTTACTAAACGTTTCCGTGGACGTCGTCGACATGTCCGCGTCCATCGTCATGTCCCGCCTCCGAGCCGGGACATCGAATCGAGGATCACCGTGACCGCCGAAGCTGTCATCGAAACTGCCCATGTGCCATCCGTCCGCGAGTCGGTCCGCGAGTCCGTGTTCGATTGTGTGGGAAACACTCCGGTCGTCGCCCTGCGGCGGCTCTTCCCCGAGCCCGGCGTCGAGGTGCTGGCCAAACTGGAGTTGATGAACCCGGGCGGGAGCATGAAGGACCGTTCGGCGCGCTACATCATCGAGGCGGGGCTTGCCGAGGGATCCATCAAGCCGGGCAGTACTGTCGTGGAGAGCAGTTCCGGTAACTTCGGGATCGCTCTGGCGATGGCCGCCCTCGTCCACGGACTGCGGTTCGTCTGCGTCGTCGACCCCAAGGTGACGAGCGCCAACGTGACCCTGCTGCGTCAGCTGGGCGCGACCGTCGAGGCCGTGTCCGAACCGGACGAGGCCGGTGGCTACCTGCACACCCGGATCCGCCGCGTCAAGGAGCTCGTGGCCGAGATTCCCGGCGCGATCTGGATCAACCAGTACGCCAACGACCGGAACTGGCAGGCCTTCTACCACGGCGTCGGCGGCGAGCTCGTCGAGCAGCTGGTTCGGCCGCCGTCCTACCTGTTCGCACCCGTGAGCACCACGGGCAGCATCCTCGGCTGCTCCCGCCGGCTCCGGGAACGCTTCCCCGACCTGCGGGTCATCGCGGTCGACGCGGTCGGCTCGGTGATCTTCGGGAGCACGCCGGCGCCGCGCGAGATCCCGGGCATCGGATCGAGCCGGGTCCCGGAACTGCTGCGGCCGGAGGAGATCGACGACGTCGTCCACGTCGACGACGTGGAGGCCGCCGAGGCGTGCCGCGAACTGCTGGAGCGGGAGGGCATCTTCGCCGGCGGCTCCAGCGGCGCGGTCGTCGCCGCGGTCCGGCGCACGCTGCCCCGACTGCCCTCGCCCGGCCGCGTACTGGCGATCTTCCCCGATCGCGGTGACCGCTACCTCGACCTCGTCTACGACGACGACTGGCTGGAGCGGATGCGCTCCCGCCGGGCATCCGCCGCCGCCCTGGCAGCGCACTGACCTTCCGTCACCACGCCACCCCATCAACCAAGGAGAACCCGTGACCAGCTCGACGACGCCGTCCGACGCGGACAAGCCCCGCATCCTCTACCTCAGCCGCAGCGACGTCGCCTCCGTCGGCGGCGACCGTTCCGACCTCTACGTCCAGGCCCTGACCGACGCCCTGGTGCTGCACGCCCAGGGCAAGACGGTCCAGCCGCTCAAGCCGTACCTGCGGGTGCACGGCAAGGAGGGGCACATCGCCGACCGGATCATCGCGATGCCCGCTCACGTCGGCGAGCCGGGGATGTCCGGTCTGAAGTGGATCGGCAGCAAGCACGACAACCCGGCGCGTGGAATGGCGCGCGCCAGCGCGGTCATCGTGTTGAACGACCCGGCCACCAACTACCCGGTCGCCCTCCTGGAGGGCAGCCTGATCAACGCCTGGCGCACCGCCTGCGTCACCGTGCTCGGCGCGCGCCACCTGGCGCGTGAGGGCTTCACCGATGTCGCGCTGGTCGGCTGCGGCGTGATCGGCACCACCCAGATCCTCGCCATGCTGGAGCAGTTCGGCCACATCGCGACGGTGCACCTGTACGACCAGCAGCGCGAGGCCGCCGAGCGGCTCGCCGACCGCATCGGCGCGGAGTACCCGAACGTCACCACCGTGGTGGCCGACAGCGCCGAGCAGGCGGTGCGCGCGGGCGACGTCGTCGTCCCCTGCACCGTGACCGACCAGCCCTACATCGAGGCCGACTGGCTCAGGCACGGGGCCTTCCTGTCCAACATCTCCATCATGGACGTCCACAAGGAGGTCTTCCTCGCGGCGGACAAGGTCGTGGTCGACGACTGGGAGCAGAGCAACCGCGAGAAGAAGATCATCAACCAGCTGGTGCTCGACGGGAAGTTCTCGCGCGAGCAGCTGCACGCCGAACTCGGCGAGATCCTGGCGGGAACGCGCCCGGGCCGCGAGAGGGACGACGAGCTCATCGTGCTCAACCCCATGGGCATGGCCGTCGAGGACATCGCCTGCGCCGCCGAGGTGTACCGGCGGGCCCTCGAAGCGGGCGCGGGGACCTGGCTGGACCTCTACTGACAGATGCGGCCGATGACGTATTCCGATCCGACCGAACTGGTCCTTCGCGACCTGGTCGACACGCTGGTGCAGGAGAACGCGGCCGGGGCCGCGGACACGCTGACGGTCACGGACACCGCTCCGGTGACCGGGGCGGAGCTTGTCGACGGCGAATTCTGGTGCCGCATGGGGAACCTGGCGTTCCGCGGACGGGACGGCGGCGCGCTGCAGCGCCACCGGATCTCCCGCGGGCCGGTCTGGCGCATCGACGGCGCGGGGCTCCCGCAGCCCCTCGCGCCGCACGAGGTCCTGACCGCCCTCGACACCGGGCAGGCGGACAACGGTGTACGGACGGCCGATGTCGGCGGCGACCTCCGGGCCGCCGTCGACCACGCGACGGTGACACTGAGCGGCTACGCCGCGCTGCCCGACCCAGCGCCCCGCCCCGGCGGGGTGCTGGCGGGCGAGCGCCTCGCGGCCACCAGGAACCGGCCGTTCCACCCGACGGCGCGGGCGGCGGCGGGCTGGTCGGCCGCCGAACTCGACCAGTACGGCCCCATGCGCCGGGCACCGCTCGGCATGGACTGGGTCGCGGTGCGCCGCGACTGCCTGCGGCTCGGCACCGGCGAGGCCTCCGGCGCACTGGCCCACCTGCTGCTGGAGGAGCGGGAACTGAGCGTGCTGGCCGAGGACGCGCGCCGGGCCGGCGCGGACGCGCAGGAGTACCGGTATGTGCCCCTCCACCCTTGGCAGTTCGAGCATGTCCTGCCGAGGGAGTTCGCGGCCGAGCTGGCGGACCGCCAGGTGGTGCCGCTGAGCCGGGGGCTCGGCGGCTTCCACCCGACGTCCTCGCTGCGCACCCTCGCCACCTCGCCGGAGTCCGGCCTGCACCTCAAACTGCCGCTCGGCGTCGCCACGCTGGGTGCCACCCGGCTCCTGCCGCCCCGCTACCTGGACAACGGCGAGCGGGCGCAGGACTGCATGGAGCGCCTGCTGAGGTCAGACGCCCGCCTCGGCGCCCTCGTGCGGGTCTGTGACGAGCGCACCTGGTGCGGCTGGCGCAGCCCGGACGGCGACGACGAGTTCGCCGACCGGCCGGGGCAGCTCGCCGCCCAGATCCGCCGCTACCCCGCCGGCCTGTTCGACGACCCGGATGCGCTGGTGCTGCCGATGGCCGCTCTGGCGGCTCACGAATGGGATGTCCTGGCACCGGCGTTGGGCGCGGCCGGGTTCGACGACGGAGACCCCGTCGGCCTGTTCCGCACCGTCGCGGAGGCGTTCTGCGCGATAGGCCTCGGATTCCTGCGCCACGGCGTCCTGCCGGAGCTGCACGGACAGAACGTCGTCGTCGTCCTGGCCCGGGGCGGGGTGCGGGAGTTCGTCCTCCGGGACCACGACACGCTGCGGCTGTGCCCGCAGTGGATGGCGGCGGCGGGCACCGAGGATCCCGGATACCGCATCAAGCCCGGCGCCCCGCAGTCGCTGACGCTGCCCGAACCCCGGGCCCTGCTCGGGTTCCTGCAGACCCTGGGCTTCCAGGTCAACCTGTACGGCATCGCCGACGCCCTCGCCCGGCACCACGGGCTCGACGAGCGGATCCTCTGGGCCGAGCTGCGCGCGGCCGTCGAAACCTGCCTGGACCGGCTCGACCTACCCGCGCACGTCGCCGGCCTCGTCGACGACGAGGTGCTGCGCGCCGGGCAGTGGCCCAGCCGGCAGGTCCTCACACCGCTCCTGCGCCAGGGCCGCTCCTCAGGCGTCAGCATGCCGGCGGGCATCGGGCGCGTGCCGAACCCACTGGTGCCGGTCAGCGCGGTGTTGCCGTGATACCGGACACGCAGGCCGCCGACCGCCGGGCGCTACGCATCCTGTGGTTCGGTCAGTTCGCCGCCATCGCCGGGCTCACCGTCGTCGTGCCACTCCTGCCCTTCTACCTTGCCGGCTTCGGGCTGCCCGACGGCGAACTGGCCTGGTGGACCGGGGTCTCGCTCGCCGCGCCCGCGGTCGCCCAGCTGGTCACCGCACCGCTGTGGGGCATGGTGGGCGACCGGTACGGCCACAAGGCCATGGTGGTGCGCGCACACGCCGGCCTCGCCGTGGCCGTCGGCCTGATGGCCCTGGCGGACACCCCGGGCGAGTTCCTCGCCTGCCGGCTCCTCCAGGGCGCGTGCGGAGGGGTCGTCGCGGCCGCCGCGACCTACGCGAGCTCGCTGGCCGCGCCGAACCGCCGCGGGCGCGCCCTGGGCAGCCTCTTCGGCGCGACCGGCGCCGGATCGCTGCTGGGCCCTCTGGCCGGCAGCCTGCTCACCGGCCGGTTCGGCTTCGACGCCCTGTTCGGCTGCGTGGCCGTACTGCTGTCCGTCGCCGCCGTCCTGGCCCTGGCCATGCTGCCCCAGCGCAGGCCACCGAAGGCAGAACGGTCCTGGGAGCGCGAGCGCCCCGCCCTACGGGAGGTGGTCGGCCGGATCGCGGCCGATCCGCGCAGCCGCACCCTGGTCCTGGCCGGTCTGCTGGGCCAGGCCGCCGTCTACGCCCTGGTCGTCGTCTTCGCGCCGCGGGTGCAACACCTGACGACGTCGGTGTCCTCGGCGACCGTCTGGGTGGGAGTGCTCCAGGCCGCGACCTGGGCCGCCTCCCTGGCCGGCGGCCCGTGGTGGGGCAGGCGCAACGACCGCAGGGCGGCGCCGACGAGCTTCGCGGTCGCCGCTGCGGGCTGCGCGCTGGCCGTCGCCCTGCAGGGGCTCCCGGAGACCCCGGGGCTCCTGGTGCCGCTTCGGGTGGTGCAGGGGTTCTGCTTCGCCGCGCTCGCCCAGTCCGTGCTGCACGTGGTCTGCGACGTGGTGCCCGAGCGGGCCCGCGGAGCCGCGCTCGGCAGCACCAGCGGCCTGCTCGACGGCGGCCAGGTGTGTGGCCCGCTGCTGGGCGCGGCCGTGGCCGGCCTGCTGCCCCCGTCCGGCACCTTCGCCGTCATCGGCGCGCTGCTGATCGCGGCGGCGGGCCTTGCCGCACTCAGCACGCGCCGGCCACGGCCCCACCGTCCTCTCCGGGCGGCGCTCGCCGTCCCGGCCCTCTCCGAGGTGAAGCAATGACATCAACCGAATCCCCCGTCAACACCACCGCGGCGCGGTCCCGCGCGGAGCAGGCCGCGCACCAGCGGCTGCTCAACAGCTATCTCCGGGAGTCCGGCGTACCCCTGACCACCGCCGGCGACGGCCTCGGCCGCATCGGCCTGCCCGTCGCGGGCACCGCGCTCGTCGTGGCCGTACCCCACCGCTCGGTGTTCGGCCACCACGCGTTCGACGGCCAGGTGTGGCTCGAACAGTCGGACGGCGAGCGTGTCCCGCTGAGCCACGACGAACTGGTACGGCTGGTGCTGGACGAGGCGGAGGCCCTCGCCGCCAAGGAGTTCGGACCGGCCGACGACGGGGCCGAGCGCAAGCGCGTACTCGTCGAGCAGGTCGAGAGCAGTGTCGCGGCCACCGCACGCTACCTCGGGCACCGGCGGACCCGACGCCCGGACACCCCCCACGAACTGACCCGCCGCGCCGAGCAGTCCGTGCTGCTGGGCCACCCCTTCCACCCGACGCCGAAGAGCACCCAGGGCTTCGGCGACGAACTGGAGACCTACGCGCCCGAACTCGGCGCCGCGTTCGTCCCGCACTGGTTCGCCGTGCACCACAGCATCCTGCTCGAACGCCGGGTGGCACCCGCCCAGTGGACTCCCGAACCGGTCGCCGCCACGGCCGCGAAGGCGCTCGGGGACGACCACGGCCACGCGCTGCTCCCGGTGCACCCGTGGCAGGCGAGGTATCTCCTGAGCAACCCGACGGTGGCCCGCCTCGCCGCCGACGGGCTGCTCACCGACCTCGGCGCGATCGGCCCGCAGGTCTACCCGACCTCCTCCGTGCGCACCGTCTGCGACCCCGCCTTCCCGGCCTCGTGGAAGCTCCCCCTGCACGTGCGGATCACCAACTTCGTCCGCAACAACCCGGTCCCGCACCTGATGCGCGCGACCGACGCCGGCGCCCTGGTCGCCGAGCTCGCGCCCGGCTGGCACCATGCGGGATTCGCCGCGCTGGTCGAGACCGGCTTCCGCACCGTGGACCCGGCTATGGTCGGCGACGAGCTCGCCGCGGACTTCTCCGTGCTGTACCGGGACAACCCCTTCACCGACGGCTCGGCCGCCCCGCGCGTGCTCGCCGGCCTGCTGGAGGACCGGGACGGCGACATACCGGACCTGATCCATGAGGTCCGCCGCTGCGCCCCGGACCCGGGCGCACCCCAGGCCGCCGAGCACGTGACGCAATGGCTGCGCCGCTACCTCGGCATCTCCCTGATCCCGCTGCTGGAGATCTTCGACCGCGACGGCGTCGCCTTCGAGGCCCACGCACAGAACTCCCTGCTGCACACCGACGGCGGGTGGCCCACCCGCTACTGGGTCAGGGACCTGGAAGGCGCCGCCGTGAGCAGGCAACGGCTCCGCCGGGGCACCGTACCGCCGGACAGCCCCCTGCTCTACGACGACGCCGAAGCCTGGCTGCGCCTGCGGTACTACGCGGTCACCAACCACCTCGGCCACCTGATCAGCGTGCTGGGCCGGTACACCGACGCCGACGAGCCCCTGCTCTGGCGCACCGCCCGCGAAACACTCGCGGCGAGCAACACCCCGTCGGCGGCCGACCTGCTGGAGCGCCCGGTGCTGCCCGCCAAGGCCAACCTGGTCAGCTACTTCGCCGGACGCGGCGAGAACCCCCGCTACGTGGACGTCCCCAACCTTCTCTTCGAGGTGACCCGATGACCCTCTCCACCCCGCGACTCGTGGCCGACGCGCTGCGCGCACCGACGTACGTGTCCGTCCGGCGCAGGCTGTTCCGCCAGCTGCTGGAATCCCTCGTCTACGAGGACGCGATCCGCGTGACGACCGCCGAGGACGGCTCCTCGGTCGTGGACGGCACGGACGACCAGGGACGTGCGGTCCAGTACGTGTTCACCGCCCGCCGCAGGCACGGGTTCGACCGCGTCTCACTCGGGCCGGACCCGGTCCGTCGCCTCGCCGACGGTACGAGCGCCGAGGCGGACTCGGTGACCCGGTTCCTGGGAGAGGTACGGCAGGCGCTGACCGCCGACCCGCAGTGCCTTGCCCGCTTCTGCCGCGAGCTGGAGGCCACGCTCGTCAAGGACGCACTGGCCCAGTACGCCCGCACCGAACGGGGCGACGTGCTCGCCGACCACGACTACGAGACCCTGGAAGGCACGGTCACCGACGGACACCGGTACCACCCCGCCTACAAGTCCCGGATCGGCTTCGACCTTGAGGACAACCTGGCGTACGGGCCGGAGTTCCTGCGCCCGATCCGCCCGCTGTGGGTGGCGGCCCGTCGAGACATCTCCCGGGTGGCCGCCTCCGACGCGCTGGCCGAGGACGACTTCCTGGCCGCCCAGCTCGGCGCCGACACCCTTGCGGCCTTCAGGCTCCTCGTCACCGAGGCGGGACGCGACCCGCAGGACTACACCCTCCTGCCCGTCCACCCCTGGCAGTGGCGCGAACAGATCGCGCCGACCTGGGCGGACCAACTGCGCCGCCAGGAGGTCATCCTGCTCGGGGAGGACCCGCACACCTTCGCCGCGCAGCAGTCCATCCGCACGCTGAGCTGCCGCGACGTACCCGAGCGCCCCTACCTCAAGCTCGCCCTGTCCATCGTCAACACCTCGACGAGCCGGGTCCTCGCGCCGCACACCGTGTCCAACGCGCCGGCGGTGTCGGACTGGCTGCGCGGCGTGGTGGCGCGCGACCCGTACCTGCGGGACGAGTGCCGGGTGGTCGTCCTCGGCGAGGTCATGGGCACCGCCGTCACCCCCGCACCCGCCGCCGACCTGGTCCGCTCCGACAGCTACGGCACCCTGGCGTGCATCTGGCGCGAGAGCCTGCACCCCTTCCTCCAGCCCGGCGAGCGGGCCGTGCCCTTCACCGGGCTGACGGCACGCGAACTCGACGGCACCCCGCTGATCGACGCGTGGGTGCGCGAACTCGGCGTACGGACGTGGCTGCGCCACCTGGTGCGGGCGAGCGTCCTGCCCCTGCTGCACCTGCTCTTCCAGCACGGCATCGCCTGCGAGTCGCACGCCCAGAACATGGTGCTGGTGCACGACGGCGCGATGCCGAAGCGCGTGGCGCTGAAGGACTTCCACGACGGCGTCCGCTTCTCCCGCAAGCACCTCGCCGAGCCGGACGCGTGCCCGGCGCTGGAGGCGCCCCCGGGCCACCACGTCAACGCCAACTCGTTCCTGGAGACCGACGACCTGGACCAGGTGGCGGACTTCCTGCTGGACGCGTTCTTCTTCATCAACTTCGGGGAACTGAGCCTCTTCCTGGCCGACGCCTACCAGCTCGACGAGCGGGACT
Source organism: Kitasatospora sp. NPDC023118 (assembly GCF_055560875.1). Lineage (NCBI taxonomy): Bacteria > Bacillati > Actinomycetota > Actinomycetes > Kitasatosporales > Streptomycetaceae > Kitasatospora > Kitasatospora sp. NPDC023118. Next base: position 61,841 of record NZ_JBVHHW010000015.1, read on the forward strand.
TCTGGTCCGACGTCCGGAACGAGATCCGCGCCTACCAGCACCGCTTCCCCGAACTCGACGACCGCTTCGAGCTGTTCGACGTGTTCAAGCCGACCATCGAGGTGGAGAAGCTGACCACCCGCCGACTGCTGCCCGACACCGAGCTCCGAGTGCACGCCGTGGCGAACCCGCTGGCCGGGCCGCAGGAGCGCCGATGCTGAAGCCCAACGCGGTCAAGCACAGACTCCTGGACGGGCAGGAGGTCCACGGCCTGTTCTGTTCGATCCCGGCCCCCGCCCTGGTGGAGGTGATCGGCTGCGCCGGATACGACTTCGTCATCCTCGACAGCGAGCACACGCTCGTCGACCCCGAGACCCTGGAGAACCTGATCCGCGCCGCCGAAGCGGTCGGGCTGACCCCGTTCGTCAGGGTTCCCGAGTCCGATCCCGGCGCCATCCTGCGCGCGCTGGACGCGGGCGCGATGGGGATCGTCGTCCCGCACATCCGGTCGCGCTCCGACGTCGACGCGGCGATCCGGGCCGCCCGCTACGCGCCGGAGGGGATGCGCAGCCTCAACGGCGGACGGGTTCCCGGCTTCGGGCTGATCGACCTCACCGAGTACGTCCGGCTGGCCAACGACGAAGTCATGGTCATCGCGATGATCGAGGACGCCGAGGGCGTCGAGGCGCTGCCGGAGATCCTGGCCGGCGGAGGCGTCGACCTCGTCCTCGAAGGCGCGGCCGACCTCTCCCAGTCCTACGGGGTGCCCTGGCAGACCCGCCATCCGCTGGTGACCGGGGCCCTTCGGCAGATGCACGCGGCGTGCGCCGAGCACGGCGTGCCGTACTGCGCGCTGCCCCGCACCCGGGAGGACCACGAGGTATGGCGGAAGGCCGGCGTCACCGCCTTCGTCCTCGGCGAGGAGCGGGGACTGGCGGCCCGTGCCCTGCGCAGGCACCTGGATGAGCACCGCACGCACGACGGCACGACGGACGGGACAGCGGAATGACCGACGCACTGACCAAGACGATCGCCGACCGCGCGGGCCGCAACGAGCCGGTGTGCCTGTACGGCTACGACCTCGACGCCCTGTCCGCTCACGTGGAACAGGTGGTCGCCGCGCTGCCCGAGCGATGCCGGATGTTCTACGCGATGAAGGCCAACAGCGCCGCACCCATCCTGCGCGCGCTCGCGCCCGTGGTGGCCGGCTTCGAGGTGGCGTCCGGCGGCGAGGTGGCCAAGGCCCGAGCGGTCGACGCCGACCTCCCGGTGATCTTCGGCGGACCGGCGAAGACCCCCGCCGAGATCGCCGAGGCCCTGCACCACCGGATCACCCGCTTCCACGCCGAGAGCGTGCTCGAACTCCACCGGATCTCGCGGGCCGCCGTCGAGGCCGGCGTCACGGCGGACGTGCTGCTGCGGGTGAACCTGGCCGGACCGTTCCCCACGGCGACCCTCGCGATGGCCGGGCGACCCACGCAGTTCGGCATCGACGAGAGCGTGCTCGCCGACGCCGTCGGCGCCGCCACCACCCTGCCCGGGCTGAGACTGGCCGGCTTCCACCTCCACTCGCTGTCGAACAACCTCTCCCCGGAGGCGCACCTGGACATGCTGCGCCTGTACCGGGACAAGGTGATGGGCTGGGAACGCGAGTTCGGCATCCGGTGCGAGGTACTCAACGTCGGCGGCGGAATCGGCGTCAACTACCAGGACCTGGACGCACAGTTCGACTGGATGGCCTTCACCCGAGGGCTGGCCCCGCTGGTGGAGACCTTCCGCTCGCACTGGCGGGAGATCGACTTCGAGTGCGGCCGCTTCCTGACCGCCGCGTGCGGCCGCTACGCCGTCGAAGTGCTCGACATCAAGCGGAACCACGGCGTGTCCTACGTCCTGGTACGCGGTGGGACGCACCAGTTCCGGCTCCCGTCGTCCTGGCAGCACAGCCACCCGTTCACCGTCCACCCGGTCGACGAATGGCACTCGGAGGTACCCCGTCCGGAGCTGCGCGACCAACCGGTGACCGTGGTGGGCGAGCTGTGCACACCCAAGGACGTACTCGCCCGCGAGGTGCTCGTGCCCCGGGTGCGGGTGGGGGACGTGCTGGTCTTCAGCCACGCGGGCGCCTACGGCTGGGAGATCTCGCACCACGACTTCCTCTCCCACCCCCACCCGGACCAGGTGTTCCTGACGGAACGCGGGGAGTCCCGCTGATGCTCTCCCCTGCCCGCGACCGGGTGGGCGTATGGCTGCACCCCTTCCGCGCGGTTCGGTACGACGTCCGCCACGCCGGTGACCTCTCCACGGTGGTCTGCCCTCCGTACGACGAGATCGGCGCGACGGGCGTCCACGCCCTGCGCTCCAGGCCCCACCACATCAGCCAACTGCTGCACGACCCCGATCCGCGTGCCGCCGCCGCCCGTCTGGACCGGTGGCTGGACCGGGGCGTGCTGGCGCGCGACCCCCAGCCCGCCCTGTACGTCTACCAACAGCGCATCGGCGAAAGGGTGTTGCAGCAAGGCGTGATCGGCACCGTGGAACTGCCCGGCAGCGGGGACACCGCGATGCTGCCGCACGAGGACGTACAGCCACAGGTGGTCGCGGCCCGCGCCGAGCTCATGGCAGAACTGCGCGCCCAGCCGGAGCCGCTGCTGCTCACGTACGACTCGGGCGGCTCCGCCCGACGGGACACGGCCCGGGTCCTGGACCGCGTCACGGGCCTGCCGCCCGTGGCCACCGCCCGCACCGGCGCGATCACGCACACGCTCTGGGCCTGCACCGGCACCGACGACCAGGCCGTCATCGCCGCGGAGCTGGCGGGACGTCACGCCCTCATCGCCGACGGCCACCACCGCCACGCGGCCTGCCAGTTGCTGCGGGACCGGAACGGCACCGGCGCCAACCCCTGGCAGCGCGTCCCGGCCCTGCTGGTGGACACCGCCACGCATCCCTTGCACGTGGCGACGATCCACCGCCTCGTTCCCGGCATCGAGGCGGAGAAGGCCGCTGCCGCGGCGGCGGACGTGGCACGGGTGCGGTGGCTGCCCGGAGGGCCGCGCCGCCCGGAGCCCGGCGAACTGATCCTCACCGGCGGCGGACGGGCCTGGGCCGTCAGCGACCCGGATCCGCAGGCGCTGGGCGAAGCCCTGGCCGGAATGCCCCCGCAGTGGCGCCAGGTGCCAGCCGCCGTCGCCGACCATCTGCTGCTGCGCCGCGCCTGGTCGGTGGCCGACCTGCCCGGTGCCGTGCACCACGTGCACGACGCCGGGCAGGCCACGGCCGCCGTGGCAGCGCCCGGCAGCGGCACCGCCGTCCTGCTGCCCCCGATGACCGAGGCCGTCGTGCGGGACCTGGCCGCGGCAGGGGTCCTTCTGCCGCGGAAGTCCACCTCCTTCGGCCCCAAGCCGACCACCGGCTTGGTGCTGCGCGTCCTCGACAGACCGTGACTCGGCAGGCCCTGCTGCCGCCTCGCCCTCCGCGGACCCGCGACAGGCTGGTAGCGACCGTGGGCGGTAGCGACCGTGGGCGTCCAGTGACTCGGGTAGGCCGATCTCGCGGGAGCCGCAATGAGTCCACGTTGTTTTCGGCAAGGTGAATGACAGCCACCTCGGCAACCGAGAACGGAAGCCACGGTTTCGACAAGTTGATCCGAGCCACGTGCTCGGATCATGTGTGGCTGCCATCTCTCAGGACTCCAGTCGGCGGACGCGCTCCGCGTCGCAGGTGCGGGGGCAGGTCAGGCACGCCTCGGGGCGGATCGTGTAAGAGAGGCAGCAGCCGAGTCGGGTCCGGGTGAGGTGGGACCGGCCGTCGCTGCCGGAGAGGCGCCGGAAGCCGGCCCCGCCGGGGAAGGGTGCGATGGCCTGCGGCAGGAGATCGGTGGCGGCCTGCGCGGCTCGCTCCCCCTGGCCGAGTGCGCGGCCCAGGTACCAGATGCCGGAGATCAGGTCGTCCGCGACCATGCCCCACAGGGCACGCGGGCCGCGTCGGACATGGGGGGCGATGGCGGCCAGGAGCGGGCGCATGTGGCTGACGACGGCGGCGCGGAGTTCGGCGCGCAAGGCCTGTTCGTGAGGGAGCGTCTGGACTCCGGGACACCGGGCAGCGGCCGGGTCGCCGGGGAGGCAGGCGAGGCCGGATTCCGGAGCGACCTCGACCGTGCCGGTCGCCAGGTTCACCCTGATGCCGTCTGGATGGATCCACGGCACGCGATGCTGCAGGTACCAGGGACCACTCATCAGCAGACTGACGGACCACACGTAGTCGTGCAGGGCCCGGGAGGCGGCGACGTCCCTGCGCGGGCGTTGGTGGCGCGCGCGGAGACGGGCGTCCGCGGCATCGATGAGGGCGTCGAGCGCCTCAGGGTTCCGTGTCAGTTCGGCTGCGTCGACCCAGGAGCCGGACGGTCCCGGCGCTTGACTTGATGCCGCCCCGGCCTCGGCCACGCGCACGTTGAGCGCCTCACAGAGAACGGCGAGGCGCCGGTAGGCGTCGGCCAGCAAGGCGGGGGCGGAGGCCGCGGAGGCAGGAGGGATCTCTGGGGCAATGGTCACGCGCATTCCTCAGGCGTCGGCATCACCAAAACAAGGTAAGCCTAACTTAACCTTCGGGGTTGATCTCCGGCGATCGAGGGAAGTGTGTCGCTCGTCTCCGCCGAGCAGCAGTACTCGTCCCCCGCAGTGGACCTGTTTCAGCGGCCGAATGTGGCCGAGGGCCTGCGGCTTCGCAATTCGGTTCGCAGGCCGGGCTGTTGGCGAACCGGAACACCGAGCAGTTCCGCGACCTCCTCGACCAGGCCAGGACCGGTTCCCTCGACCCGGTGACGATCATGGCGGGCTGACGGGCCGGTCCGGCGTCAATCTTGAGCCCCTGGCCGAGGTTGGCATCGACATCTCCGCCGAGACTCCGAAGATCCTCACCGCCGAAGCCGTCCAGGCCTCCGACATCGTGATCACCGTGGACCGCGGCGACGCCTGCCCGTTCTTCCCCAGCAAGTGCTACCTCGACTGGAAGCTCGACGACCCGGCCGGCCAGGGCATCGACACCGTCCGCCCGATCCGCGACCAGATCGGCAGCGCATCCGCGGCCTGCTCGCCGACCTCGGCGTCGAGGCCGCCGTATGAACGACGCCCCGATCGTGAGCACGACCGCCATGACGCCCGAGCACGCCGACCAGGTCCTGGCGATCTATCAGAGTATCTCTTTGCTGATTTCTCGTTAGATTCTTCCCCTGTCAATGGTTTCGGCGGCGCGCACATCCTTATTTTGCGCTATCCGTTGACTGAGGCCTGTCACCGCTGCTTTTCTTCGGTTCACGCCCTCTGCCGAAGCCCTCGGGCCGGCGGCCGGCGCTGGTTCCGCTGTTCCACCATCGCTTGGTGCTCAGTTCGCTGACGCGGCGTCGGTCATTGCGCGTCAGCCCCCCACGGCACTACCGGCTAGCACGGGCCGCCCTCGATTCTACGCGCCTCTCGCCCGTGTGATCGCCGTACCCCGTCATGCCACGAGCCGTCATCCGGGCCGACCGGCGCCGGAGACGGCGGGAGAGAGGATCCCCCACACATGGGCGTTCCCCGTAGCCGCGCGAGCAGAAGGCTGGCCCTGGCCGCCGTCGCCTCGCTGTCCCTCGTCACCGCCGCGCTGACAACCGGCGGCGCCGCCCAGGCGGCGGACCAGCCGGTGTCGTCGCAGAGCGGCACCGTGACCAACCCGTACAGCCCCGCCTACCAGCATCCCTACCGGCACGGCGCGGTGCCCACCATCGCGCAGAACGAGAAGATCAAGCAGTGGGCCGCCACCCACCAGGAGACCAGCGCCGATGCGGCCACCGGCCCGCAGACCCTCTCCTACGGCGGAGGGATCGACGGCATCGGTGTCCAGAGCGGCCACTCCAAGGTCTACCTGGTCTTCTACGGAAACCAGTGGGGGACCCAGAGCACGGACGCCAACGGGAACGCGAAGTTCTCCGGGGACTCGGCCGGTGCGGCGGGCGCCGCCCAGCAGATGTTCAAGGGCATCGGCACCGGCAACGAGCTGTGGTCCGCGGACCTGACGCAGTGGTGCGACGGGCCAAACGTCGCTGTGGGCGCCACCAGTTGCCCCTCGAACGCGAACTTCATCCCGTACCAGGCCGGCGGCGTCCTCGCCGGCGTGTGGTACGACAACGCGGCGGCGTCGCCGAGCGCCGCCACCGGGCACCAGCTCGGCCAGGAAGCCGTCAACGCCGCGGCGCACTTCGGCAACACCACGGCGGCGGCCAACCGCGACGCCTACTACGTGATCCTGTCGCCGCACGGCACCAACCCCGACAACTACCAGGGCCAGTACTGCGCCTGGCACGACTACAACGGTGACACCACACTCACCGGCGGCGCGGTGAACTCCCCGTACGGCGACGTCGCGTTCAGTAACCAGCCGTACAACATCGACTCGGGCTCCGGCTGCGGCGTCGGCTTCGTCAACTCGCCCGGCACGCTGGACGGTTTCACGATGACCCTCGGCCACGAGTGGCACGAGACGATGTCGGACCAGAATCCGGCCGGCGGCTGGACCAACCACGTGTCGGGCAGCTCGTTCAACGGCCAGGAGAACTCCGACGAGTGCGCCTGGCTGTCCCCGGGCACCACGGGCGGCGCGGCCAACATCACCTTCGGCAGCTTCGGCACCTGGGCCGAGCAGGCCAGCTGGTCGAACGACACCAACTCCTGCGCGATCTCCCACCCGATCGTGGGCGGCGGCTCGACGGGCAACACGGTGACGGTCACCAACCCCGGCAACCAGACCACCGCGCAGGGCGCCTCGGTCAGCCTGCAGATCCAGGCCAGTGACTCGGCCTCCGGCCAGAGCTACACCTACTCGGCCACCGGCCTGCCGACCGGTCTGTCCATCAACTCCGCGACCGGCCTGATCACCGGCACCGCCACCACCGCCGGCAGCTACAACGTCACCGTCACCGCCAAGGACACCACCGGAGCCACCGGCTCCACCAGCTTCGGCTGGACGGTCAGCGGCACCGGCGGCTCCTGCACCCCGGCCCAGCTGCTCGGCAACCCCGGCTTCGAGACCGGCACCGCCGCGCCGTGGACCGCGACCAGCGGTGTCATCGACAACTCGTCGTCCGAGCCCGCCCACAGCGGCTCCTGGAAGGCCTGGCTGGACGGCTACGGCACCTCGCACACCGACAGCCTGTCCCAGACCGTCACCATCCCGTCGGGCTGCAAGGCCAGCCTCAGCTACTGGCTGCACATCGACACGGCCGAAACCACCACCACCGCCCAGTACGACAAGCTCACCGTGACCGTCAACGGCACCACGGTGGCCACGTACTCCAACCTCGACCACAACACCGGCTACGCACAGAAGACGATCGACCTGTCGGCCTACGCCGGGCAGAGCGTCACCCTCAAGTTCAACGGCGTGGAGGACTCCTCCCTCCAGACCAGCTTCGTGATCGACGACACCGCGATCCAGACCAGCTGACCCCTGGTCCGTCGAACGTTCGGCCCGGCGGCTCCTTGCCGCCGGGCCCACCCTTTGGGTGGTCGGCCGACCATGACGGCACCCGGAGGGTGACGAGGCGGGTACTGGGCGTGGACGTCCCCAGCAAGGTGCGGTCGGTGGCGGACCTGCCGCAGGTCCAGGGACCGTGGGCGGCGGCATTGGCACTCGGGCTGCTGCGCCGGGACGGAGACCGCGTCCGCACGGTGCCTGGGGCCTCCCTGCCGGGGGAGACCGACCCGGCCTGGCCGGCGCTGTGGCTCGAATCGCTGGTGGCCGCGTTCGGGGAGGCGGTCCGAGACACGGAGCGGCAAGAGGCGGTCGGCTACACGGTCGGGCTGCTGGACGCCATCGGAACGGCCCCGGAGCCGATGAGCGCGTGGCAGGTGAAGAACGTGCGCTACCGGATCGGCTGGCGCGAGCCCGGCTACCGGTTCGGCGAACTGCTGCGCCGGCCTTGGTCGGATGGAGCCCCCTGGTTCCTGCTCCTGGAGTCCTTCGGCGCGGTGGAGTTGGGCGAACCGGTGGACGACCGGTTCGGAGGCCGCGAGTTCCGCAGTGCCACGTTGACCGTGCTGGGCCGCTGGGCCGCCGTGCAGTTGCGGGCCGAGCTGCCGAGCAAGGTGACGGCCGATCTGTCCGCCGCCGAGGTGCTGGACCTGATCGCGGGGATGGAGCCGGAGGAAGCGTGGGGGGCCGCCGGCCACTGGCGGGCCGAACGCGGGGAACCCAAGGCCGCCGCGGAACTCCTGGCCGCCGCCGAGCACGCCGGCGCACGAGCCCGGGCGGCGGCGGGCGCTTGGGGCACCTGCTCGCCATACGCCTAGATCATCTGAGGATCGGATCAGTCGTCCTCCTGGTGCCCGCTGGGCTTGCAGGTTGTTCACTCGGCTTTCAGGTCGTCCGTGAGTGGGGCTGGGTTTGGTCGTGTGGGAGACGTTCTGTTGTTGGGCCGTTTCGGGGGCTCCGGCGGCGGGTGAGTGGCGTACGGGAGCTGGTGAATAGGGTGGGGGCGACGGCGTCGGCACGTACTTGTGGAGAAGCTGATGAGTTCGACCCCTGTCTCTGGCGGCGGCCTTCTTCCCGTTGGGGTTGTTGGGCTTGGTGACATTGCGCAGAAGGCGTATCTGCCGGTTCTGGGCGGGTTGCCAGGGTTGGATGTGCGGTTGATGACCCGGGACGGGGCGAAGCTGCACCGGATCGGGGACGGGTACCGGATCGCGGCCGGGAAGCGGTTCACCGATCTCGGGGAGTTGATCGGGAGTGGTATCCGGGCGGCGTTCGTTCATGCCGCGACCAGCCAGCATGTGCCGATCGTGGAGCAGTTGCTGACAGCGGGCGTGGATGTGTACGTGGACAAGCCGCTGGACTACACCCTGGACGGCGCGCGCAAGCTGGTCGATCTGGCCGACCGTACGGGCCGTTCGCTGATGGTCGGCTTCAACCGGCGCCACGCGCCCGGCTACGCGCAGGCGCTGGAGCGGCCGCGCGACCTGATCGTGCTGCAGAAGAACCGCGAAGGCCTTCCTGAGGCGCCGAGGACGATGATTTTCGACGATTTCATTCACGTGGTGGATGTGCTCCGGTTCCTGGCTCCGGGGGAGATCGAGCACGTCGACGTCCGTTCGCGGGTGCGTGACGGTCTGGTGGAGCACGTGGTACTCACGCTGGCCGGCGAGGGTTTTACCGCGCTGGGCATCATGAACCGGGTCTCCGGCTCGACCGAGGAGGTGCTGGAGGTCTCCGGCGGCGACTCCAAGCGCGAGGTGCGCAACCTGGCCGAGGTGATCGACCACCGTGGCCAGCCCACCGTCCGCCGACGCGGCGACTGGGTGTCGGTCGCCCGCCAGCGCGGCATCGAGCAGTGCGCGACCGGCTTCCTGGACGCCGTCCGCGCCGGGAAGACGATCGACGCCCACGACGCGCTGCGCACCCACGAGTTGTGCGAGCTGATCGTGGAGCGGATCGGGCAAAGCTGAGGAAAAGCAAGTCAAGCTGAGTGAAAGCTGGAAGGTGTCTGGGAATCAGCTGAATTGACGCGTCATCAAGTCACTTGGCCGGAACCGGCAGTTCATTGACGGGGTCTTGTCGGGGCTTTTTCTACGCGCGTATCTTGAGGGCGTCGCGGGGGGCGGGTGTTCGTCCCCCGCTTTCTCTCCCCCTCTCTCTACGCGAGTAGCGCCCGCTACGCGAGCCAGTAGCGCCCGCTGCACGAGCTAGGAGTCATGCCCGGTGACCACCGCCCCCGCACCCCGCCCCCGCAGAGCCGCCCTGCTGCGCGCCGCGATCCTCCCGGCCGCGCTGGCCGCCTCGCTGGGGCTCGTCCCGCTGCCGGTGGCGAACGCGGCGGGCGCGGCGACGCCCGCCCCGACCGCCCCGACCGAGGCCGGGCCGCTGCGGATCCACGACATCCAGGGCACCACCCGGATCTCCCCGCAGGCCGGCAAGCCCGTCACCGGTGTGCCCGGCATCGTCACCGGCCTCCGTGCGTACGGCAGTTCCAAGGGCTTCTGGATGCAGGACCCGAACCCGGACGGCGACCCGGCCACCAGCGAGGGCATCTTCGTCTTCACCGGCGCCGCCCCGACCGTCAAGGTCGGCGACTCGGTACTGGTGAGTGGCAAGGTCACCGAGTACTACCCGAACTACTCCGGCGGCTCGCAGTCCGTCACCGAGCTGTCCGGCCCGGCCGTCACCGTCGTCTCCTCCGGCAACCCGCTGCCCGCCCCCGTGGTGGTGGACACCCGCGACATCCCCGGCACCTACGCCCCGCCGGCCGGCCCCGACGGCACCGTCGACCCGGTGCCGCTCAACCCGGAGAAGTACGCCCTGGACTTCTACGAGTCACTGGAGGGCATGCTCGTCCAGGTCAAGGACGTCCGGGTGATACAGGCCACCGACAAGTACAACGAGCTGTGGGTCGCCGCCGACCGGCAGGACCAGCGCAGCAAGCGCGGCGGCGTGCTGTACGAGTCCTACCGCGAGCCCAACGTCGGCCGCCTGATGGTGCAGCAGCAGGCACCGGTCTCCCAGCAGCCCTTCCCGGTGGCCAACGTCGGCGACGAGCTGACCGGCACCACCACCGGCCCGCTGGACTACAACTCCTTCGGCGGCTACACCCTCGTCGCCGGCACCATGGGCACCCTCAAGGACAACCACCTCCAGCGCGAGGTGACCGCCAAGGCCGGCGAGCGTGAACTCACCATCGCCACCTACAACGTGGAGAACCTGGCCGCCACCAACCCGGACGCCAAGTTCGCCGAGCTGGCCCAGGGCATCGTCACCAACCTGCGCTCGCCCGACATCGTCGCCCTGGAGGAGATCCAGGACGACAACGGCGCCAAGAACGACGGCACGGTGGACGCGAGCCAGACCGTCGCCAAGTTCCTCGCCGCGATCAAGGCGGCCGGCGGCCCGGCCTACGAGTGGCGCTCGGTCGACCCGCAGGACGGCAAGGACGGCGGCGAACCCGGCGGCAACATCCGCCAGGTCTTCCTGTTCAACCCCCAGCGGGTCTCCTTCACCGACATCCCCGGCGGCAACGCCACCACCGCCGTCGGCGTGACCGGCACCGGTGCCGCCACCGCGCTGACCGCCTCGCCCGGCCGGATCGAGCCCACCGACGAAGCGTGGACCAACAGCCGCAAGCCCCTGGTCGGGCAGTTCTCCTTCCGCGGCCAGAAGGTCTTCGTGATCGCCAACCACTTCAACAGCAAGGGCGGCGACCAGGGCATCGACAGCCGCTTCCAGGCCCCGACCCGCAGCTCCGAGGTGCAGCGGATCAAGCAGGCCACCGTCGAGCAGGCCTTCGTCGCCAAGCTGCTGGCCGCCGACAAGGAGGCGCGGATCGTCTCGGTCGGCGACTACAACGACTACCAGTTCTCGCCCGCGCTGGCCGCGCTCACCAAGAACGGCGTGCTGCGCGACCTGGTGAACGAGCTGCCGGAGACCGAGCAGTACTCCTACGTCTACCAGGGCAACTCCCAGGTGCTGGACCACATCCTGGTCAGCCCCGAGGTCGGCTACGCCAAGTACGACGTGGTGCACATCAACGCCGAGTTCGCCCAGCAGGCCAGCGACCACGACCCGCAGGTGGTCCGGATCAAGCCCTGACCCGAGCTGCGGCTATCCTGCCTCCGCCGCCGGTGACCGCCGGCGGCGGAGGCGTTTCATCGTGGCTTGGCGATGTTCCGTACAACGGGGGCGGCATGGGGTACCGGATCGAGCGGATCGGCCGGGACGACTGGCAGCGGCTGCGGAAGGTGCGGCTGGCCCAGCTCCTCGACACCCCCATGGCGTTCGGCGAGCCCTACGAGTACGCGGAGCACCAGGGCGAGGCCAACTGGCGGGCCCGGACGGACTGGCTGAACGAGCCCGGCAAGATCGGCCTGGTCGCCGTGGACGACACGGACGAGTGGGTCGCCACCATGCTGTCGATCCCCGGCAAGGAGCAGCCCGGGGCCGTCGACCTGATCGGCGTCTGGGTCGACCCGGCCCACCGCGGCCGCGAACTCGGCGTCGCCGACGCCCTGTTGGACGCCGTCATCGACTGGGCCAGGGTCGGCGGCGCGCAGCGGATGCTGCTCGGGGTGCACGAGGAGAACCACCGCGCCGCCGCCTTCTACCGACGGCGCGGCTTCACGTACACCGGCGGCGAGACGCCGTACGTGCTGGACGAGAACGCCCGGATCCTGGAGATGGCCCTCCCGCTGGAGTGATCCCCCGCGCGGGAGAGCCTGCGGGAGAGCCCGCAGGAGGGCCCGCAGGAGCGCCCGCGAGAGGGCCGTCGGTACGTCGTCAGCCGGCCACGTACTCCGCCAGGTGCTCGCCGGTCAGCGTGGAGCGGGCCGCGACCAGCTCGGCCGGGGTGCCCTCGAAGACCACCCGGCCGCCGTCGTGCCCGGCGCCCGGGCCGAGGTCGATGATCCAGTCCGCGTGGGCCATGACCGCCAGGTGGTGCTCGATCACGATCACCGACTTCCCGGAGTCCACCAGCCGGTCCAGCAGCCCGAGCAGCTGCTCGACGTCCGCCAGGTGCAGACCCGTGGTCGGCTCGTCCAGGACGTAGACCCCGCCCTTGTCGCCCATGTGGGTGGCCAGCTTCAGCCGCTGCCGCTCGCCGCCGGACAGCGTGGTCAGCGGCTGGCCCAGGCTCAGGTAGCCGAGGCCGACGTCGGCGAGCCGCTCCAGGATCCGGTGCGCGGCCGGCAGCTTGGCCTCGCCCGCGCCGAAGAACTCCTCCGCCTCGGTCACCGACATCGCGAGCACCTCGCTGATGTCCCGGCCGCCGAGGCGGTACTCCAGCACCGAGGCCTGGTAGCGCCTGCCCTCGCAGTCCTCGCAGGTGGTGGCCACCCCGGCCATCATCGCCAGGTCGGTGTAGACCACGCCCGCGCCGTTGCAGGTCGGGCAGGCGCCCTCCGAGTTGGCGCTGAACAGGGCCGGCTTCACGTCGTTCGCCTTGGCGAAGGCCTTGCGGATCGGGTCCAGCAGGCCGGTGTACGTCGCCGGGTTGCTGCGCCGCGAGCCCTTGATCGCACCCTGGTCGACGTACACCACGCCCTCGTCGGAAGGGATGGAGCCGTGGATCAGCGAGCTCTTGCCGGAGCCGGCGACGCCGGTGACCACGGTCAGCACCCCGAGCGGGATGTCCACGTCCACGTCCCGCAGGTTGTGGGTGTTCGCGCCGCGGATCGCCAGCGTGCCGCCGGGCTGGCGGGCGGTCTGCCGCAGCGCCGTTCGGTCGGCCAGGTGGCGGCCGGTGACGGTGCCGCTGGCGCGCAGTCCGTCCACGCCGCCCTCGAAGCAGACCGCGCCGCCCGCCGCACCGGCGCCCGGGCCGAGGTCCACCACGTGGTCGGCGATCGCGATGGTCTGCGGCTTGTGCTCCACCACCAGCACCGTGTTGCCCTTGTCCCGCAGGCGCAGCAGCAGGCCGTTCATCCGGCTGATGTCGTGCGGGTGCAGGCCGGTGGTGGGCTCGTCGAAGACGTACGTGGTGTCGGTGAGCGAGGAGCCCAGGTGGCGGATCATCTTGACCCGCTGTGCCTCGCCGCCGGAGAGCGTGCCGGAGGGGCGGTCGAGCGAGAGGTAGCCGAGGCCGATCTCCACGAAGGAGTCCAGGGTCTGCTGGAGCGCGGTGAGCAGCGGCGCCACCGAGGGCTCAGCCAGGGCGCGGACCCAGTCGGCGAGGTCGCTGATCTGCATCGCGCAGGCGTCGGCGATGCTGACCGCCCCGATCTTGGAGGAGCGGGCGGCCGCGCTCAGTCGGGTGCCCTCGCAGTCCGGGCAGGCGGTGAAGGTCACGGCGCGCTCGACGAAGGCCCGGATGTGCGGCTGCAGGGCGTCCTTGTCCTTGGACAGCATGGACTTCTGGAGCTTGGGGATCAGGCCCTCGTAGGTGAGGTTGACGCCGTTGATCTTGACCTTGGTGGGCTCCCGGTACAGGAAGTCCTGCAGCTCCTTCTTGGTGTACTCGCGGATCGGCTTGTCCGGGTCGAGGAAGCCCGAGTTGGCGTACACGCCGACCGTCCACCAGCTGTCCGGCTTCCAGCCGGGGATGGTGATCGCGCCCTCGGCGAGCGACTTGGAAGAGTCGTAGAGCTGGGTGAGGTCGATGTCGGAGACGCTGCCGCGGCCCTCGCAGCGCGGGCACATGCCGCCGGTGATGCTGAAGCTGCGCCGCTCCTTGACGGTCTTGCCGCCGCGCTCGACCGTGACGGCGCCGGCGCCGCTGATCGAGGGGACGTTGAACGAGTACGCCTTGGGGGAGCCGATGTGCGGCTTGCCGAGCCGGCTGAACAGGATGCGCAGCATCGCGTTGGCGTCGGTCGCGGTGCCGACGGTGGAGCGCGGGTCGGCGCCCATCCGCTGCTGGTCGACGATGATCGCGGTGGTCAGCCCTTCCAGGACGTCCACCTCGGGGCGGGCCAGGGTGGGCATGAAGCCCTGGACGAAGGCGCTGTAGGTCTCGTTGATCAGCCGCTGGGACTCGGCGGCGATGGTGTCGAAGACCAGCGAACTCTTGCCCGAGCCGGAGACGCCGGTGAACACGGTCAGGCGGCGCTTGGGGATGTCGACGCTGACGTCCTTGAGGTTGTTCTCGCGCGCTCCGTGCACGCGGATCAGGTCGTGGCTGTCGGCGACGTGCGGCTCGGCCATCGTTGTCTTCGCTCCCTGGCTGTCGGGCGGGTTCTGTGTAGGTCGATCGGGGCCCGCCCCGAGGGGTCACCCCTCGGGGCGGGCGGAGGCTCAGCGCACCTCGTTGAAGCGGATCATGTTGCCCGCCGGGTCGCGGAAGGCGCAGTCGCGGATGCCGTACGGCTGCAGGGTCGGCTCCTGCACGAGTTCGGCGCCGCCGGACTTCAGCCGGTCGAACACCCCGTCCAGGTCGGCGGTGGCGAGCACCAGCCGCGCATAGGTCCCCTTGGCCATCATCTCGGCGATCGTACGCCGCTCGTCCTCGGTGACGCCCGGATCGGCGGTCGGCGGCTCCAGCACCAGGGAAACGCTCGGCTGCCCGGCCGGCCCGACGGTGATCCACCGCATCGGGCCGCCGCCGACGTCGTTGCGCACCTCGAAGCCCAGCAGGTCGCGGTAGAAGGCGAGCGAGGCCTCGGGGTCGGTGTGGGGGAGGAAGGTCCAGTGAATGGTGATGTCGTCCATGCCCGCAACGCTAGGGGTGCCCCCGGCCCGGGCGCTTCTCGAATCCTGATCGGTCCGTCCGACCGAGTCGTGATCGGTGTAGCAGCTCTTCCAGAGCGGCACGCGATGACGGTCCGTAGCTGGCCAGTGGCTCCGCCAACTGCAGCTTCCAGTCGCCAACCGGGACTTTCCGGTCGCACCTTCTGTGACTGGAAGCGGAGCGGTAGGTGGCGGGCAGGTTCGCTATTCGTGCAGGTCGTTGCGAGAGTTGGCAGTGGCAGTGATGAGCCGGGCCACCATAGGTGGAACCTGGCCAGGCATGTTGGAACTACTGGAGACGTGTCGCAGTCCGGACAAGGTCGGCGAGGGCTCTGGACCGGCTGTGCGGTGGCCAGGCGATCACGGTGGTGACTGTCGGCGCGTCCAGCACGGGCACGGCCGCGAGGTCACCGTGCAGTTGGGCTCGGCACGACTCGGGTGAGACCGCGCAAGCACGGCCGAGCGCGACGAGCTGCAACAACTGCGCGTGGTCGCGGACCCGCGGGCCGGAGCCGGGCGGGTAACTGCCGTCGCGATCGGGCCAGCGTGGCAGCGGCAGGCCAGGCAGCTCCATGATGTCGGCCATGTGCACATGTGCCCGGGCGGTGAGCGGATGCCCGGCTGGCAGGACCACCACCTGGCCCTCCATGCTGAGCTCCTCGGTGTCGAACCCGGTCGTCGAGTCGAACGGCCGGTGCAGCAGCGCCACGTCGGCCCGGCCCTCGCGCAAAAGTCGTTCCTGCTCGGCAGGACCGCACAGGATGACCTCGACGGGGACCGCGCCGGGTTCGGCGGCGTACGCGTCGAGTAGTCTCGCCAGCAGTTCACGGGACGCGCTGGCCTTCGTGACCAGGACCAGGCCGGGGCGGCCGGTCACGGAAAGGGCGGCGCGGCGGGTCCGACGCTCGGCGGCGTCGACCGCGTCGAGGGCCGCCCGGCCCTCGACCAGCAGCACCGAGCCGGCCTCGGTC
Source organism: Kitasatospora sp. NPDC023118 (assembly GCF_055560875.1). Classification (NCBI taxonomy): domain Bacteria; kingdom Bacillati; phylum Actinomycetota; class Actinomycetes; order Kitasatosporales; family Streptomycetaceae; genus Kitasatospora; species Kitasatospora sp. NPDC023118. Next base: position 77,968 of record NZ_JBVHHW010000015.1, read on the forward strand.
AGCCTGACGGTGCGGCTGGTCCGATCCAGCAGCGCTGCCCCGAGTCGGCGTTCGAGCTGCTGGATCGCCCGCGACAGAGGCGGCTGTGCGATCCCGAGGCGCTGCGCGGCGCGCCCGAAGTGCAGTTCTTCAGCGACAGCAACGAAGTAGCGCAGTTCCCGGGTCTCCACCCGGCCACGGTACTCCGGATCAATACCCGGACGGTATCGTTGCCCACTCCATCGGTCTTGGACCCCCGCCGGGGTCCGAGGGCAGCATGGTTCTCATGAGTGAACGAACGATTGCGCTGGTCACCGGCGCGAACAAGGGAATCGGCTACGAGATCGCCGCGGGCCTGGGCGCCCTCGGCTGGAGCGTCGGCGTCGGCGCCCGCGACGATGAGCGCCGTAAGGCCGCGGTGGAGAGACTGCGCGCAGCCGGCGTCGACGCGTTCGGCGTCCCACTGGACGTGACCGACGACGCGAGCGCGACCGCCGCCGCACGGCTGATCGAGGAACAGGCCGGACGCCTCGACGTGCTCGTCAACAACGCCGCCATCACCGGCGGCATGCCGCAGGAGCCCACCCGGGTCGATCCCGCCACCATCCGAACGGTCGTGGAGACCAACGTGATCGGCGTCATCCGCGTCACCAACGCGATGCTGCCGCTGCTACGCCGCTCCGCCTCACCACGGATCGTGAACATGTCCAGCAGCGTCGGCTCCCTCACCCGGCAGTCAGGACCCGCTGCCGAGCAGACGACAGGTCCGGTGTCCGTGGCGTACGCACCGTCGAAGACGTTCCTGAACGCCGTCACCCTCCAGTACGCCCGGGAGCTTGGCGGCACGAACATCCTGATCAACGTCGGCTGCCCCGGCTACGTCGCGACCGACCTCAACGGCTTCCGCGGCGTGCGCACCCCCGAACAGGGCGCGGCAATCGCCATCAAACTCGCGACCCTGCCCGACGACGGCCCGACCGGCCAGTTCTTCGACGACGCCGGCGTAGTTCCCTGGTGATCTGCATGGCGGTCATCACCCGCCGGGATGAGGCCACTTCGCCCGCGCGTCTCGAACAGGTTCATCGACTGCGGCGGCCGCCCCGGCCGACGCTCCGGTGCCCGGGGCAACGCTCCGCGCCGCTACTGGTTCCAACATGAATGGCAATTCACCGCAGGTTGCAAGCAGCGTGACCATTTGGTTCCAACAATCGTGACCCGGGGATCCGAATCGCACGGTCACCACACCCCCATGGTTCCAACTGACGTGTCCCGGCTCAAGTGAGCCGTGACACGTCAGTTGGAACCTGGTCACGCAAGGTGGAACCGGACAGGATCCGGGCAGCCCTGTGCTCTGCGGGACCCCGTTCATGGGCGGGGTCGCTCCGCGACGAGCCTGGCTAGCACGCCACGCGGTAGCGGAGGTAGACGACTCTCGAGCTGAAGGTGCGGGTCTCGACGAGTTCGAGATCCACCCGGCGCTCGTGCTGGGGAAAGAACGGAATACCACCGCCGACCAGCACCGGGTAGACCATGGCCCGGTACTCGTCGATCAGACCCAATCCGGCCGCCTCGGCGGCGAGAGTCGCGCCGCCGATCGCGATGTCGCCCTCCCCCGGCTCGGCTCGCAACCGCTCGATCTCCTCCGCCAGACCGCCGGAAGCCAGGCGGGCATTGCCCTGCACCGCCGACAGCGTGGTGGAAAACACCACCTTCGGGAGCGGCTTCCAGAGCGCGGCCCACTCCAGCATTGAGTCGTCGAGCGATGGATCCTGATCGGCGGTCTCCCAATACAGCATCGTCTCGTACAGCCGTCGTCCCAACAGGTGGACGCCGACCTCTCGGATCTCGTCGAGCCAGAAGCGAAAGACGTCCTCGTCCGGCGCCGCCCAGCCGAAGTCGCCGTCCGGCCCGACGATGTAGCCGTCGAGTGAGACACCCATCGAGTAGGTCACGCTGCGCATCAGAAGCCCTCCTCGGTAACCTCGATGGCAACTCGCGGCTGGTGGCAAGAAGCGTGACCACTTGGTGCCAACAAGCGTGTCCCATCGACCAGAGACCGCCAGCTAATCATGCCCCGCCGGTTCCACCTATCGTTTCCAGGCTCAGGTAGTTGGCGTTTTCTGGAAGTGATAGCTGGCGGCCTTCGCGGCCGTCGATGACGGAGCGTGAGACGAGCACTCAGGTAACGGTTGCGTCGATGTGGTGAGGTCGCGGAACCGCCACCCATCGGTCCCAACCGCCGTCTATCGCTTCCAGCTGTCCGTTCTCAGTAGGTCTGGCGACCTGGTGAGCCCATGAGCTGTGACTCACCAGATCGGACGAGAGATGTAGATCTCTCGGTTCTCAAGTGAAGTGGCCAATGTTGGGGTACTGGGTGTGAGACGTTCCCCCGTTCATGTCGATAGTGCCAAGGCTCGGCAAGAATGCCCCGGCTGTCAGGAAAAGTCAGGGCACTCCGCGACGAAGCCCTCCGAGACGGGCTCCAGCGTTATCTGGGGTTGTCAACCTGAACTCGCTGGTCAGAGAGAAATCAGGCGTTCTGTCACATGAGGCACAATCAGCCCCGTGGCAGTTGCACAGGTGACCTGCGACAGCGAATCTTGAGCGGCTGTTGCCGTTCCGATCCTGTGGGGTGTCGGTCGAACGGGAGTCTCGATTGGGTGACTGTGGCTGGTGCCGCACAGAGCAGGGCCTCCTGGCAGCTCGAAGGTTGTCTACGCCAACAGGCTGTCCAGAAGGCCCTGCTGCCCCGCTCTTACGCTCCCGCCGCCGATCGCGACACGTGCTGTGGCGTGTCGTGCAACCCGACGCGGCTCAGGTCGGTGCGCACGTCGGTCGGAGCGCCAAGGAGCTTCGAGTGCTTCGCAGCATCGACGGAACCGAGATCGTGGATGGTGAGCTCGAAGTCACGATGCGCCTTGGCGTCCAGGGCCAGCGGCAGGTGGATACGCCCGTCCCCGACCATGCGTCGTACCCCACTGCGGCTGAGACCGAGCCCGAGCATGAGCAGTCGTTCGACCCGGACCGGCGCGGGCAGCTCGAAGCTGACCAGGACCTTGAGTGGCGCCGGGTCGTCGAGTGCGTAGAGGGGCGTGCGGGTCTCCACCTCCCACGTACCGGTCCAGTCGAGGCGGTATCCGTTCTTCGCGGCCAGCGACGCACTCATCGTCAGCTCCCGTACCACGGCTGGGTCATTGTTCTCGTACGCCACCAGGCGAGCGGGCTCCAGTGACGAGACGTGGACGCGCTCGTGGACGGGCACCTTCGAGGTCCGGTCGCACCCTGCACAGCTCAGGAGAAGCCAGACGTCGAGGAGTTTGCCGCTCGCGTTGACACGGATCTTGCCCGAGGGACGGTGCCGGCTGCCGGAGCAGTCCGGGCAGGGGCGTACGACGGTGGGCAGCGCGGACTCACGCACGGCCCACAGGGCCTTGCGGTCGGTATTCATGGATGTGGCTGCTTTCAGGACTGACCAGGAGCTCTCGCAGGCGAGGCTGCGGCTCCTGGGATATGACGGATGCACACGAGGGCGCGAGTCATCGCCTCGGGGCCGAGTCGTCAGGCTCCGGGGTCAACCGCGCGACAGGTTGGCTTTGCTACGTGGCAGCCGTTACAGGTCCATGCAGGCGATCATGATCGAGGCCACGGCCCGCGAACAACTCGTTTTTCGCGGGCCGCCCGCCGACAGGCCGTGGCAGCGCCTCGGCCTCGTTGCAGGCAAGGCCTGGATCGCTTGGCCTGCCGCGAACTGGCCTTTGCCGTGCCTGGGGGTTGCTCAGGAGCCGTTGTTGTACCGAGAGGGGTGCTTGGTGGTCGAACAGGGTTTCCCGGTTGGGTGATTCTCCGCCGGCCCGGGTGTGAAGGCAGGTCTTCCCACCTCTGGCCCACCAATACAGGAACCCGGTCGATTGTCCGGACCGTCCAGACGGTATCCGGCGCCGGAGCGTTGGCGGTCGGGCTGCAGACACCTGGCGCACCCTCAGCGAGCCTGCCGTCGCCCCCTGCGACACTGACGCCCGGAATGAATGTGCTCGATGTCCGGTTGCCGTGATCACGCACTTCACCCTTCACGATGGCATCCGCATCGACTACGACGACCAGGGCGAAGGCCCCCTTGCCGTCTACGCCCACGGCGCGCTCCTCAGCCGCAAGGCCGAGGACGAGCTGGGCATGCTCAACTGGGAGGCCGTCGCGAGCCTGCCTGAGCGGTGGCTCGTCCGATACGACGCACGGGCACACGGCGCATCCACCGGCCGCCCGGATCCCGAGGACTACCGCTTCGAACGCTTCGCCGCCGACCTCGTCGAACTCCTCGACCACTTGGGCGGGACGCGACCGGTGACCGGGATGGGGGCCTCGCTGGGCTGTGCCACGGTGCTGCACGCAGCGGTCAACGCCCCGGCGCAGTTCGACCGGTTCGTGCTGGTCATCCCGCCCACCGCATGGGAGACGCGGGCCGCGCAGGCCGACAACTACCGCATGGCTGCCGGGCTGGTGGCGGAGCACGGCGTCGGCGCGTTCACCGCGGCGGCCGCCGCCGGCCGCTCCGATTCCGCCCTCGCTGTCCGGCCTGCCCTACCCGCCGCGGAAGCTTGGTGTGCAGCCGGAGCTGCTGCCTGCGCTCTTCCAGGGGCTGGCCGCCTCGGACCTGCCGCCCCGCGAGAAGCTCGGCGAACTCACCCAGCCCACCCTGATCCTGGCCCTCGCGGACGACCCCGGCCACCCGAGGTCCACCGCTGAACAGCTCGCTGACCTACTCCCCGGCGCTGAGTTGCACGTGTCGAGCGACTCGGCGGGTGTGCGCGCCTGGGGCGACCGGGTGGCCAGGTTCCTGGCCTGATAAGTCATCGTCCCAAGAGAGGTGCGCTCGGCAGTCGAACTTTGTCGTACCGATCACGGCGCTTGCCGATCGAACGGAAGCCTCGATCGGGTGATCACGGTCCAGTGGGCGCATAGCGGCAGGCCTCCTGCACAGTTCGGGGATTGTCGAAGTCCTACCGAGCAACAGAGAGGCCCTGTTGTCCCAGTCTGTCGCGCCCGCTCGTGCCGCCTCCGAACTCGCCGCCCGGCTCTAGCTGTCCGAGACGACGGTGAAGACGCATGTGGCGCGGCTCCTCGGCAAGTTGGGGCTGCGGGACCGGGCGCAGGCGGTGGTGACCGCGTACGAGAGCGGACTGGTCAGCGTCGGCGCGGGGCCGGGCCCGCAGTAGGGCCCGGCCCAGAGCTTGTCCGGTCCGGGTCAGCCGCGCAGGCGGGTGACCTCCAGCTGCGGGGAGGCCTTGATCTCGGCCTCGGTGAACCGTTCCGTCACCCACTGCTTGCGGGAGAACAGCTCGGTCTGGTCGGTGTAGTGCGGCGAGGCGGGGTTCACGGACTCGCCGTAGGCGAGCACCGTCCGGGTGCGCGGACCCTGCGGCGTCAGCTCGGTGGCCATGACGAAGCTGGAGCCGTAGGCGGGAGCGGTCCCGTCCGCGTGCACCGCGCCCGTGCTGCCGGAGTCGGCGCCCGCCCGGACGACGTCGAAGCAGCCCTCGCCGGAGTCGCAGCCGTGCAGCGGGATGCCCGCCCAGCGCTGGACGTCGCCGGTGGTCGCGTTCAACGCGGTCCCGTCCGTGGTGAGTTGTGCCACCGCGGTGGCCAGGGCCGTCCGGGCGGTGGTGCTGTCGCCCCGGATGCCGGCCGGGGTGGTCAGCGGCTTCGCCTGGTCGTACGGCACTCGCTCCCATGCGTCGGTCCGGTACCGGTACAGGTCGTTGACGAACTCGCCCCACAGGACGGCGCCGTGGCCGTCGGCATCGGCCCGGGTGTTCCAGGCGGAGAGGACGTCACAGGCCGCGCTGACGTCGACCGGGTGGCCGTCCTTGTCGTTCAGCACCGGGTTGGCCCGGCACATCGCGACCACGTCGTCCCGGCCCAGCTCGGCGCTGTAGACGCGGTCGCCGACCATGGTGGCCTGCAGGGTGGACAGGGTGAAGCCCGGGGCGCCGAGGCCGTCACTGCCGTCGCGCCGGTCGGCGATCATCCGCAGGCCCAACTGGGCGCGCGTCCCGATCCAGGGGAAGGTGCCGTAGACCGCCGGATAGCCGGTGAGCGGGGCGTCGGGGTTGGCCAGGTGCGTGCTTGACCTGCGCGTCGGTGAGGTGCGGGACGGCGGAGGCGTCGGTGAAGTACGTCTCACCGGTGGAGTCCGTGGCGGTCGTGTAGTTCCACGGGTCGCCCTGGTAGGTGTCCTGCGCCTGCTTCAACTCGGCGAGGCTCTGCGCGAGGTCCATCGCGAGCCACTCGTTCATCGAGCGCAGGTTTCCGGCGTTGGCGTCGCGCAGGGCGTAGGCGTGGTCGGTGCTCCAACTGCCGCCCAGCACCGGGCCGTAGCGGGAGGTGTACAGGGTGCGGGTGACAGTGGAGAGCGTTCCGTCCGCGCCTCGGACGGTGACCGGGACCTCCTGGCGGCCCATCGGCTCGGCCTTGCCGTCGACCAGGTAGCTGGTCGGGTCGCCGGGCGCCAGCGTCAGACGGAACTGCGCCGCGTGCTGGGCGAAGCTCGACGTCGCGGTGAACGCCAGGCTCCGGGTGTGGCCGATCTGGAGCAGCGGGGTGCCGTAGAGACCGGCGCCGGAGACGTCCAGGACGCCGGGGATGGTCAGTTGCGCCTGGTAGAAGCGGTCGGAGCCGGTCCACGGCAGGTGCGGGTTGGCGAGCAGCATCGCGTCGTGGTCGCGGGTGACGTCGCGGCCGAGCGCCCAGGCGTTGCTGCCGAGTTCCGGGTCGCGGCCGGGAGCCTCCGTCGGAGACGCGGGCGCCGGGGCAGGGGCAGGGGCAGGGGCAGCGGAACGGGCGGCGGTGGACGGGGCTGGGGCGGAAGGGGCGGGAGCGGACGGCGTGCCCGGAGTCGGCGGGGTGGCGGCCGCGATGGCGCCCTGGGCACCGGCGAGGCCGGCCGACGTGTTGACCTCGTAGACCAGCCCCCAGACGTCCTCGGCGGTGATCGGCCGCACCCAGTCCTGGCCCCGGCAGCCCTCGTCCGGCAGGTTGGTCACCCCGGTGTCGTGCAGGTAGCGGTTGTACCCGGCCGCGTAGCCCTCGACCAGCCGCTTGACGTCGTCGGTCGGGCCGAGCGGCGCGGGCTCGGCCATCAGCCGCTGGACGGTACCGGCGCGCCGAAGGCCCTCGTGGTACACGTCGCTCGTCAGGTTGTCGGACCCGCTCGACGCCTTCGCGTCCGCGCCGAGGTAGCGGGCGCGCTCGCCGCGTACCGTCAGTACCTGGTCAGCGAGTTCGCACAGGTCGTCCTGTGCGAAGGCGTAGCCGTAGCCGTAGCCGAGGCCGCGGAAGTCGTGCGCGAGGATGTGTGGGATGCCGTACTCGGTGCGCCGGATCTGCGCCGAATAGCCTTCCCGGCCGCCGAGTTGGCCGTCCTGGCCGGCGGCGACGGCCTGCCCCGGAAGCAGGGTGGCGGCGACGGAGGCCAGGCAGAGCGCGGCCAGTCCGGTGCCGAGCCGCCCCGACGGCCGGTGACGCGAGATCAGTGTGCGGAGAACCATGGGGACAACGATGTCCCGGACGCCACTCCCGCCACATCGGCCCGCCGGATCGATCCAGGGCGCATGCATTGGCCCGGGGGCGTACACCCCCGGGCCAATGCGGCGCGGTCAGGACATCGCGGTTACCGGTGGTTTGTTAGTGGCTGTTGTCGTTCCGATCTTGAGGGGTGCTGGTCGAACGGGAGTCTCGATCGGGTGAGTGCGGTGACCGCCGCGCATGAAAGCAGGGCCTCTTGGTAGCTCGAAGGGTGTCTACGCCAAAGAGCGATCCAGGAGGCCCTGTTGTCGCAGTTCTACGGCATCGCGGAAGCGGGGTCCACTTCGGTCACTCTCGTGTGTGACTGCCTGGCACACCGGTTCGGGAACGCCGCCGACCACGGGGTCCGTGCGCGCCGCTACCGACGGACATGTCCGAGGCGGAGTGGGCGGTGGTGCGGCCGCTGTTGCCGGTGCCGGGCTGGCTTCGGGGCCGGGGCGGGCAGCCGGAGGCGTACTGCCACCGCGCAATGCTGGACGCGATCCGCTACCTGGTCGACAACGGCACGAAGTGGCGGGCGATGCCGGCCGACTTCCCGCCGTGGGACCGGGTCTACGCCTTCTTCCGCCGCTGGCGCGACCACGGCCTGGTCCGCGAGTTCCACGACCGGCTCCGCCGCAGGGTCCGCGAGCAGGCCGGGCGGGATCCGGAGCCGAGCGCGGGCGTGATCGACTCCCAGTCGGTCAAGGCGGACGCCGTCGTCGGCCATGACAGCCGCGGCTTCGACGGCGGCAAGCTGATCAACGGCCGCAAGCGGCACGCCGTGGTCGACACCCTCGGCCTCCTGCTGCTGGCCGTGATGGTCACCTCCGCCGACACCGGAGACCGCGCCGCAGCCCAGGTCCTGCTCACTCAGGTCGCCGCCGCGCACCACCGGCTGGCGCTGGTCTGGGCCGACGGCGGCTACACCGGCAGCCTCGTCGAGTACTGCCTGGCCGTCCTCGCGCTGGTCCTGGCGATCGTCAAGCGCAGTGACGACATGCGCGGCTTCGTCGTGCTGCCCAAGCGGTGGATCGTGGAGCGGTTCTTCGCTCACCTGATGCGAAGCCGCCGCCTCGTGCGGGACTTCGAGCGATCCACCGGCAGCGCGGAGGCGATGGTCCACTGGTCGATGACGCAGCTCATGACCCGCCGCCTGGCCCGGCCACGGCCTTCGCGAGCGTGAACCGGCCCGGCGCAGGCTCGGCCAGCCATCCGCGCGCTGTCAGCCGCTTCGCCTTCGACCGCAACGCCTCGATCTTCGCGGGCACCGGGTCCAGACCGAAGCCGGCGGCCATCTCCTGGCAGGTCAGCGGGCCTTGACCCAGACGGTTCCGGTCCGCGAGAACCTGCACGATGCGCTGATAGTCCGCCGACAGTGCCGACCAGGCCAGCCCCGCACGCCACATCGGCACCACCGACTTCGGCTCGCCGCCTCCGAAGACGCAGGCGGTGTCGGCGGTTCACCGCGATCCGACGACTCCTCGGCGGCGTCTCCTTCGCCCGGGGACAGCACCTCACCGACGCGTGAACGGGCGATGACCCACTCGTTCCACTCCCGCTCGGCCGCGACCAGCTCGGCCTGGATACGGTCCGCCTCCTCCCGCAGCGCGGCCACACGACGACGAGCGGTCAGCTCACGATCTTCCAGCAGCCCCACGACCGACGGCATCCCGACCTCCACCAGAGCGACGACTCGACACCTCACCACTCCCCGAGACCACCGACCCTATTCCTGACCAGCGGAAACGCAGCCCTCAAGCCCGGAAAGACAACAGCCACTCAGATATCAGTGGCTGTTGTCGTTCCGATGTTGAGGGGTGTTGGTCGAACGGGAATCCCCGATCGGGCGACTTCGACCGATGCTGCGCATGAGAACAGGGCACCGCGCCACCCGAGGGTGCGCGGGCCGTGCCGCGCGCCCGCCGCGTCGGCTGTGAAAATCCGCGTGCGGTCGCCTGGAGCACGGTGATAGACATCCGGCGTGGAAAAGAATCTTGAGTTCCCCGACCTGCTGCGACTGATCGATGAACGGTCGACCGCCTTCCGCGCCGCGGTCGCCGCCGCGCCCAGTCTCGACGCACAGGTGCCGACCTGCCCCGGGTGGACGCTGTTCGATCTGGTGAAGCACCTGGGTGGGGGAGACCGTTTCTGGGCCGCCATCGTCGGCGCGGGGCCTGCCGACGCTCCCCCGGCCGAGGCCACCGCTGCGCGCGCCGCTCTGGAAGTGCCGCAGGAGCGTGAGGCCCTGCTGGCTTGGCTGGCCGCGTCGACGCAGCTTCTGCTGAGCGCCCTGCGCGAGGCAGGACCGGAGAGCGGTTGCTGGACGTGGTGGCCTGCGTCGCAGTCACCGCAAACCTCCGGCGGTGTCGCCCGGCACCGGGTCCAGGAGAGCGCGGTGCACACGTACGACGCCCAACTCGCCGGGGGCGCCCCGCAGCCGCTGCCGGTCGAGGTGACACTCGACGGTGTGGAGGAGTTCCTGTTCACCGTCTGCGCAACGCCGAGTGCCTGGCCGCACAAGCCCACGGCCTTCGACTTCCACGCCTCCGAGGGCCGCTCCTGGCGCCTCACGGTCGACGGCGACGGTGCACGCGTCACCCGCATCCCCGCACCCATTGCCGCGACCGGCGAGGACTCGGACGCGGCCGGCGCCTCCGTCCATGGCACGGCCAGTGAGTTGGTCCTCTACTTGTACGACCGTATCCCGGCCGGCTCCTTGCACGTTGACGGAGACGCAGGGCTGCTCGACCTGCTCCGCGCCTGGGAGCCGGAGGAGAAGTAGGACGTAGCGGGGGCGGTTGGCCGCGCCTCGAGCCGGTAGGACACGACTCTTCGCCAGGTTCGTCAGTCGCGGCACCGGGCTCAAACCCGCGAGGCGGCCTCGGGGCGTCACCAAGCGGACCGTCTACCTGGTCAGAGCTCGAACTCACGACCCCGCACGATCAGAGACGAGTACATCGATAGCCGGGCAACCGCAGGCCGGCTCGCTCTCCGTATCCAGCGAGCCGGCCGTTCTGCGTCGCGCCCGTGGCCGTGCTCCTGGTCCCACGAACCCGCCAGATGATCATTTGTCAGGTAAGCCATAGGTAGCTGCTCTCCTTCCCAACCCGCTCAGCGGCGACCTCCGCTCTCGCCATCGGTGTACCCACCGCCTGTTCCAGCATGGGAAATCCAAGTGAGCATGTCTGGCCAGCACCTGAGCGGCGGGTGGGGAAATTCGAAGAGCCCCATCAGCATCGGGTCCACCGATGGCGAAGCACGGGGGCTCTGACGTCCGGTCGTCTGGTCGTCTGCGGTCACGATTCCGCGCTTCTCATGAGCGCTGGTCCAGTTCAGGGTGCATTCGGTCCCAGGACCAGTTGAGGACGATGTGCTCGGCTGACCGGAGGGCACTCGGCGCGCGCAGGTGGCGCGGGCCGTCGAGGAGCGATCGGTAGCGGGCATGGGCCTGAACGAGACGACCGTCTCATCAGGCACCGGCCGGACGGTCAGCGGGAGCCGGCGAACCGGCAGGGTCCGAGGCACGTCATCCGTACTGGCAGGGCTCTGACCGGCGCAGGGAATCGGGCAGAACCTCGTCAGATCGGGTGAGAACCTGCCACGGCGCTCGACAGGTCAGCGGGGCGTCTGCCACGTCACGAGCGAACGGACACCAGCCACATTGTCCGTTCCCAAGAGAACTGGCGAGCGGCCGGCTTCTGGTCTGGGAGTCGCCACTCGCTCTGAGACGTTTGCTCCTCATGGTGTCTCAGCCCAACTGGCGAGAAGTTGGTCAAGACTGTGATGCCAACCATGTAGGAGTGTCGTATCGGCAGTTGTGCCAGGATCGCCGCTATGCGCCTCAAGCCTCTCATCGCGCTGGAAACTGCCGAGCGCTACCTCTCCGACGCAGTCAACCAGTGGTCGAATGCCCGCTCGGCCGGCTCGCCCGGCGGAAGCGCCGTCGAGACCTACCTGCGGACGGTCAACAATCTCGTGCCCACCTTGGCGCAGGCCTTTGCCGAGCCCGACCTGGCTGGCAGTCTGCAGTCGCCGGCCTACTGGCAGATCTTCGGTACTGGTGGCATCGGCCCCGGCGTGGTTGCGGCGGTCTATCGCGAGATGGATGCGCAACTCAACGTTCTGGAGCAGGCGCAGGCGGACCTGCGGGAGCTTCGTGCCTACGCGCATCGCCCGGGTGTTCCGATCGTCTATGACACCAACATGCTCAACCATTGGCAGCAGCCGGAGAACATCGACTGGCGAAGTCTGCTCATAGATCAGGGCCTTGAGGGCAAGTTGGCCCGTCTGGTGGTGCCGCTGGTGGTGATCGACGAGTTGGACAAGCAGAAGTATGGCGCGGGGGACCTTGCCAAGAAGGCGGCGACCGCCATCCGCTACCTTGAGCGGAAGCTCGTCGGTGCCAACCCAGGCGAGGCGGTAACGCTGCGCAAGGGCGTGACTCTTGAGATTCGACTGGACCCACCGGGGCACCGCCGTGGTGAGGCCGATGTCGAGATCCTTCGGTGCGCGGTGGCAATCGATCAGCTCCAGCCACAGGCTGGAGCCCGGGTACTGACCGACGACTTCGGTATGCGGCTACGGGCACAGAGCATGGGCCTGGCCACCTTGGGACTGCCACGTGAGTACCGCAAGTCTGGCACTGCGATGGATCATGTCAGCGACGCGGAAGACTCTGGCAGGCCCAAGGCATAGCCGGGTTGAGCTGCGGGTGGCCACTCAGGTGTTCCGTCGCCTCAACGCTCGTGCGCCAAGGTCGTAAGCCATGCTCCCGAGCGCCAGGACCACCAACGGCCACACCAGCGGCGAACTCGGGGGCACGATTCCGTCAATGAGGACGGCTCCGACGGAGCTTGCTCCGAGGGTTGCCGTGCACGCAGAGAACGAGGGTGAGTTGACGTGCAGGAGCAGTCCACGCCGCTGGCTCCGTCCTCCGCTATAGCACTTGCATGAGTCGGGGTGGTGCTCGGATGGCCGACCGGTGCGAGATTGCGTACGGTTGGACATGACGGTCCCTCCAGGGATTGTCGATAGGCCCCTGCGTCGCGAGTTCTTGGCGGGACTCGACGCGGGGGCTTCGGTCTTGCCATCGTGAAGCGGAGCACAAGTCTCGCGCCACCAGTAATAACTGCAGCAAGGTCGGGGGCACATGCGCGTCGTGGGGATTGTTACCCCTGCTGAAGGTCTTCAGCAGGGGTTCGGTCGACATGGGCTAGATCAGGAGCGGTCAATCCGCAGGTGGGTGCGGAAGCTCAGCCACGAGTTGGTGGCGATCCACCGTCTGGACATTAGGGTTGAAGACGCTGACGTGGTGGGGCGAGCGAAGGGGATCGTTCTCGCTGATCGTCGGCTCAACGACCACGGCCTCGTGGCAGTGGGCGGCGTCGTAGCGGGCGTACGTGTCTTCGCCCCCGGAGTTGGTGACTGGACGGACGAGTTCCAGTCTCGTCGAGCTGAGGCCAAGTTCTGGCGAGATCGGCACCGGATCTCAGATGACGAGGCCGCAGAGATCATCTCGCGTGCACTGGGCAAACGGTGGGAGTTGCCGTCTCAGGTCGCGAGACAGAAGAAAGCTGCGGCTGGTGGCTATGCCTACGGCGCACCGCCGTTCGGCTGGAGATCGGATGCTGGCGCCCTGGTCATGGACCTCGGAGAACAGGCCACACTGAACAGAGCCCGTGAACTGCGAGCGCAGGGGCTGACCTTGAGGCAGGTCTGTGCCGTGCTTGACTTGGAAGGACGACAACCACGGCGTAGCGGCTCATGGAATTCTGGGACGTTGAGTAGAGCTCTCCGTTCCAGGGGGCCAGTCACGAGCAACGCTGACGATCCGCTCGCAACGTAGCAAGGAAGTCGGCGAGTACGACCGGGTTCGCAATGTTGGCGACCTCAACCGCGGGTCTGCTCTCGTCCACGCTGACCCCAACCGCGGCATCCCCAATCAACGAGCCCGCACCTCCGCCATCCGACCCCTCGTCCTCCAGGCCCCGCACCCGTCATCGCCAAGCCCCTCGGCTACCACGACAAGCTCGCCACCCGACTGGTCACCGAAGCCAGCGGCACCTGGAGCCGATACGCGCCCGGAGACCACACACGCTGACAGGGCTTCTGCCACCCCGGAGGAAGACGCGATGCCTCAACGTGGGCCTACCAGTTGGCCCCGAAACCCGTCGCGACCGCGTCACGGTGCTGCCACACTCGCCCCCATGAGCGACGACAGCGCCAAGAGGCTCGACGGAGCCATCGGCACCCACATCATCGCCATCACCTACGAAGTGATGGACTGGGCGACGGAGGCGCTGCCGGCGCACGTACCGGCGGACGACTTGAAGAAGCTGAAGCTGGCCTCCGGCGAGCACCTCGCGGCGATGCTGACAACCGCCTATCTCCGCATCGTGCCGGTCGCCGTAGACGTCCATGGCGGCGTGGATCTCGTCTACCGCGTGGCGGACTCGGACAGTGGCGCACTGTCGTCGCTGCTTGGCCGCAACGGTGTTGAGTTCGTCGACTTCGAAGTGAAGTCGATACCTGGTGACTTCCGCGAGCACGAAGCTGCGGTCTCGCGGGCACTGAAGCGAGGTGAGAACCCAGACGCTCATTGGGCGACGTTCATGTCAGCAAACGATGTCATCGAGGCCGCCCAGCCGGTGATCGCCAGGGCCACGAAGCAGCTGCGAGACAAGTCCTCGCCCGACAGGGCGCGGGTGGTGTTCATCGTGTACCACTTTCTCGACCGGCCCTACGTGGAATGTCTCGACCTGGTGATCGCGAACACCTTGACCGCCCCGACGCTGCCAGACGAGATCGACGCTATGTGGGTGTTCTTCGCGCCCTTTCACCTTGTCGTGTGGTCGGCTGTCGAGCAGCGCTGGACACAGCTTCTTCTCGGTAGCCCTAACGAGGACGGGACGGCCCCGGAGGTCGACTTCGACATGGAGCTGCTGCAGCACTACGAGGGGCTGTTCCTGGAACGGGCGGGGATCGAAGGGCCCTCGCCCTTCTACTACGGCCTCAGCGCTGGTGGGCTCGCATCCGTGGCGGACGAAGAGTGACGACAGCCCGCATCCGTCCGGAACACGCGACACCTCAACATGCGAGCTCACCAGTCTCGACCCCCGGTATCCTCAGGCGAAGTGGCGGCGGTCTGGATACGGGTTGTCGACGTGATCGAGGCGGTCGCGATTGATCCAGTACGTGTTGCGCCGACCTCGATGCCGTTCCCGAAATCCATGGACCCAGCGGGTGAGTGGGTCACCGTAAGGGAGCTCGCCGTCGATGAGTGTCGTTCCGACCTTGTGAACCACGTGTCTATAGAAGCGGCCGAGGTCGAGATCGAGTGCCATACCGATATGGCGACGCCAATGAGGGTCGGCGATGATTTCGGCAAGTGCGACGGTTTCGGGGAATCCGATAAGCCTCATACTTGCTGGGCTGCTTGGTCCCCCGGATCGAAACGCTTGTGCCCGCGAGTTCCATCTTCTTGTCAATGCTGCGTGTTGGCGGTCCTTGGCCCATTCCAGAACGATTATTTCGGCTTGGAATACGGCCTCGGATGCGCGAAGTTGATGGGGGCCGTCGAGCAGGGATCGGTAACGTTTATGAGCAACGGTGACCTCATGTAGCCGATGCAGATCGCGCTGCGTGCCATCGATCCAACGTCGGTGAATGGGGCAGATTCGTTGCCAGTTGTTGACTCGGATCCAAATTGTTTCGATGGAGCCGTGGCGTAGTGTGCATTCTCGGCATGCTGGCTGAGGCTGGGGACTGGTCCTGAACCATCGCAATCCAGGCTGCGTGGGATCTAGCCAGGAATGCGGTGTGTGATCTTGTCCGGGTAGCACCATGCGAAGGATTTTAGTGTCCCTGTCGATTAGTGTGGCGAGTCGAGAAAGGGAGACAGGAGAGAGGATCGCGTCTTTGTTTAAGACATGTCTTCCGGGAGTGCAGGGTGCCAGCAGCCGGAACAGATCGGTAAACCGCATCGCGTTGGTGTCCGCCAGCCGGGATACTAGTGAGACAACAGTCTCGCGGTAAAACGGCCGGACCGTGAGCGGGAGCTGGCGGAGCGGCTGTTCCCAGGTCCTCATCGCGCGGCCCGCTCTCGTGAACGGCCCCGCGGAGTTGGCAGGGCCCAGGGCTCGCCCTGAGACGCAGTGTCCAACAAGATCGCGTCCAAGTGCTTCTTGGCAATTCGCTCTGTGCCGTCTGCGATGGCGTCGTTCGCAGCTTGGTAGATCAGCTGGTCCAGCGCGCCGATCGAACCAGCGGATCGCTCATGGAGGTACGCGGCGAGCCGGATGAGACTTCCCGGAATGTGCCGGTAGAGGCGTAGGGACTGCTCCATCGTGGCCACGACCTTCTTCCAATCCGACCGCTCCTCAACGGTGGAATGACCGAACACCGATGTGTGGATGGTCAGGAATCGCCCTGCGATCTGGCGGCCGCGCAATCCCGAAAACAGGCCGTGATCTGCGACATCGATCCCCGCATAGACGAAGGTCGCGCGGATCTGCTCGTAGAAGTACTTGAGCTGATCGGAGGCTTCGGCCCCGGCCCGCGTTGAGAGGTCAAGGTTGTGGATCTCGTCCACAATCACCAGTCCACACCGAACCTTCCGCAGAACGGTACAAACCGTATTGGTGATCTCGTGCTGGCTTGCACGAGCACGGATCGGGAGGCCGAGAAATGACGCGAGTTCGATGGATAGCGTCTTGGATGTCGCGCCGGACGGTACGACGATATAGACGACGGGAATTCGGTCGCTGTGAGGGTTCGCCTGCCGCATGGCGTCGGCGTGGTATTTCTTGCCGAGCTGCTGCACCGCGGTGGACTTGCCGGTGCCGCTTGGGCCGGACACGATGAGGCCTCTGCGGCCGGTGGTCTTGGGCGCGTTGTAGGCGAGCAACTTCCGGCCGGTGGTGGTGATGTGCCGGATTGCTGGAGTGGCGATGACCAAGAGCTTCATATGGTGGGTCATCCGCGCTTGGTTGTAGGCGTCACGCTCAAGCGGGTCCAAGCACTCCCATGCGGCGGGAGGTAGCAGTGGTGGTGCCTCAGGTCGCGGGGCGTCGGCAAAGGCCCTCCAGCCCTCTCGGGTGACCAGCGGTTGGAAGTCGATACCGTCATCGGTGTTCACCACGCTCCACCTTCCTCGAACGGGTCGAAGACCCCAAAGGGCACGACGTCGTCAGTTTCGATGACCTCGGCATCCACGATCTCGGCGCCGTCCGCCGGTGAGCGCTCATCCGGTGGTGGTGGCTGTGTAGGCATGAGCGCGGGCGGGAATCGGCGAGGCATCGCGGTGGCCGCCCGGGCGCGGGCGGTCGCGCGACGCTCGGGACCGGGGCCCGTTTCTGCGCGTCGGAGCACGCCGGCCAGCAGCACAGCCACGGCCATTTCGTTGCTGTCGTCCATGCCGCGTTCGGCCGCGATCCGTCGCGCATAGCGCCAGGTGAACTCTGCGAACGGCTGCTGGACCATGGGAAGGTGGGTCCACTGGGCTGTGATCCAGCCGCCTCGGCGGTGGTCGCGGACCCAAACCCGGCTGAGGTCGTAAGGGTCGTAGTGGACTTCCCACTGGCCGTTCCTGGCGGTTACGCCAGAGTGCTGGCGCCGGTACGGCGTGAGATCTGCACTGTTATAGGTGCGGTGATCGATACGGATGCCGTAATCGTTCACGGTCCGCCAGACACCAGGAAGCATCTCGATGTAGTCGTCTCCGTTGGGCGCCAGCGGAACGTAGCCGCAAGCGGCGACCATAGCGGCATACGCTTCGTTGGGGGAGAGCGGCCGGTCGGAGATGTAGGGATGCCGCAGGCCCTCATGCGGCCGTGTTTGCCAGCCGGCCACGATCCACTCGTCCAGCAGATCCTGGAGTTCGGAGACGGACCACACTGCCGTCTCCTCCACATTTGCGCCACGCCTGGTCACGTCCCTTCCGGTGTAGCCGGCGACGTGTTGGCAGAACAGTGTGTTGATCGATGAGAAAGTGCGCTCGACCACGCCCTTGTCCGTGGGCGTTCTGGGCCGCGCCGGCTGTACTGAGATCTCCAGCGTCCGGCAAGCTCGAACGAAGGTCTCCGAGACGAAGATCCGCCCGTGGTCGATGACAATGGTCTCCGGGACGATCACCGGTTTGGCCGCCACTTGCTCAAGACGGGTGTCAATGTCGACCAACCGGGCATACGGGAGCCGCGACGCCGACATGCGCAGAGCATCCGACCAGTTCGGACGCATCGGCTCTGGAACCACGATCCGGGCAAGCATCAGCGACGCGTCAACGGCCTTGGCCTGTGCGGGATGCAGCACGGCCGCGCAGATCGTCCGGGTGGCGACGTCGAGCGCGATTGTCAGCTCCGGTCGACCGACTACCCCATCGTCCATAACGGCCATGACATCGAGCGGAGTTGTATCGATCTGTACCTGTTCGCCAGGCCTGGCAGCCATCGTTGGCGTGAAGACCCCTTCGGGACGGTTGGCGGTCTGCCGACGAGTCGCTGCCGACCCGAAGGTGTGGCGCCCCACAGCCAGTGCCTCTAGCAGCCGGTAGAACGTGGCACGTGAAGGCAAGGGAACTGTGCCAGGTCCGTACTCTGCTGAGAGCTGGTCCGTCACCTGGCGCAGGATTCGCGCCTTCGTTCCGGTGGATGCGGACGTCTGCCGCTCCACTGCCGCAGTGACAGCGGCGACCACCCGGGGATCGACGTTTCCTGTGACCTTGCGCCGCTGCGTGAAGCGGCCATCGACCAACCCCCACACGCCTTGCTCTCGATACCGGCGCCGCATCCGCTGGACGGTCCGCAGTTCGGCCGGAACGCCGAGAGCGGTCAGCTCGCGGGCTTTGGCCAACTCCCGTTCGGTGATGCTGAGTCGCGCAGGGTCGTACGCGTCTCGTGGCGGCGCGCCGGCGGGAGCGCCGGGCAGGAAACCTGTCTCCAGCTCCACCAGGTGCCGTTCCCAGAAGCGGGCTCGCTCCGCTATCTCAGCCGGAACACTGTCCAGCAGCCCGGAGGCTGTGATCCTGGGCGAAGGTCCCGAACCAACAACGGTGAAGTCCGGCGCACTCTGCAGGTAGGACAGCAGCACCACGCTCTGGTCCCCGGAAGCGGACAACAGCCGCACTGAGGTTCCAGCGAGGGCCACCACCGTCTGCTCCTGGCCGCCGAAGACGACACGATCCCCTACCCTCAGCACGGAAGGCCCGGCCGATGCCCTCATCGGCTGCCTGCCAGAGCCATGCTGGCCTGTACTACCGTGCGGTCGCCGAGAAGCACTGAGAGGTCCGCAACCAACTCCTGGCGCCACAGCAGGTGGTAGAGAACAGGAAGTGTGGCGAGAGGCTCGCCGGCCTCCACGGCCCCATCGAGCAGACTGCCAGGTTGGGAGAAGTGCCGCAGCAGCCGCGCCGCTACGGACTGCTCATGACACCGGGCATGCCGGTAGCCGGCCAGCCAGCGAACGTTGGCAGACCAGACCTGATCGACCTCTCCCCATAGCCGATACTCCCAACCCACTGCCGTACAGGCCTTCTTGGTAGCACCGAATGCCTCCACGTCGCGCTCGGCGGATCGGCGGTCAACCGGGCGGGAGTCGATCAATACCGCTCGGCCGTCGCCCAGCCGTGCGAAGAAGTCCGGGGCATGTGCGCGGGGCCGCCCGTCCTTGTCCGCCCAGAACAACCAGAGAGGTTGCGACGCGTACCCGATCACCGACCGGTCGAAGTCCAGTGCAACGGCGTGATCCCGCTCCAACCAGGACTCGAAGCCAACATGGCCGCCGACCGTGGCCGACCAGTACAGGCCCGGATAGTTTCGCTGCCCGCGATACGAAGGGAACGCCCGCACGGGGCGCCGATCCTCGAACCGCACGGCACAGGCACGGGCGAGCGGCTCTCTGCGCTCCACGCCGTGCTCATCGACGTAACCCACTTCGAACTCTCTGATGTGCTCCGGTGTGCCGCCGGAACCAACTGGCGCTCCGCCCACGCTTCGCCTACTCGCCTCAGCCGGCCTGTGCTCGCTTCTCATCTACCGGTGAAGGCGGTGCGGTGGTGCTGGTTCACGATCAGGCTCGCCAGATCGGGTGAGAACTCGCCAGATGTCTTGCCAGATCATCTGAGACTCCGCCACATCGCCCGAGAACGGACACACATCTTCCTCGCTCGGGCTGTGGCTGATACTGCAGCAAAACAAGCAGGCGTGATTGCTTTTTTCTCCGGCCGGTGCCACGCTGCTGCCCCGGCGGCGCTTGTGCGGGGTGTCGTCAACCCACCGGCAGGGGAGGCGCATTGGCGCGCGCACGCTCGGTACTGCGGATCGGCAATGCCTCGGGGTTCTACGGGGACCGCTTCGCGGCGGTGCGGGAGATGCTCACGGGCGGGCCGCTGGACGTGCTCACCGGAGACTACCTCGCTGAGCTGACCATGCTGATCCTGGCCCGGGACCGGCTGAAGGATCCGTCGCTCGGGTATGCGAGGACCTTCCTGCGCCAGATGGAGGAGTGCCTCGGCCTGGCGCGCGAGCGGGACGTGAAGATCGTGGTGAACGCGGGCGGTCTCAATCCGGCCCGACTCGCCGACGAGCTGCGGGAGTTGGCGGAGCGCCTGGGCATCGGGGCGGCCGTCGCCCACGTCGAGGGTGACGACCTGCTGCCGCACCGGTCCGAACTGGGCCTGCCCGCTGGCCTGTTGGCCGCCAACGCCTACCTGGGCGGCTTCGGCATCGCCGCCTGCCTGGCCGAGGGTGCGGACGTGGTGGTCACCGGACGGGTCACCGATGCCGCGCTGGTGGCCGGGCCCGCGATCGCCCACTTCGGCTGGACGGCCGCCGACCTCGACGCCCTGGCCGGGGCGGTGGTGGCCGGGCACGTCCTGGAGTGCGGAGCGCAGGCCACCGGCGGCAACTACGCCTTCTTCCGCGAGCACGACGTGACCCGCCCCGGCTTCCCGCTGGCCGAACTGCACGCCGACGGCTCCAGCGTGATCACCAAGCACCCCGGCACCGGCGGCGCCGTCACCGTCGGCACCGTCACCGCCCAACTCCTTTACGAGACCGGCGGATCGCACTACCTCGGCCCGGACGTCACTGCCCGACTGGACACCATCCGGCTCAACGAGGAGGGCCCGGACCGGGTGCGGATCGACGGCGTGCGCGGCGAGGCCCCGCCGCCCACCCTGAAGGTCGGGCTCAACCGCCTCGGCGGCCATCGCAACGAGGTGGTCTTCGTACTCACCGGCCTGGACATCGAGGCCAAGGCCGACCTGGTGCAACGGCAGTTCGCCGCCGCCCTGCCGCCCGAGGCCCGCCCGGCCGAACTGCGCTGGACCCTCGCCCGCACCGACCACCCGGACGCGGCCACCGAGGAGACCGCCTCCGCGCTGCTGCGGCTCACCGCCCGCGACCCCGACCCGGCCAAGGTCGGCCGCGAGCTCGGCAAAGCCGCCGTCGAGTTGGGCCTGGCCGGATACCCGGGCTTCCATCTGACCGCCCCGCCCGGCCCGGGCGCGCCGTACGGGGTGTTCACCGCCGCGTACGTCGATGCCAAGGCGGTCGAGCACACCGCCGTCCTGTCGGACGGTCGCCGGATCGCCGTCCCGCCCGCGCCGGTGACCTCCCAACCGACCGAAGCCGCCGCGGAGTTGCCCGAAGAGCTCCCGACCGGGCCGACCCGCCGCGCCCCGCTCGGCCTGGTGGCCGGTGCCCGCAGCGGGGACAAGGGCGGCGACGCCAACCTCGGTGTCTGGGCCCGCGGCGAGGACGGCTGGCGCTGGCTCGCGCACACCCTCACCGTCGACAGGCTGCGCGAACTCCTCCCCGAAACAGCCGGGTTGACCGTCAGCCGGCACCTGCTGCCGAACCTCAGGGCGGTCAACTTCACCGTCACCGGCCTGCTCGGCGAGGGCGTCGCCGCCCAGCACCGCTTCGACCCGCAGGCCAAGGCCCTGGGGGAGTGGCTGCGCTCCCGCCACCTCGACATCCCGACCACCCTCCTCGACAGCCCGACCGGGCTCGTTGACATCCCGACCACGCTCCTCGACAGCCCGGAGGCGCCGCTGTGACCGTCCTGACCACCCGCGTCGACCCGGCCGGGCCCGACTACGCCGAGCACCGCGCCGCGATGGTCGCCAAGCTCGCTGAGCTCGACGCCGAGCACGCCAAGGCGCTGGCCGGCGGCGGCTCCAAGTACGTGGAGCGCCACCGCAAGCGCGGCAAGCTGCTGGCCCGCGAGCGGATCGAGTTGCTGGTCGACCCGGACTCCCCGTTCCTGGAGCTGTCCCCGTTGGCCGCCTGGGGGAGCGACTACCCGGTGGGCGCGGCCCTGGTCACCGGCATCGGCGTGATCGAGGGCGTGGAATGCGTGATCACGGCCAACGACCCGACGGTGCGTGGCGGCGCCAGCAACCCGTGGACCCTGCGAAAAGCCCTGCGGGCCAACGAGATCGCGCTGCACAACCGCCTGCCGTTGGTCAACCTGGTCGAGTCCGGCGGCGCCGATCTGCCCAGTCAGAAGGAGATCTTCATCCCCGGCGGCGCCCTCTTCCGCGACCTCACCCGGCTGTCCGCCGCCGGAATCCCCACCGTGGCCGTGGTGTTCGGCAACTCGACGGCCGGCGGCGCCTACGTGCCGGGCATGTCCGATCACACCGTGCTCGTCAAGGAGCGCGCCAAGGTGTTCCTCGGCGGACCGCCGCTGGTGAAGATGGCCACCGGCGAGGAGGCCGACGACGAGTCGCTGGGCGGCGCCGAGATGCACGCCCGCGCCTCCGGGCTGGCGGACCACTTCGCGGTGGACGAGGCGGACGCGCTGCGGATCGCCCGCCGGATCGTCGCCCGGCTCGACCACCGCAAGCCCGGCCCGGGCGCGGACCCGCTGGCCGAGCCGCCGAAGTACGACGAGGAGGAACTGCTCGGCATCGTCCCGGGCGACCTCAAGGTGCCCTTCGACCCGCGCGAGGTGATCGCCCGGATCGTCGACGGCTCCGACTTCGACGAGTTCAAGCCGCTCTACGGCACCAGCCTGGCCACCGGCTGGGCCCGCCTCCACGGCTACCCGGTCGGCGTCCTGGCCAACGCCCAGGGCGTGCTGTTCAGCGCGGAGTCGCAGAAGGCCGCCCAGTTCATCCAGTTGGCCAACCAGCGCGACACGCCGCTGCTGTTCCTGCACAACACCACCGGCTACATGGTCGGCAAGGACTACGAACAGGGCGGCATCATCAAGCACGGCGCGATGATGATCAACGCCGTCGCCAACTCCAAGGTCCCGCACCTGTCCGTGCTGATGGGCGCCTCCTACGGCGCCGGCCACTACGGCATGTGCGGCCGGGCCTACGAGCCGCGTTTCCTGTTCTCCTGGCCGAGTGCCAAGTCCGCGGTGATGGGCCCGCAGCAGCTCGCCGGGGTGCTGTCGATCGTCGCCCGGCAGTCGGCCGCGGCCAAGGGGCAGCCGTACGACGAGGACGCGGACGCGGCGATCCGGTCGATGGTCGAGCAGCAGATCGAGGCCGAGTCGCTGCCGGTGTTCCTGTCCGGTCGGCTCTACGACGACGGCGTGATCGATCCGCGCGACACCCGTACGGTGCTCGGCCTGTGCCTGTCCGCGATCCACAACGCGCCGGTCGAGGGCGCGCGCGGCTACGGCGTCTTCCGGATGTGAGAGGGCTACCGACGATGACTTCCAAGACTCCGATCACCAACTTGCTGGTCGCCAATCGAGGCGAGATCGCGCGCCGGGTGTTCCGCACCTGCCGGGAGCTCGGCATCGCGACCACCGCCGTGCACTCCGACCCGGACGCCGCCGCCCCGCACGTGCGGGAGGCCGACGCCGCCGTCCGGCTGCCCGGCGCCGCGCCCGCCGACACCTACCTGCGCGGCGAGCTGATCGTGCGCGCCGCGCTGGCCGCCGGGGCCGACGCCGTCCACCCCGGGTACGGATTCCTGTCCGAGAGCGCCGAGTTCGCGCGGGCCGTGCTGGACGCGGGCCTGGTCTGGGTCGGCCCGCCGCCGGCCGCGATCGCCGCGATGGGCTCGAAGACCGCCGCCAAGCGGCTGATGGCCGAGGCCGGGGTGCCCGTCCTGGGGGCTCTGGCCGAGCCGACCGAGGCCGACCTGCCGGTGCTGGTCAAGGCCGCGGCGGGCGGCGGCGGCCGCGGCATGCGGGTGGTCCGTCGACTGGCGGACCTGCCCGCCGAGTTGGCGGCGGCCCGGGCCGAGGCGGCCAAGGCCTTCGGCTCGGACGAGGTGTTCTGCGAGCGCTACCTGCCCACCGGGCGGCACGTCGAGGTCCAGCTGCTGGCCGACGCGCACGGCACGGTCTGGGCGGTCGGCGACCGCGACTGCTCGCTCCAGCGGCGGCACCAGAAGGTGGTCGAGGAGGCCCCGGCCCCCGGTCTCCCGGCGGACGTCCGGGCCGAGTTGCACGGGGCGGCGGTGAACGCCGCCCGGGCGATCGGCTACGTCGGCGCCGGGACGGCCGAGTTCCTGCTCGCCGAGGACGGCCGGTGCTACTTCCTGGAGATGAACACCCGCCTCCAGGTCGAGCACCCGGTCACCGAGGCGGTCACCGGGCTGGACCTGGTGGCGCTCCAACTCGCCGTCGCCGAGGGGGAGGAGCTCCCCGGGCCCACCCCGCCGCCGACCACCGGCCACGCGATCGAGGCCCGGCTGTACGCCGAGGACCCGGCCAAGGACTGGCAGCCCGCCACCGGCACCCTGCACCTTCTCGAACTCGCCCACGACCACCAGGAGTTCACCGGAGCCGGAGCCGGAGCCGGAGCCGGAGCCGGAGTCGGGACCGGGACCGGGATCGCCGCCGGCTCCGGCCTGCGCCTGGACTCCGGCGTCGAGTCCGGCAGCGAGATCACCCCGCACTACGACGCGATGCTCGCCAAAGTGATCGTCTGGGCGCCGACCCGCGCCGCCGCCGCCCGCAAGCTGGCCGACGCGCTCGCCCGCGCGAGGATCCACGGCCCGTCCACCAACCGGGAGCTGCTGGTCCGAGCGCTGCGGCATCCGGCCTTCCTCGCCGAACGCCTGCACACCGGCTTCCTCACCGAACACGCGGCCGAGCTCACCGCCCCGGACACCAAGGGCGTCGGCCGCGCCGCGCTGGCCGCCGCCCTCGCCGACGCCGCCGCCCGTGCCGGCGCCCTCCCCTCCGGCTGGCGTAACCTGCCCTCCCAGTCGCAGGTCAAGCGCTACCGGGCCGCCGACGGCACGGAGTCGGAGGTCCGCTACCGCCACACCCGGGCCGGCCTGCTGGCCGAGGACCACCCGGACGTGGAACTCGTCGAGGCCACCGCCGAGTGCGTCGTGCTGCGCGAGGGCGAGGTCCGACGCCCGTACCGCGTCGCCCGCTACGGCGACGGGGCGCAGCAGGTGTACGTCGACACCCCGACCGGCAGCACCGCGCTCACCGCCCTGCCGCGCTTCCCCGACCCGACCGCCCAGACCGACCCCGGCGCCCTGCTGGCCCCGATGCCCGGCACCGTGCTCCGCACCACCGCCGCCGTCGGGGACGCCGTCACCGCCGGGCAACCGCTGCTCGTGCTGGAGGCGATGAAGATGGAGCACCGCGTCACCGCCCCCGCCGACGGCATCCTCGTCGAACTCCTCGCCACCCCCGGCCGGCAGGTCGAACTCGGCACCCTGCTGGCCGTCGTCCAGACCACCGAAGCCTGAGGAAGGACCCCGTATGTCCGCCATCGGCAGTCAGCTCCTCGAAACCCCCGAACGCAAGGCCCTGCGCCAGGCCGTCGGCGACCTCGGCCGCCGCTACGGCTCCGCCTACTACCTCGCCAAGGCCCGGGCCGGCGAGCCCGCCGAGGAACTGTGGGCGGAGGCCGGCAAGGCCGGCTACCTGGGCGTCAACCTGCCCGCCGAGTACGGCGGCGGAGGCGGCGGCATCACCGACCTCGCCATCGTCCTGGAGGAACTCGGCACCGCCGGCTGCCCGCTGCTGCTGCTGATCGTCTCCCCGGCGATCTGCGGCACGGTGATAGCCCGCTACGGCACCGAGGAGCAGAAGCGGCGCTGGCTGCCCGGAC
Source organism: Kitasatospora sp. NPDC023118 (assembly GCF_055560875.1). Lineage (NCBI taxonomy): Bacteria > Bacillati > Actinomycetota > Actinomycetes > Kitasatosporales > Streptomycetaceae > Kitasatospora > Kitasatospora sp. NPDC023118. The sequence goes on from NZ_JBVHHW010000015.1 coordinate 103,547, forward strand.
TGGCCGACGGCAGTCGCAAGATGGCCTTCGGCATCACCGAGCCGGACGCCGGCTCCAACTCGCACCGGATCTCCACCGTCGCCCGCCGGGACGGCGAGGACTGGCTGCTGACCGGCCGCAAGGTGTTCGTCTCCGGCATCGACCACTCGGACGCCGTGCTGTTCGTCGCCCGTACCGAGGACGCACGCACCGGCAAGCTCAAGCCGTGCCTGTTCGTCGTCCCGCGGGACACCCCCGGCTTCGAGTACCGGGCGATCCCGATGGAGCTCGTTGCCCCGGAGAAGCAGTTCCAGGTCTTCCTGGACGACGTCCGGCTGCCCGCCGACGCCCTGGTCGGTGACGAGAACGCCGGCCTGCTCCAGCTGTTCGCGGGCCTCAACCCGGAGCGGATCCTCACCGCCGCCTTCTCGCTCGGCCTGGCCCGCCAGGCCCTCGGCAAGGCGGTCGAGTACGCGAGGACCCGGACCGTCTGGTCCACCCCGATCGGCGCCCACCAGGGTCTGGCCCACCCGCTGGCCCAGTGCGCGGTGGAGATCGAGCTGGCCCGGCTGATGACCCAGAAGGCCGGGCTGCTCTACGACGCGGGGGAGGACCTGGCCGCCGGGGAGGCCGCCAACATGGCCAAGTACGCCGCCGGGGAGGCCGCCGCCCGTACCGTCGACCAGGCGGTGCAGACCCTCGGGGGCAACGGCCTCACCCAGGAGTACGGGCTGGGCGCGCTGCTCGCGGCCACCCGGGTCGGCCGGGTCGCGCCGGTCAGCCGGGAGATGGTGCTCAACTACGTGGCCCAGCACACCCTGGGCCTGCCCAAGTCGTACTGACCGTCCTGAGGCGCCGCCGCCCCGGCCCGGGGCACCGCACGGCGCTCAGGCGGGCGAACACCACGGTGTTGGACTCGGGTGCGAGGGTGAACCGGACGGCGAGGGCGAGCGGGAGGGGGAGGGCGAAAGGCGACGGCGAGGGCGGCGGCGAGGAGGTGGCGCAGGAGACCTCGAAAACTTCTGCGTCGCCGTGCCGTTCTCGCCCGAGAACGTCCATTCGAGCGTGTAGTGCCCGTCCGGAAGGGCGCCCCCGGTAGCAACTTTGCCACGCGCGCTCCACCCCCGGTTCCTCACAATGGACCAGCGACTCCCCTGACTGTCCGTATGCTCCTGAGCGCGCCCCGTACCGACGCCGTCACCGGTTTTGTTGCTGCATCAACTTCCTTGCTGGAGGCTCACCTTGGTGTTCCGAAGTGAATTCCCGGACGTCCCCGTGATCGACCTGCCGATCCACGACGCGGTGCTCGGCTCCGCCGCCGAGTACGGCGAGCGGCCGGCCCTGATCGACGGCCTCACCGGGGAGCAGGTCAGCTACGCGCGGCTCGCCGCCTCGGTCGAACGGGTCGCCGCCGGACTGGCCGGAGCAGGGGTGCGCAAGGGCGACGTGGTGGCCCTGTTCAGTCCCAACTCGATCGTCTATCCGATGGCCTACTACGGCGCCACCCGGGCCGGCGCCACCGTCACCACGGTGTCCTCGCTGTCCACCCCCGTCGAACTGGCCGGACAGCTCCGCGACAGCGGCGCCCGCTGGCTGATCACCGTCTCCCCGTTCCTGTCGACCGCCCGTTCGGCCGCCGAACAGCTCGCCGCCGACGGCCGCCCGCTGACCGAGATCATCGTGCTGGACGGCGCCGACGGCCACCGCTCGCTCGCCGACCTGCTCGCCGCCACCGGCCCCGCCCCCGAGACCGCGATCGACCCGGGCGAGGACATCGCCGTGCTGCCCTACTCCAGCGGCACCACCGGCCTGCCCAAGGGCGTGATGCTCACCCACCGCTCGATCGCCACCAACCTCGCCCAGACCGACGCCCTCTACCGCCCCGCCGTGGGCGAACGGGTGCTCGCCGTGCTGCCGTTCTTCCACATCTACGGCCTGGCGGCCCTGCTCAACCAGCCGCTGCGGTGCGGCGCCACCGTGGTCGTCCTGCCCCGCTTCGACCTGGAGCAGTTCTGCCGCGCGATCGAACAGCACCGGGTACAGGCCCTGGTGGTGGCCCCGCCGATCGCCCTCGCCCTGGCCAAACACCCGGTGGTGGACGGCTTCGACCTCTCCTCCGTCGAGTACCTGCTGTGCGCGGCCGCCCCGCTGGACCAGGCCCTCGCCGAGGCCTGCGCCCGGCGCCTGGGCCTGCCGCACCTGCTCCAGGGCTACGGCATGACCGAGCTGTCCCCGGTCACCCACGTGGTCTCCCCGACCGACCACGACCCCTCACCCGGCTCGGTCGGCCGGATGGTCCCCTCCACCGAACTGCGGGTCACCGCCCTGGACGGCAGCGGCCGGGACCTCGGCGCCGGCGAGCGCGGCGAGCTGTGGATCCGCGGCCCCCAGGTGATGAAGGGCTACTTCGGCCGCCCCTCCGACACCGCCGCCGTGATCGACGCCGAGGGCTGGCTGCACACCGGCGACATCGGCTGCGTGGACGAGCGCGGCTACCTGCACATCGTCGACCGGGTCAAGGAGCTGATCAAGTACAAGGGGTACCAGGTCGCCCCCGCCGAGCTGGAGGCCGTGCTGCTCGGCCACCCGCAGATCACCGACGCCGCCGTGATCGGCGTCCCGGACGCCGACGGCACCGAGTGCCCCAAGGCCTTCGTGGTCCGCGCCCCCGGCAGTGCCCTGACCGCCGAGGAGGTCACCGGCTACGTGGCCGGGCAGGTCGCCCCGTACAAGAAGGTCCGCGCGGTGGAGTTCGTCGACGCCGTCCCCAAGTCCGCAGCCGGCAAGATCCTCCGCCGCGAACTGCGCGCCCGCGAGGCCGCACGGACCGAGGCGGCGAGCTGAACGGGGGCCCTGACCGGCGAAGACCGCGGCTCGTCTGTGAGGATCGACCCGCCGCGCCCCGACCGGAACAGACCCCATCGATACAGGAACTGCCGCCCGCCATGACCAGCCACCCCGCCGTCCGCACCCCCCAGCAGGACCGCAGCCGCGCGACCCGGGCCCGGCTGCTCGCGGCCGCCGTGGACTGCCTGGCCGAGCTCGGCTGGCAGGGCTCCACCGTCGCCGTGGTCGCCGAGCGGGCCGGCGTCTCCCGGGGCGCAGCCCAGCACCACTTCCCGACCCGGGAGGACCTCTTCACCGCGGCCGTCGAGTACGTCACCGCCGAGCGGCTGGCAGCCGTCCGCGCCCACGCGGACGACCTGCCGGCCGCCGGCCCCGACCGCACCCGGGCCGTGGTCGACATGATCGTCCGCCTCTACACCGGCCCGGACTTCCGCGCCGCCCTGCACCTGTGGACCGCCGCCGCCACCGAGGAGGCCCTGCGCGAGCGGATCGTCGCCCTGGAGGGCCGGGTCGGCCGGGAGGCCCACCGGGCCGCCGTGGAGTTCCTCGGAGCCGACGAGACGCGCCCGGGCGTGCGCGAATCGGTACAGGCCACCCTCGACCTCGCCCGCGGACTGGGCCTGGCCAACCTGCTGACCGACGACAGTGTTCGACGTTCCGGAGTGATCCGGCAGTGGGCGGGCCTTCTGGAGAGTACGCTGCGCCCGGTACGCCCATGACGCCCGTACAACCGGAGCGGCCGGACACCCCTCACCAAGGGGTCGCCGGGCGGCCGATGTCCGTGCAGTCTGGAGAAGAACCACGGCCGGCACGGACCGCGAGGCCCACCCGGCCGGGCACGAGCAGAACCGGGGTGCTGCCTGAATGCACGGACACGAGTGGGACGCGACCGACGCCGCCGGCCTCGCACCGGGCGGCGCCTCCGCGCGCCCGGAGGGCCATCGCCTGGTCCCGCTCGCGACGGCCCTGCTCCAGAGCGACGGCCTGATCCTGCACTGGAGCGATGATGCCGAGGCCCTGCTCGGCTACACCGCCGAGGAGGCCGTCGGCAGCTACGCCGCCCAGCTGCTCACCGACGACACCGACCGCCCCGAGGTGCTCGGCATCTTCCAGCGGATCATGGCGGGCACCGGTACCTCCTTCGTCTTCCGGGTCCGCCACCGCGACGGCCACCGGGTCGAACTGGAGTTCCGCACCTACCCGATCGCCGGCCCGAACGGCACCCTGCTGCTGCTCGCCACCGCCTCCGACACCCGCGCCCTCCACGCCGTCGAGGCCGACCTGGCCGTGCTGGACGGCATCTTCGGCCGCTCACCGATCGGCATGGCCGTCTACGACACCGACCTGCGCTTCGTCCGGATCAACGCGGCCCTCGCCAAGATGAACGGTGTTCCGGTCGCCGCCCACCTCGGCCGCCGGATATCCGCGGTGCTGCCCGGGATCAACACCGCCGAGATCGAGCAGATCATGAGACAGGTGCTCAAGACCGGCAAGCCCGTGGTGGACGCCCGCTCGCACGGCCGCGTCCCCGGCGACCCCAAGCGGGACCGCGCCTGGTCCGCCTCCTACTTCCGGCTGGAGGACTCCACCGGCAAGGTCTTCGGCGTCGCCTCCTCGATCATCGACGTCACCGAGCGCTTCCAGGCCGAGGCCCGCGCCTCCCGCGCCCAGGAACGGCTCGCCACCATCGCCGAGGCCACCGCCCGGATCGGCACCACCCTCGACCTCAAGCGCACCGCAGAGGAACTGATCGAGGCCGTCGTCCCCCGGTTCGCCGACTTCGCCACCGTCGACCTGCTGGAACCCGTCCTGCGCGGCGCCGAGCCCACCGCGATCCCCTCCGACCGGCCCGTCACCCTGCGCGCCGTCGCCGTCGGGGAGAGCTACGAGTCCGGCCTCGCGCACGCTGTGGATGTCGTCGGCGAGACCTCCGAGTACGCCCCCGACCGCAGTTACACCCAGTGCCTGCGCAGCGGGCGGCCGCTGCTGCGCGCCCACGTGGACGAGGAGGTGCTGCGCGGACTGGTGTCCAGCGAGGACCGGGTCGCCCCCGGAATGGCGGCCGGCATCCACTCGTACCTGATGGTGCCGATCACCGCCCGGGGCATGGTGCTCGGCGGCTCCGAGTTCATCCGGATGCGCAACCCCGAGCCGTTCACCGACGCCGACGTCGCGCTCGCCGAGGAACTGGTCGCCCGCACCGCGCTGGCACTCGACAACGCCCGGCTCTACCGGCGCGAGCGGGAGACCGCCCTCACCCTGCAGCGCAGCCTGCTGCCGCAGGAGATCCACCGCACCCTCGGCCTGGAGATCGCCTACCGCTACCTGCCCAGCAGCGTGGTCAGCGAGGTCGGCGGCGACTGGTTCGACGTGGTGCCGCTGTCCTGCGGCCGGGTCGCGCTGGTTGTCGGCGACGTGATGGGCCACGGCATCCGGGCCGCCGCCACCATGGGCCAGCTGCGCACCGTCGCCCGCACCCTGGCCACCCTGGACATGCCGCCCGAGCAGGTCCTCACCCGGCTGGACGAGACCGCCTCGGGCATCGGCGAGAGCCAGTTCGCCACCTGCATATGCGCGGTCTACGACCCGCTGGAGCGCACCGTCCAGGTCGCCTCGGCCGGGCACCTGCCGCCGGTGTGGGTCGACACCGACGGCACCGCCCGCACGATCGAGGTGCCGCCCGGCGTGCCGCTGGGCGTCGGCGGGGTCGCCTTCGAGTCGATCGAGTTCAGCCTCCCCGAGGGCGGCATGCTCGCCCTCTACACCGACGGCCTGGTCGAGCGGCGCGGCCAGGACCTGGACGACGGCATCGACCTGCTCGCCCGCACCCTGTCCCGGACCGGCCGGACGCTGGAGGAGAGCAGCGACGCCGTCCTCGGCGCGCTGGTCACCGACGGCACCGAGGACGACATCGCGATGATCATGGCGCGGGCGCTGCCGGTGGCCGCCGACCGGATCGCCACCCTCCCGCTCACCGGCGGCGGAACGCTGCCCGGCAGGGCCCGCCGCTTCACCCGCGCCACCCTGGAGGGCTGGGGCCTGGGCGCGCTGTCCGACTACGCCGAACTCATGGTCAGCGAGCTGGTCACGAACGCCCTGCTGCACGCCGAGGCACCGCGCCGACTGCGGCTGTTCCGCGACCGGGTGCTGACCGTCGAGGTCTCCGACGCCGGCGGCCAGACCCCGCAGCTGCGCCCCTTCGCCGAGCAGGACGAGGGCGGGCGCGGGATGTTCCTGGTCAGCGAACTGGCCCAGCGCTGGGGCAGCCGGCTCACCCGGGACGGCAAGGTGGTCTGGGCCGAGCTGGAGCTGCCCTTCGGGGCGTCCTGAGGCGTGTCCGCAGGCCCTCGGGAACGGGCGTTCCGAAGGCGAGAACGACCGTTCCCGGATGGAAACGGCCGTTCTCGTTCGCGTTCCTACGCGTCGATCTTCTGCGGCTCGGCGACCTCGGCCGGCTCGGCCGGCTCGGCAGCCGTCGGGGCGGACAGCCCGCGCAGCAGTCGCCAGGCCAGGACGGCCGCGCCCACCAGCAGCACCCCGGCGACCAGCCCGGCGCTGTTCATGCCGTGCACGAAGGCGTCCTTGGCGCTCGCCAGCAGCGGCTCGGCCACCTCGGCCGGCAGCCCGTGCGCCGCCTCCACGGCCGAACCGAGCGACTCACCGGCCTCGGCCGCCGTCTCCGCGGAGGCCCCGGCCGGTACGGACAGCCCGTTCGCGTAGATCGAGCCGACCACCGAACCGACCAGCGCGATGCCGAGCGCGGTGCCCAGCTCGTACGCCGTCTCGGAGGCCGCCGAGGCGGCCCCGGCCTTGTCGGCGGGCGCGGCGCTCAGCACCAGGTCGGCGCCGAGCGTGTAGACCACGCCCTCGGCCGTGCCGGTCAGCAGGAACGAGACGGCCAGCAGCAGGTAGGTGGTGTCCTGCTGCAGCCAGCCCAGCACGCCCGCGGCCAGACCCATGGCGAGCAGACTGGCCGCCAGTGCCTTGCGGACGCCGAAGCGCCGGGCGATCCGGGCGGTCAGCAGACCGCCGACCACCGAGCCGGCGAAGGCCGGCAGCTCCGCCAGGCCCGCCTGGAGCGGTCCGTAGCCGCGGACCAGCTGGAGGTACTGCGAGACCACGAAGATCACGCCGCTCAGGCCCACCAGGGAGATCAACGAGGCGGTGACGGCGGCGGTGAACCGCCGGTCGCGGAACAGCCGGACGTCCAGCAGCGGGGTCTCCAGCCGCAGCTGGCGGCGGACGAAGCCGGTCAGCGCGGCGGCGCCCAGGAGGAAGGTGACCGGGACGTCCCAGCGGGCGAGGCCGTGCGCGGCGCCCTCCTTGACCGCGTACACCACGCCGATCACACCGGCCATCGACAGCGCGACGCTCAGCACGTCCCAGCGGCCCGGCTTCGGGTCCCTGGACTCCGGCAGCAGCCAGGCGCCGGACATCAGCAGCAGGAGCAGGACCGGGATGTTCAGCAGGAACACCGAACCCCACCAGAAGTGCTCCAGCAGCACCCCGCCGACCACCGGCCCGAGCGCGGCGCCGGCGGTGGCGGCCGCGCCCCAGATGCCGATCGCGGTGGCCCGCTCCCGGTCGTCCGGGAACAGGCTGCGGATCAGCGACAGGGTGGAGGGCATGATCGTCGCCCCGGCGACGCCGAGCAGCGCGCGGGCCAGGATCAGCCAGCCCGGGCTCGGCGCGTAGGCGGCCAGCAGCGAGGCGGCGCCGAAGGCGGTGGCGCCGGACAGCAGCAGCTTCTTGCGGCCGATCCGGTCGCTCAGCGCGCCCATGCTGACCAGCAGGCCGGCCAGCACGAAGGAGTAGGAGTCGCCGATCCAGAGCAGCTGGGTGCCGCTGGGGCGCAGCGTCTCGCTGATGGACGGGATGGCGAGGGACAGCACGGTCGCGTCCAGGGCGACCACGGTGACGGCCAGCACCAGGACGGCGAGGCCGGTCCAGCGCTGGCGGGCGGTCAGAAGGGCGGGAGCTGTAGAGCTCATGGGATATCGGTTTCCGGTTTCCGGTCCGAGGTGCTGTGGGTCGGGCCCATGGGGATGGGAGCTGCGGGGGCGGGGGTGCCCGGCCGGCGCAGCGCACCGCCGAGGAACAGTTCGGCGAGGGAGAAGGCGGCCTCGCGCGGGGCGAGCCGGCCGTCCTGGATGGCCCAGCCGATGCCGGCGACGAGGTCGAAGAAGGCCTCGCTCAGCCAGGCGGCGCTCAGTTCGATCCGGAAGACGCCCTGCTGCTGTCCGCGCAGGAAGAGCGCGTGCAGCCGGGCGATCTGGACCTCCCAGAGGTCGTTGATGTCGTCGTGGTCGTAGAGCTGGTTCTCGCCGGCCAGGAAGGCGCAGAGCATGGCGTCGGGGACGGAGGCGTCCACCAGGCGGCGCAGCGCGGCCTCGGCGCCGCCCTCCTCGGTCGCGGCGGTGTCCAGGGCGGCGGCGAAGCGCTCCAGGCCGAGTCGGCCGACCTCGCGGATCAGCACCTCGCGCCCCGGGAACAGCCGGTGCAGGGTGGCGCGGCTGATGCCCGCCGCTCGGGCGATCTCGTCCATGTGGGCGGTGGGGCGGCGGGAGAGCACGCCGACGGCGGCTTCGAGGACGGTGTCGCGGTCGGTGGCCATGCATCGAGTCTAGACGATTTGAGACACCAATGTCTCAAAATTAGTTCCGTCGTCTCATATGATCCACGCCACCCCGGCCCCGGGCAGCAAAAACCGGGGACGGCGGGTATGCCGTCCCCGGTCGGGGCGCTGGGTGGCCGTACGGCCGGCTCAGCTCTGGTTGTAGAACCCGGTCTCGTCGAGCGGGCGGTCGATCACCATGACCTCGACGTCCGCCGGGGTGAGCAGGAAGACCCGGCGGGCGATCCGCTCGATGCCGCCCCGGGTGCCGAAGACCAGACCGGAGGCGAAGTCGACCATGCGCTTGGCCTCCGCCTCCTCCATCTCGGTGAGGTCCATGACCACCGGGGTGCTCGCCCGGATGTGCTCGCCGACCGTGCGCGCCGCCTCGAAGCCCGTCGGCCGCAGGGAGACGATCTTCGCGGGCGCGGGGACGGCGGGAACCGTCTCCTGATCCACCCACTCGTCGTCGTACACAGCGGCTGGGTAGTTCCCCGAGGGCATCAGCCACCCGTTGTGGTGCTCGTCGCGAAGTGCTCCCATGCCGCGCCTCCCTGCCTCGTCCCGTCCTGGTCCCCCGGGGGCGCGTGTCCTTCTTGACACGTCATCCACTCGTCGGAACTGTCCGAGTATCGCACTGTTCACCGGTCCCGTGCCCGCTCGCGACCCCCGTACGAGTCGTGCCGCGCCGGAAACCCGGGCGGACCGGGCAAAGGAAGCGACGCGGCGCAGCTCCGTACGGTTGCGCGCGTAGACCATATCGGTAGCGGTCACGGCTTAATTGACCTTCTGTCAACAATGCGGAAACGATTTCATTCGCCGGTGGAGCCGTCCACCAGTTCGCGCAGAAGATCCGCGTGGCCGTTGTGTCGCGCGTACTCCTCGATCATGTGGACGAGGATCCAGCGGAGCGTCACTTCCCGGTCGTGGCGCAGCCGCTTGCCGACGGTGTCCAGCGGCAGGCCGGCCGAGGCCTCGCGGGCGGCCGCGATCTCGGCGCGCCAGACGGCGAAGTCGGCGGCGACGTCGGCGGTGTCGACGTTGTCGAAGTCGCCGTCCGGGTCCTGCTCGGTCCAGTAGTGGCCGGTGGCGACCTCCTCGCCGCGCAGGACGCCCTGGAACCAGTGCCGCTCCACCTCGGCCATGTGCCGCACGAGGCCGAGCAGGGACAGCGTGGACGGCGGGACGGAGCGCAGTCGCAGCTGGTCGTCGGTCAGGCCCTCGCACTTGAGGGCGAGGGTGCTGCGGTGGTAGTCGAGCCAGGAGGTGAGCATGGCGGCCTCGTCGGCGGCCATCGGCGGGTCCACCCGCGGGTTGAGTTCGGTCATGCCGGCCATCGTGGCCCCGGCGGCGCGGCGGCGCGACCGATTTGTCAGCCGGCCCCTGGGTCAACCGGTTCTCAGTGCCCGGCGGCGGGCCGCGGCCGCGCGCCAGAGGCCGACCAGGCTGCCGATCACCAGCAGGGCGATCACCCCGGCGGAGACCAGGAACGCCGCCGAGCCCGGCTGGTCCGCGCTGGCGGCGGCGGTGACGTAGACGGCGGTGGTGGGCACCACGCCGATCGCGGTGGCGAGGAGGAAGGGGAGGAAACGGACCCCGGAGAAGGCCGCGCCGTAGTTGCCGGCCTGGAACGGCAGGCCGGGCAGCAGCCGCAGCACCAGGACGCTGCGGAAGCCCTGCTCGGTGAAGCGCTGGTCGAGGGCGCCCAGCACCTTGCCGCGCAGGTAGGGCTTCAGCGCCTCCCGGCCGAGGCCGCGGCCCAGGGCGAAGGCCATCGCCGCGCCCAGGGTGGTGCCGAGCACGGCGAGCAGCACGCCCTGCTGGATGCCCAGCAGCAGTCCGGCGACGGCGTTCAGCGCGGGGCGCGGGACGAAGGCGAGCGTGCCGACCGCGTAGACGAGGGTGAACAGCGGTGCGAACCAGTAGCCGGGCATGCGGTCCGCCAGGCCGCCGGAGAGCAGGTCCGTCGGGCTCCACAGCAGCAGCGACCCGGCGCACGCCCCTAGCAGCAGCACCAGCAGACCGAACCGCCACCAGGCCGAACGGGCCGAACGGGCCGGATGCTCGGGACCGGGCTCGGTGACGCTCGGCAGGGGGGAGGTCGTCAGGGCTTCGGACACGGCCCGAGCCTAACCGGTGCCCCGGCCCGGCCGGTCTGTCGGGCAGGGCCGGTCCGCCGGTCCGCCGGTTCGCCCGGGTGAGGGTCGACGCCGGTGATCGCACTCGTCATGATGTCGGTCGGGGATCTTGCTGCGGCCGGGTCGGGGGTGCCGGTGTCCGGCTGGACGCACGGTCGGGTGGGGCTGGCCACACTCCCCGCCCGAACGGGGCGGACGCGGTCTCCGCGCGGTGCACAGTGGGGAGCACCGACGGAAGGCGAGGAAGGGTGGCCATGGGGCGAGCGGGGGCGTGGGCGGCGGGGGCCGCGGTGGGGTTCGGCCGGGCGTGCGTGGTCGCGGCCGTGACCCTGCCGGTCCCGGCGGTGTGGGCGGGCGCGGTGGCGCTCGGGGTCCACTGGGGGCAGGCGAACCCGTGGTCCTGGCTGCTGCCGGTGGTGCTGGTGTGCGCGGGCACCCTGGCGCTGGGCCGCCCGGTGTGCCGGGCCGTGCGTTCCCTGGTCGCGCGGTGGGACGGCACCGTGCTCGACGCCGGGTACCGGCAGGCCCCGCCGGTGGTCCGGATGTCCACCGGGTTCTGGTGGAACGGCTTCGGCTACGAGAAGACCCGCCGCGACGCCCTGACGGACCAGCACTGGCGGATCCGCTGGCGCGACCCCGCCAACCTGCGCGACCTGCGGTTCGTCGTGATCGCGCCGTTCACCGCGGGCCTGGTCGCCGCGCTGCCGCCCGCCGGGGTGGCCGCGGCGGTGATGGGGCTCGGCCGGCCCGGGCCCGCGGCCCGGCTGGTCGGGGCGCTCGGCGCGGTGCTCGCCGTCGGCTGCGCCCCGTACGCCTGGCGGGTGGTGACGCCGGTGGCCGTGCGCTTCCTGCGTCCCACGGCGGCGATGGCGCTGGCGGAGCGGGTGGCGGAGCTGACCGCCCAGCGCGCGGACGCGACGGTCGCCCAGGCCGCCGAGATCCGCCGGATCGAGCGGGACCTGCACGACGGGGCGCAGGCCCGGCTGGTGGCGCTCGGGCTCTCGCTGTCGACCGCGCAGCGGCTGGTGGAGCGTGACCCGGAGCAGGCCAAGGCGCTGATGCGGGACGCGCAGGCCGGGGCGAAGGCCTCGCTGGCCGAACTGCGAGGGCTGATCCAGGGGATCAGCCCGCCGGTGCTGACCGAGCGCGGACTGGTCGACGCGGTGCGGGCCCTGGCGCTGGACCTTCGCCTCACGGTGACCGTCGAGGCCGAGGCCCCGGTGCGGGTGGACACGCCGATCGAGTCCGCCGTCTACTTCGGCGTCGCCGAGCTGCTGACCAACGCCCTCAAGCACGGCAGGGCGACCCGGGCGGGCGTGACCTTCCGTCAGGACGAGCTCGGACTCGTCGTCGAGGTCGAGGACGACGGCTCGGGCGGCGTCCGGGAACGGCCCGGCGGCGGGCTCGCGGGCCTGCGCCGACGCCTCGGCGCCTTCGACGGAACTCTGGAGATCACCAGTCCGCCCGGCGGACCGACCCATGTCAGGATGACGGTGCCATGCGAATCCTCGTAGCCGAAGACCTCTACCTGCTGCGCGACGGGATGGTCCGTCTGATCGAGGCGTGCGGGCACGAGGTGGTGGCCACCGCCTCCACCGGGCCCGAGACGCTCGAAGCGCTGCTCTCCCACCGCCCGGACGCGTCCGTGGTCGACGTCCGGATGCCGCCGACCCAGTCGGACGAGGGCCTGCGGGCGGCGCTGGCCGCGCGCCAGGAGCTGCCCGGGCTGCCGGTGCTGATCCTCTCCCAGCACGTGGAGCAGCTGTACGCGCGGGAGTTGCTGGCCGACGGCTCCGGCGGGGTCGGCTACCTGCTCAAGGAGAGCGTGTTCGACGCCGACCAGTTCATCGGCTCGCTGGAGCGGGTCGCGGCCGGCGGGACGGCGATGGACCCGGCCGTCATCGCCAAGCTGCTGTCGGCGAGCCCGCCGGAGCGGGGGCTCAGCCAGCTCACCGAGCGCGAGTACGAGGTGCTGGGCCTGATGGCCGAGGGGCTGTCCAACCAGGCCATCGGGCGGCGGCTGTTCCTCAGCGACAGCGCGATCAGCAAGTACACCACCTCGATGTTCGGCAAGCTCGGCATCGCCGACGACGAGGACACCAACCGTCGGGTGCGGGCCGTGCTCACCTACCTGAACCAGCCGTGAACCGGTCGGCGCGGCAGGGGAGTCGCCCTGCGGCGCGGGCGTCCCCACACCGGGGTGACCTGACCGGAGGGGGTGGCATCGTGTGGGCGTTCTCGGGGTTCCTCCTCGTTTCGGCGGCGTACCTGGCCGCGCAGGCGGGGCCAGGGCGGCGGTGTGCCGGGAGAAGGCGGAAGGGCTCCTGCTGTCCGCTGTCGTCCGCCGGAACGAGCCCGCCGACCGCGGTCGTCACCTCCGGGCGGAGAGATCCTTTCCGGCAGTGCCCTCCGGTGGCATCGCGGTCGTGTTTCCGGCGGTGAAATCCGGTTCGGCCCGGCGCAGTGCCCCGGCGCTCAGCAGCAGGGCGAAGGCGAGCAGGGTGACCAGGCCGAAGGAGACGGTCAGCGAGGTGGCCTGGGCGAGGGCGCCGATCACGGCGGGGGCGATCAGTCCGGAGGTGTAGGTGACGGTGGCGACGCCCGCGATGGCCTGGCTGGGGTTGCCGCCGATCCGTCCGGCGGCGGCGAAGGCGAGCGGGACGATCACCGCGACGCCGACGCCGATCAGTGCGAAGCCCGGGATGGCCACCGCCGGGTGGTCGGCGGCCACCACCAGCACCGCGCCGACGGTGGCGATCGCCCCGCCCAGCCGGGTGGTGCGGACGGCGCCGAGGCGGCGGATCACCGCGTCCCCGACGAGCCGGCTGACCGCCATGGTGAGCGAGAAGGCGGTGTAGGAGGCGGCCGCGACGGTGGCGGAGGAGCCGGTGACGTCCTTCAGGTAGACGCCGCTCCAGTCCATCGAGGCGCCCTCGCCGAACACCGCGCAGAAGCCGACCAGTCCGATCACCAGCGAGCTGCGCGGCGGCAGTGCGAAGCGCGGCGGCGCCTGCGCCTCCTCGGGCGCCCGCAGGTCGGGCAAGCCCCGGCAGACGGGCTGGGCGAGGGCGAGCAGGACGAGTGCGGTGACGGCCAGCTGGAGCCGGGCGTCGAGGTCGAGGTGGGCGGCCAGGATGCCGAAGCCGGAGGCCAGCAGGCCGCCCGCGCTCCACATCCCGTGCAGCCCGGACATGATCGAGCGGCCGAGCCGCTGCTCGATCTCCACGCCCTGGGCGTTCATCGCGACGTCCGCCATGCCCGCCGTGGCGCCGTACACCAGCAGCACCGCGCACAGCACCGGTAGTGCGGGGGCGAGCGCGGGCAGGGTGAGGGCCAGGCACCAGAGCGAGATCAGCCCGCGCATCGCCGCCCGGCCGCCGTAGCGGTGGACGAGGCGTCCGGCCAGCGGCATCGCGAGGGAGGAGCCGACGGCGGGCATGACGAGCGCCAGTCCGAGCTGGCCGGGGGAGAGGTCCAGCCGGTCCTGGATCCACGGGATGCGGGTGACGAAGGTGCCGCCGACGGCGCCGTGCACGGCGAAGACCAGCGCGATGCTCGCCCGGGCCCGCCGCGGGGCCTCCAGTGGTTCGAGTGTCTTGACGGTCATACGGCTTCCCTCCCGGTCGCGCGGAGCGGGGCGCGACGGTGCCCTGTGGGTGGTCTACGTGCAGGCCGATCGGTCCGCGCGGCGGACGAGGCCGTCCGGCGGATGGTTCGATAAATTATCAGGAAGGGACCCTGATAGAAACACTCTGGAAGGATGAGCTGCCATGACCACCGCGCGTACGGCCACGCCGAGCACCGCCCGGGCGATCAACGACCGGCTGGCGCTCAACCTCCTGCTCGAACAGGGCCCGCTGACCGCGACCGAGCTGCGCGACCTCACCGGCCTGTCCCGGCCGACCGTCGCCGACCTGCTCGACCGCCTCCAGCGCACCGGCCTGGTCGCCGTCGTCGGCGAACGCGGCGAGCAGCGGCGTGGCCCCAACGCCAGGCTCTACGCCCTGGTCGCCTCCCGCGCCCACATCGCCGCCTTCGACGTCCGCTCCGGCGGCGTCAGCCTGGTCGTCGCGGACCTGGCCGGACGCACCCTCGCCACCGCCGAGGTCCCGGTCGAGGGCGACGGCGCGCCCGACACCGCCGGGGCGATCGTCGCCACCCTGCGGGAGAGCGCGCGCGGCGCCGGCGTCGAGCGCCTGCACACCGTCGCGGTCGGCGCCCCCGGCCTGGTCGACCCCGCCACCGGTCGCCTGCACAGCACCGGAAAGCTCCCCCGCTGGCACGCCGAACTCCTCGCCGCACTACGGGAGTTGCCCGACACCGAGGTGATCCTGGAAAACGAGGTCAACCTGGCCGGCCGGGCCGAGTACCGGGTCGGCGCCGCCCGGGACCGCGACACCTTCGTGCTGATGTGGCTCGGCCACAGCGTCGGCGCCGCCGTCATCCTGGACGGGCGGCTGCGCCGCGGCTTCTCCGGCGGCACCGGCGAGATCTGCTTCCTGCCCGTCCCCGGCACCGACGGCCTGCCCAGCGCCGACAGCTGCGAGGGCGGCTTCCACGGGCTGGTCGGCAGTGCCGCCGTCTGCGAACTCGCCCGCGCCCACGGGCTGCCCGCCGACCCGGCGGGGGACGCGGGCGCCGCCGAGGGCGCCGTGCGTGCCGCGCTGGCCGCCGGGGCGCGGGGTGAACCGTTCCTGGACGAGCTGGCCGAGCGGATCGCGCTCGGCGCGGCCGGCGTCTGCGTCGTGCTCGACCCCGGCTGCGTGGTGCTCGGCGGCGAGACCGGCCGGGCCGGCGGCGCCGAACTGGCCGGACGGGTGGAACGGCGCCTCGCCGGGTTCTCCCCGCTGCGCACCGAGGTGCGGGCCGGTACGGCGGGTGGCGGCGCGGTGCTCGCCGGGGCCGTCCTCACCGCGGGCGACGCGGTCCGCCGGGACCTGTTCGGCGAGCCGTAGGGGAGTTTCCCGTCAGTGTCCCCGGTACGGCAGGATGGCGGCCGGGGGCGCGTACCTCCGTACCTCGAACCATCGTCAGGAGTCGCACATGGGCCAGCCCGGGGTGCCGGTCAACCCGTACCGCATCGGCGAGGCCGCGGCGCTGCTCGGCGTCAGCTCGGACACCATGCGGCGCTGGGTGGACGCCGGGAAGATCGCCGCCGTGCGGGACGAGCACGGGCACCGGATCATCCCCGGCGCCGAGCTCGCCGCCTTCGCTCGCGAGCTGGCCCGGCCGGAGGTCGCCGAGGCCGAGGGCCGCCCGTCCTCCGCCCGCAACCGCTTCCCCGGGATCGTCACCGACGTGCGGCTCGGCGACGTGGCCGCCCAGGTGGAGGTGCAGGCCGGGCCCTTCCGGGTGGTGTCGCTGATCAGCCGGGAGTCGGCGGAGGAGCTGAACCTGGTCCCCGGCGCACCGGCCACGGCGGTCATCAAGTCCACCAATGTGATGATCGAACGACGCTAGCCCTGTCCTTCACCCGACCCTGGCTTTCTGGACTGATTCGATGAGTCTCGCCCGCACCGCCTCCGTGCCCGCCCCCGCCGACCGTCGCCCGGTGCTCGCCGTCGCCCACCGCGGCGACCCGTACCGCTACCGGGAGAACACCCTGCCCTCGGTCGAGTCCGCGCTCGCCGCCGGGGCCGACGCCGTCGAGGTGGACGTCCAGCTCACCCGCGACAAGGTGCCGGTGCTGCTGCACGACCGCACCCTGGAGCGGCTCTGGGGCGACCCGCGCTCCATCGACCGGGTCACCGTCGAGCAGCTGGACGAGCTGCGCCGGGGCGACCTGGCGATCCCCACCCTCGCCGAGGCGGTCAAGAGCGTCGCGGCCGCGAACGGCCCCCGGCTGCTGATCGACCTGGACGAGCCCGGCCCGGCCGCCGCCACCTGGTCCGTTGTCACCGGGCTCGGCGCCGAACGGCTGGTCGCCTTCTGCGGCCCCGTCACCGCCATGCTCGCGGTGCGCGAACTCACCCCGGACGCCTCCATCGCGCTCACCTGGAAGCAGCCCCGGATGCCCGCGCCCGCGCTGCTGAAGGACCTGCGCCCGGCCTTCCTCAACCCGCCGTTCGGCCTGGTCACCCCCGAGTTCGTCGGCGCCGCGGCGGACGCCGGGCTCGCCGTCTCCACCTGGACGGCCGACCTGCGGCGCACCATGCGCCGGCTGCACGACACCGGGGTCCACTCCATCACCACCAACCGGATCTCCCTGTTGCGCTCGGTGCTGGACGGCCGCCGGTGACGGTGCTCAGCACCCGGGCGCTCGGCCGGGCCCTGCTGGCCCGTCAGCACCTGCTCGCCCGCACCGACCTGGAGCCCTTTGAGGTCATCCACCACCTCGGCGGGCTCCAGGCCCAGGCCGTACCCCAGCCGCCCTACCTCGGGCTGCTCTCCCGGCTGGACGCCTTCTCCCCGGAGCGGCTGAGCACGCTGATCGAACAGCGGGCGGTCGTCCGGATCGCCCTCCAGCGCGGCACCATCCACCTGGTCACCGCCGAGGACTGCCGGACGCTGCGCCCGCTGCTCCAGCCCGTCCTGGACCAGGCGCTGCGCACCACCTACGGCAAGCGGCTGGCCGGGCTGGACCTCGACGCGCTGGCGGCCGAGGCCCGGGCGCTGGTCGAGGCGGAGCCGCGCACCTTCCAGCAGCTCGGCGCGCTGCTCGCCGCGAGCCGCCCGGACCGCGACCCGGCCGCGCTCGCCCAGGCGGCGCGGTGCCTGCTGCCGCTGGTGCAGGTGCCGCCGCGCGGCCTGTGGGGGCGCAGCGGCCCGGCCGCGCACACTACCGCCGAGGCCTGGCTCGGCCGCCCGATGGACCCCGCACCCGCGCTGGACCGGCTGGTGCTGCGCTACCTGGCGGCCTTCGGCCCGGCCGACGCGGCGGACCTCAGGAAGTGGTGCGGGCTCACTGGGCTCAGCCCGGTGCTGGGGCGGCTCGCGCCGCGGCTGCTGACCTTCCGGGACGAGCGGGGCCGGCTGCTGTACGACCTGCCGGAGGCGCCCCGGCCGGAGCCGGACGTCCCGGCGCCGGTACGGCTGGTCGCGCCGTTCGACAACCTGCTGCTCTCGCACGCCGACCGCGGCCGGGTGCTGCCGGAGGAGTACAAGGGGCGGGTGATGACCCGGAACGGGCTCGTGCTCGGCACCCTGCTGGTGGACGGGCTGGTCGCCGGGACGTGGCGGCTGACGGGGGAGCAGGAGGTCGTCGTCCAGCCGTTCGTCCGGCTGGCGCGGGCCGACCGGGAGGCGGCGGAGGCGGAGGCGCGGCGGGTGCTGGCCTTCGCGGGTGCTGGTGCGGGTGCGGGCGGGGGCGCGGGCGGGGTGGTGCGGATCGAGGCGCCCGCTTAGCCGCAAAACGGGCAGACCGTCAGATTCTCTGCTGAGATGGGCCGGTTCGGACTCAACGACGATCCCCGGCGGAGGTGGCCGTGTCCGTGGAGCGCCCGCCCGGTGGGCAGCCCGACCACCGCAGGCCGTACCTGATGCTGCCGCCGGCCGTTCGGGCGGCGGCGGCCTGGTCGGTGGCGGTGATCCTGCTGATCGCCGTCGCCTCACTGGTGGTCTTCGCCCTGGTCGAGCTGCGGGCGGCGACCGTGCCGTTCGTCCTGGCGCTGCTCGGGGCCGCGCTGCTGCACCCCGTGGTGCCCTGGCTGGTCCGCCGGGGCGCGAGCCGAAGCCTGGCGGCCGGGCTGACCTGCATCGTGCTGGTCGCGGCGGTGGTCGGAGTGATCGTGCTGCTGGTCAACTCCCTGGTGCACAGCGCCCCGCACATCGCCGCCTCGCTTCCGGCGGCCGGCAAACGGCTGGCCGACTGGCTGGGCCCGTTCGGGGAGAGGATCCAGCACGCCCTGACCAACGCCAAGGGCGAGACCAACTCGCTGGTCTCCACGCTCACCAACGGCGTGCTCTCGGGCCTGGGCCTGCTCACCCAGCTGATCACCGGCGGGGTGCTGGCGCTGGCCCTGGTCTTCTTCTTCCTCCGCGACGGCCACCGCACCGGCGACGCCATCCGCTCCTACCTGCCCGGGCGCAGCGCCGACACCGTGATCACCTGCGCCGTGCGTGCCTTCGAGGCGATGGCCGGCTTCATGCGCGGCACCACCCTGATCGCCCTGATCGACGCCGGCTTCATCACCACCGGCCTGCTCGCCCTCGGAGTCCCCGGTGCGCCGGGCCTCGGCGCGCTGGTCTTCATGGGTGCCTACATCCCCTTCGTCGGGGCCTTCCTGTCCGGCACGGTGGCCGTGCTGGTCGCCCTCGCCGACGGCGGCCTCGGGACGGCGCTGTGGGCGCTCGGCGTGGTGCTGACGGTCCAGATGATCGAGGGCAACATCCTGCAGCCGGTCATCCAGAGCCGCACGGTCGAGCTGCACCCGGCGACGATCATGGTCGCCGTGGTCGCGGGCTCCGGCATCGCGGGCATCATCGGCGCCCTCCTGGCCGTCCCGGTCTGCGCGGCGGGCAGCGGAGTGATCTCGGTGCTCAGGGGCCTGGTGACCGCCCCCGAATAAGCCTGTTGCCCTGGGAGGGGCGGACGTGCGAGCATCACTAATGCGACGCCAGTCGCAATAGCGTTTAAGGGGTGTGGATGGAACTGTTCGAGGTGGCCGAGGCAGGGGCCGGGCCGTACGGGGTCGCGGTGGGGCCCGACGGGGGCGTGTGGTTCACGCTGGTGCATGCCGGGGAGATCGGGCGGCTGTCGGCGGACGGCTCGGTGGAGCGGTTCGGGCTGGGGGCGCCGGGGTGCGGGCCCTCGGTGATCACCGTGGGGCCGGACGGGGCCTTGTGGTTCAGCCGGATGCGGGACCACCGGATCGGGCGGATCACGGTGGACGGCGAGGTGGGCTCGTACGGGGTGCCGACGGAGAACGCCGGGCCGTACGGGATCACCGCCGGGCCGGACGGGGCGCTCTGGTTCACCGAGTTGAGTGCCGACCGGGTGGGGCGGATCACCGTGGACGGGGAGGTGACGGAGTTCCCGCTGCCGCTGGCCGGGGCCTTCCCGTCGCTGATCACCGCCGGGGCGGACGGCGCGCTGTGGTGCACGCTCAACCAGGCGAACGCCATCGCCCGGGTGGGCGTCGAGGGCGAGGTGACCGTCCACCGGCTGCCCACCGAGGGCACCGCGCCGGTCGGGATCACAGCCGGGGCGGACGGCGCGCTCTGGTACGTGGGCATCGGCGGCGGGCTGGTCGGGCGGATCACGGTGGACGGACAGGTGGCCGAGTACCCGCTGGCCGACCGGGCCGCCAAGCCGCACGCGATCGCCGCCGGCCCCGACGGGCGGCTCTGGTTCACCGAGTGGGGCGCCGGCCGGATCGGGGTGCTGACCCAGGACGGGCGGCTGGACGGGTACCCGATCCCAGGCCCGGGCGCCGAGCCGCACGGGATCGCCGTCGGCCCGGACGGCGCGGTGTACGCGGCATTGGAGCGCGGCCAGATCGCCCGGCTGGCGGGCTGAGCGAGCGCGACGGCGCGCTTGGGGCCCGGTCGGGAGGTCCCGCCGCGGGCCGGGACTCGGGCCCAGCGGCCCCGGTCGGGCGGGCCCAAGGGCCCTGGGATGCGGCGGCGGTGCGGCGGCGGTGCGGTGGCGGTGCGTTCGGATCACGGAGCGTCATCATTCGCACGACGTTCCGAAGGAGTGCGTCCTTGAGCGCCACCCAGGCACAGGGCGACCCCACCTCACCGCCAACGACCCTGCCGGCAGGGTCGGTTCGGGCCCGCCGACCCGGCTCGGCGCCGCCCGCGCCTGGTGGAGACCTCCGCCGGGGCCGCCCTGGTCGTGGCCGGCCGGCGCCGCCGCCCGATCGAGCCCGGCCCCCGGCTCGGCCGGGTCGCGCACGCGGCGCTGCACCACGCCGAGGCGCCGGTCGCGGTCGTCCCGCACGGCTGACGCACGGGCGACGTACGGGCTGACGCATGGGCTCACGCGCGCGCGACGTACGGCCGGCGCGGTCACACCCGGCCGGCCCGGGACGCGCTCGGTCGGCCCCTGGGCGGTGGCCCGCCCGCGTGAAAGTGGTGTGCGGCCGCGCCCCACACACGGGCCGCCCACCACTGTCTCCAACGGGGCCCGGCACCGCCGGGGTTCACCCGACCCGGCGCCCGGCCCAGTCCGTTGCCCGTTCTGCCGCCCGTTTTGCCGCCCGGCCTCAGCGCGGCCGCGCGCCCGGCGGCAGCACCCGGGCGACCAGCCGCAGCGGGGGGCTGTGCCGAAAGGTGAGGGTGAAGCCCACCCACTGGCCGGGCTTCAGCGAGGGCGGGGCGGCGATCATCAGGTCGGCGTCCTCGGGGGACATCGCCAGTTCGCCCCGGGCGGGCACCGGCAGGGCGGCGACCGGTTCCCAGCGGCCCGCCGCGCCCTGGTGGAGGTGTCGCTTCAGGGTAATCGGGCCGCCGAACTCCCAGCTGGCGCCGGTCAGTTCGTCCGGGATGTCGCCCGGGTTGCGGACCGTGAAGAAGGCCGCCGTCGCCGAGACCGCGCCGGCCGTGGGCAGCAGCACCCAGCCGGCGCCGGCCGCCACCGGCCGGGGTCCGCCGGCCCCGCCGACCGCCGTCCAGCCGGTGAGCAGGGTCAGTGCGAGCGTCGCCGCTGCGACCGGCGGGCCGACCACCTTGAGCTGTTCGAACACCCTCGTCGTCCTCATCGTCGACCCCCCGTCTGCCGGCCGCGCCCCGGCTGCCAGGTGCGCAGCCGCAGGCTGTTGCCCACCACCAGCAGCGAGCTCAGCGACATCGCGACCGCCGCCAGCATCGGGTTCAGCAGTCCGACGGCCGCCAGCGGGATCAGCACCAGGTTGTAGCCGAAGGCCCAGAGCAGGTTGGCCCGGATCGTCGCCAAGGTCTGCCGGGCCAGCCGCACCGCGTCCACCACGGCCTCGATGTCCCCGCGCACCAAGGTCAGCCCGGCCGCGCCGATCGCGGCGTCGCTGCCGGAGGCCAGGGCCACCCCGAGGTCCGCCGAGGCCAGCGCCACCGCGTCGTTGACGCCGTCGCCGACCACCGCCACCGTCCGTCCGGCGGCCCGCAGTTCGGCCACCACCTCGGCCTTGCGCTCGGGCGAGGCGCAGGCGTGCACCCGCTCGATGCCCAGCTCGGCCGCCACCGCGCGGGCCGCGCCCGGGCCGTCGCCGGTCAGCAGTACGGTCTCCAGGCCCATCCCGCGCAGCCGGTGGAGCGCCCGCCAGCTGCCCGAGCGCACCGTGTCGCCGACTGCCAGGACTGCCGCGCCCCGCCCGTCCAGCTCCACCAGCACCGCCGTGCGGCCCGCCTCCCCGGCGGCCGCCACGGCCTCGGCCAGCTCCGGGGGCAGGGAGACGCCGTCCGGCCGTACCGCCCGGACGGCGCGGCCCTCGACCGTGCCGGACACCCCGAGACCGGCCGTGGCCGCGAAGCCCTCCACCGGCGGGAGGGGACCACACCGCTCCCGGGCGGCCGCCGCGACGGCCCGTCCGATCGGGTGCTCCGAGCGGTGCTCGACCGCGCCGGCCAGCCGGAGCACCTCCTCCTCCGTGAACTCCGCTGTGAACTCCGCTGTGAACTCCGTCGTGAACTCACCGGTGGGCTCCGCCGTGAACTCCTCGGCGGAGCCCCGGGCCACCGTCACCGCCGCCAGCTCCATCCGGCCGGTGGTGAGCGTGCCGGTCTTGTCCATCACCACGGTGTCCACCCGGCGCAGGCTCTCCAGCACCTCCGGGCCGCGCACCAGCACGCCGAGTTCGGCGCCGCGCCCGGTGGCCGCCAGCAGCGCGGTCGGGGTCGCCAGACCCAGCGCGCACGGGCAGGCCACCACCAGCACCGCGACCGCCGCCGTGACCGCCGCCTGCGGGGCCGCGCCCGCGCCCAGCCAGAAGCCCAGCACACACACCGCGACCGTCAGCACGCAGGGCACGAACACCCCGGCCACCGCGTCCGCCAGCCGCTGGGCCCGCGCCTTTCCGGCCTGGGCGTCCGCCACCAGCGCGGTGATCCGGGCCAGTTGGGTGTCCGCGCCGACCGCCGTCGCCCGGACCACCAGCGCGCCGCCGACGTTCACCGTCGCACCCGCCACCTGGTCGCCCGGGCCGACCTCGACCGGCACGCTCTCCCCGGTCAGCAGGCTCAGGTCCAGCGCCGAACCGCCCTCGACCACCACCCCGTCGGTGGCCACCCGCTCTCCCGGCCGTACCACGAACTCCTGCCCCGGCAGCAGGAGTTCGATCGGTATCAGCCGCTCCTCGCCGTCCTCCGCCCGCAGGCATACCTGCTTGGCGCCCAGCTCGGCCAGTGCCCGCAGCGCGGAGCCGCTGCGCCGCCGCACCCGGCCCTCCAGCAGCCGCCCGGCCAGCACGAACAGCGGCACGCCGACTGCCGCCTCCAGGTAGACGTGCGCCGTGCCGCCGCCGTCGGCGGTCAGCGAGAACGGCATCCGCATGCCCAACTGGCCTGCCCCGCCGAGGAGCAGCGCGTACGCCGACCAGCCGAAGGAGGCCACCACACCCAGGCTGACCAGGGTGTCCATGGTCGCGGCGGCGTGCCGCAGACCCTGCCGGGCCCGGCGGTGGAAGCCCGCCGAACCCCAGGTCACCACCGGCACGGCCAGCGCGAAGCAGACCCACTGCCAGGCGGTGAACTGCAGCGCGGGCACCATCGACAGCACCAGCACCGGGACGGCCAGCAGGGCGGTGACCAACAGCCGCCACCGCTCGTCCGGTTCCTCCTCCGCCAACCCGCCGGGCACCCCCGCCGACGCCAACTCGGCGGTGTAGCCCGCCCGTTCGACCGCCGTGACCAGATCCTCGACGGACACCCCGGCCGGGTGCAGCACCCGGGCCCGTCCGGTCGCCAGGTTCACCCCGGCCGTCACCCCGTCGATCCGCGCCAGCCGCTTCTCCACCCGGCCCACGCAGGCCGCGCAGGTCATCCCGCCGACCGCCAGATCGGTGGACACCAGCGCCCCGGCGTCGGCCCCCGCGACCGGGCTCACCGCATCCCGCCCATGTCGTGCCCGCCCATCCCGGGCGACGCCCCGCCGCCCCGGCTCGGCGACAGCCCCGGCGCCACCGGCCCCGCCTGCCTTCCCACCGCAAACGCCACCACGAACACCACCACCAGCAGCAGGGCGAACCCCACCAGCACACTCAACGGCCGGACACCCGGCGACTTCGCACTCACCCCACAGCAGTCGGACGACCGGAGCCGCTGGTTCCCGCGCTGACGAGATTCCCGGATCCGGTTCGCAGACGCGGCCGGAGATCCTCGGGGTGGTGTTCGTCACTGTCCCCCGGCGCCGTTCGGCCTCGTACGATCACTTCGTGTGCCGAAGACCGGCGCGACGCATGAACACGGCAGGGGGACAGTGATGAAGCGGACGAAGAAGCGGGTGCTCGCCGCGGCGGCCGGAGTGCTGGGGGCGACGGTGGCGCTCGCCGGGACGGCGTCGGCGCAGCCGACCGACGCCGGGGGGTCGGCTCCGCACGGGCCGATCGGTCAGCCGGGAACGGGTGAGATCCTGCCCGCCCCGGAGACGGAGGACGTCATCCTCTCGATTCCGGACTGGACCGGGAACGGTGGCGCGGTGATTGCCGCGGTGATCCCGACACTGCCGTTCACCGTCAAGGTCGGCTGCCGGGGCGGCGGTTCGGTGCAGGTGCACGTCGGAGGCCTGGCCCCGGCCGACTTCACGGTGCAGTGCCCGGTGGACGCCACCGGCGTCGGCTCCGTGGAGGTCCCCGCCCGTGAGGGCCGGGACCTCCAGTTCACCGTGGATACCTCGGATCCGTCGATCCACTGGGGCATGTACGCCGTCCAGCCCCGCTGACCCGAGGCCGGATCACGGCCGCACGCTGCGCGGACCGGTCACCGCCGCACCCAACGCGCCGACCCGGGCGCGGAGTTCACGGTCGGCGGTGACCACCAGGCACTCCCGCTCCGGCTGTTCGGTACGGGCCTCCCGCACCAGCTCGACGATCCGGTCGTCGCCGCTGCCGCCCGCCGCGACCACCCGCACCTCGGGCAGGCCGGTCACACCCCGGGCGGCGCCCTCGACCACCAGCACCACCTCCAGCGGGCCGGGCAGGTCCGGCAGCCCCCGGGCGGCGAGCGGGACCAGCGCGTCCCGCAGCCGCTCGGCGGCGCCCCGCCGGTCGCGCCACCAGCCGTCGGGCACCGAGCCGACCACGTTCGCGCCGTCCACCACCAGCAGGACCGGCGGCGCGGCCTCGTTCTCTTCCATGGCCGTCAAGCCTGCCACGGAGCTTGTCGGCCTGCCGGGCGTGCCGACGGACCCCCACCCCCCTGGAGCGATCAGGTCAGGGTGATCCGGATTCCGACGGTGCCGCGCTCGCCGCGGCGCAGCCGGCTGCCGAGCAGGGTGAGCACGCCGAGCAGGCCGTACTTCTGCCGCAGCAGGGTGCGGTAGGCGGCGGTGCGCTCGGGGCCGAGGACCTCGGCGGTGGCCGGGTACTGCTTGCCGGTCGGGCGGCCCTTGACGTCGCAGGGGCCGACCAGGACGTCCGGGCGGTTGCGGATCCGCTTGACCTTCCAGGAGTCCGCGACGGTCCAGACGCCGAGCGCCTCCCCGTCGCGCACCACCCACACCGGGGTCGGCACCGTGGTGCCGTCCTTCTTGAAGGTGGTGACGAGCAGGTAGCTCCCGGAGGAGAGGCTGACGATCCGGGCGAGCCGGTCCGGGGCGGCGGGGTCAGGCGTGGTCATGGCCCGAAGTGTAGAGGGAACGTCCGCGGCTCAGGAGGTCCGGCGGGCGCGGGCCTCGTGGAACAGGGCGCGGGCGCGGCGGGTCAGGCGACGGTGGCTGGGACCGCCGACGCCGGTCGAGCCGATCTCGGCGGTGCCGGTGGAGCCGATCTCGGCGGTGCCGGTGGAGCCGACAGCGGGCTCGCCGGGCGCACCGGGGGCGGGGGCGGACGCGGGGGCGGGGGCGGACGCGGGGGCCGTGCGGCTGCGGGTGGCGGCGCGGGCGGCGCCCCAGACGGCGAGGGCGGTGCCGAGGATGCCGGCCGACCAGAGCGCGGGGGTGAGGCCTGGTCCGCTGTTGTGCAGGACGGGCTGGCGGGACCAGGGCGGCAGCTGGTCGGCGGCCGCGGCCTCCGGGGCGGCGTCGGGGGCGGCGTCGGGGGAGGCGGCCGTCAGGACGCCGAGGTCCTCGACCAGCCGGCCGACCGGCTGGACCTTGCCGGCTGCCGCGAAGCCCCAGTCGAGCAGGCTGGCGGCCTCGTCGTAGACCTTGCTCTGCGCATCGGGGTGCATGACCGTCACCAGCAGGGTGCGGCCGTCCCGTTCGGCCGCGCCGGTGAAGGTGGCGCCCGCGTTGGTGGTGTAGCCGTTCTTGACGCCGATCAGGCCCGGGTACTTGCCGAGCAGCCGGTCGGTGTTGGCGATGTCGTAGGTGGTGCGCTGGCCGGTGGTCTTGTCCAGCCCGCCGGGGAAGCGCGCGGTGCGGGTGGAGCAGTAGGAGCGGAAGTCGGCGTTGCGCAGCCCGGCGCGGGCGAACAGGGTGAGGTCGTAGGCGGAGGAGACCTGGCCGTCCATGTCGTAGCCGTCGGGGGAGACCACCTTGGTGTCCAGGGCCTGCAGGGAGTGGGCGCGGGTCTGCATCTCGGCGACCGTCTGCGCGACGCCGCCGTTCATGTTCGCCAGGACGTGCACGGCGTCGTTGCCGGAGCTGAGGAAGACGCCCCGCCAGAGGTCCTCGACCCGGTACGGCATGTTCTCCTTGACGCCGACCAGGCTGCTGCCGACGCCGAGGTTGGCGAGTTCGGCGGGGGTGACCTGGTGTTCCAGCGAGCGGTCGAACTTGGGCAGCACGGTGTCCGCGAACAGCATCTTGAGGGTGCTGGCCGGGGGCAGCGGCCGGTGGGCGTCGCGGGCGGCGAGGACCTCGCCGGTGGCGGCGTCGGCGACCAGCCAGGAGCGGCCGCTCAGCCCGGAGGGCAGGGCGGGCGCCCCGGCCAGCGGGGCGACCTGGACGGACGGGCGGCCGAGCCGCTCGCCGCCGACGGTGGAGCCGGCGTCCTGCGCGGAGGCGGCGGTGGCGCCGATGCCGAGCACCAGGGCCGAGGCCGCGGAGGCGGCGGCGAGGCCGGTGACGGAAAGTGACTTCTGCTGTATCCGCTTTGGTTGCACACCGCGAACGTACCGGCGCCGCCGCCGGGCCGCCGGTGCTGCTGCTCCGTCCGGAGCCACCGGGACGCGGGCGCGGGGAGAGGGGCCGCGACTTTGGTGGCCCCGGTCCGCGCCGAAAGTCGGATGAACTGGCGGTCGCGTATTCCTAGGCTCACGGGTATGAAGAACCTGCTCGGTTACCTCGGTTTCGTGCTGATCCTCGGCGGGGGCTCCGGCCTGCTGGCCGACCGGCTCGGGGGGTTCCGGCTGTTCGGCTTCGTCCGCCTCCTGGTGCCGGACGGTCACGAGACCGTCGGGTACGCCGCCCTGCTGGTGCTCGGCGTGCTGCTGGCGATCCCCGCCGCCCGCCGGGGCTAGGCGGACACCCCCGCCGCCCGGCGCGGCTATGCGGGGACCCCGGCCGCGATGCCGTCGAGCAGCACCGCGAGTCCGGAGCGGAAGGCCTCCCGGCCGCTGTCCTCGGGCGCGCCGCCGGTGGCGCTCTGCAGTGCGGTCAGCAGCGGGAAGCGCGACGGGAAGTCCGGTGCCAACTGGGCGAGTTGGGCGGATCGAGCGGTCCACCAGTCCTCGTCCGTGATGCCGGTGGCGGCGGCCGCGCCGCGCGTGTCGGCGGTGGTGGCGGCCGTGCCGCGGACGAACTGCCAGAGTGCGGCGACGGCCCCGCGCAACCGCTCCGGTGTGAGCGCGGTGGGTTGCAGGGCGGCCAACAGGCCCTCCATCGCGGTCAGTTCGGCGGGTCCGAGTACCGGGCGGGCCTGCGAGACCTGGAGCACCCAGGGGTGGCGCAGGTAGCAGGCGTACAACTGCTCGGCCCAGGCTTCGACGGCGACTCGCCAGCCGTCCAACAGCGGTAGGTCGCCCGGTAGTTCGGCGAGCGCCCGGTCGTGCATCAGGTCGAGCAGTTCGGCCTTTCCGGGCACGTACGTGTAGAGCGCCATCGCGGTGCGGCCGAGCCGTTCGCCCACGGCGCGCATGGACAGTGCGGCCATGCCCTCGGCGTCGGCCACCGCGATTCCGGCGGACACGATCGCGTCCACACTCAGGCCCGGTTTGGGGCCGCTGCGTCCGGTGCGCGGTTCCTCAGGCGTGCCCCAGAGCAGGGCGAGCGAGCGGCGGGCGTCACCCTGCCCGGCGTAGACGGTCATCCGGTGTCTCCTTATGGCGTAAAGTGTCCTCGCGGCGGCAACTCTTTATGCCGTAAGGTTACCAATCGAAGGGGTTTCGCGATGACACTGCCCGTCACCTTCGTCGAGGTCGTGGCGGTTCGCCGGATCACGCCGCGCACCGCCCGGGTCACCTTCGAGGCCGAGGCCCTGGCCGACACCGTCGGCACCGCGCCCGACCAGCAGCTCAAGCTCTGCTTCCCGCGCCCCGGGCAGCGCGAGCCGGTCCTACCCGCGCCGCAGGACGACCCGATGGGCTGGTACCAGGCCTACCTGGCGATCCCCGAGGTCGAACGTCCGCTGCTGCGCAGCTTCACCCTGCGCCGCCGGGAGCCGGGAACCCGGCGGATCGAGATCGACTTCGTGCTGCACGGCGACACCGGGCCGGCCGCCGGCTGGGCGCTGCGGGCCGCGCCGGGGGACCGGCTCGGGATGGTCGGGCCGTCCGCGCTGTACGCCCCGTCGGTGCCGCTCGCCGAGGCCGCGGCGGACACCGACTGGGTGCTGCTGGCCGGGGACGAGACCGCGCTGCCGGCCATCGCGACGCTGCTGGAGGCGCTGCCCGAGGGAGAGCGGGCGTACGTGTGGATCGAGGTCGCCGACCGGGCGGAACGTCAGGAGCTGGAGAGCCGCGCCGACCTGGAGGTGGAGTGGCTGTACCGGGACGGCGCGGCCCCGGGCACCGTGCTGACCGAGGCGTTCCGGGGCGCCGTGCTGCCGGGGGGTGAGCCCTTCGTCTGGCTGGCCGGGGAGGCGGGGGCGGTCCGGGCGATCCGCCGGTGCCTGATCGAGGAGCAGGGGGTGCCGAAGTCGGACATCGACTTCACCGGGTACTGGCGCCACCGGCTGACCCAGGACGACGCGCCGACCGCCGAGGACCTGGCGGAGGCTCAGGAGCGGGCCGGCGGCTCGTCCTGAAAGCGCCTCGTGGAATGCCGCCCGGTGAAACTCCCTGCGGAAACGCCCGGATGCCCGGGGGTGTGGACGAATTCCCCGGCTGCCCGGACGGCCTCGCCGCTGTGCGTTGTTTCGATCGCGGTCGACGGGGAAGGAAGGGTCGAAGTGTCGACAAGTAGGTAGCGAGCAGGTGGCGAGCGGATGGACGGTGGCGATGTTCCGCCACTGTCGAGAGTCCGCCACCGGCACTTTTGCTGCCGCAGCGGGCAGTTTTGACCGTCCCTGACCGGCTCTGATCGGTGAAAAAGGGACGGACTCGGCGCGATTTATACTGTGAATTTTACTTTCCGATGGTCATTTTTACTTCCTGATGGGGATTTCCCCCCTTGTCGCGGTCGTGTCGGATGCGCTGGAATGCGACCGCTGTCGGGACGCGCGGTCCGGAGCAACCGTGCGTCCGACCAGGATCCGCGTACGCTGGGCCGTGCAACCTGACGTCTCATCAGACGAAAGGATGTCCATTGATCGGCTGGCGGAAGACCCAGCTTGCAGCCGCCGTCACGGTCACCACCGCGTCCATGGTCCTGACTCTCGGGACCATCGCCAACGCAGCCCCGCTCCAGGACCCGCAGAACGCCCAGGCGGCGTCCGCGGACGGGGCGCCGGCACCGGTGATCGTGATCCTGAAGGACCAGATAGCGGACGCCCCGGCCGACCACGGCCACCTGGGCGACCGCCAGCAGAAGACCGCCAACTCCCAGGCGCCGCTGCTGGACAAGGTCAAGGCCAACGGCGGCACCAACATCAAGAGCTTCGTGGTCGGCAACGCCTTCTCGGCCACGGTCAGCCCGGCGCTGCGTGCCAAGCTGCAGGCCGACCCGGCGGTCGCCACCGTGGTGGCGGACACGCAGGTCCAGGTGGCCCCGGTCGCCGCGACCAAGGCGAAGAACGCGGACGACGCCACGGCCGGTGCGGCCAAGAGCGGCGCCGCTCCGGAGGCCGTTTCGGGCAGCAACGGCCAGCCCGAGGAGAACGCGACCAACGCGGTCTGCCCCTCCGACCCCTCCAAGCCGCTGCTGGAGCCGGAGGGCCTGTACTCGGTGCGCGGCGTGACCGGCAACGGTCAGCCCGGCGCGGCCGACCTGGCCACCGGCAAGGGCGTCAAGGTCGCCTACATCGCCGACAGCCTCGACCCGAACAACCCGGACTTCATCCGGGCCGACGGTTCGCACGCCGTCGTCGACTACCAGGACTTCGCGGGTGACGGCTGGGGTGCGCCGTCCGGCGCCGCCGAGGCCTTCGGCGACGCCTCGGCGGTCATCGCCCAGGGGCGCCAGACCTACGACGTCTCCAAGTTCGTCAACTCCTCGCACCCGCTGCCGGCCGGCTGCAACATCCGCATCAAGGGCCTCGCCCCGGACGCGGACCTGGTCGCGCTGAAGGCCGGCGGCGAGATGATGTCGAACTCGTCGATCCTGCAGTCCATCGACTACGCGGTGCGGGTCGCCCACGTCGACGTGCTGAACGAGTCCTTCGGTGGCAACGTCACCCCGGACAGCGGCGCGCACGACACCATCTCGCTCTTCAACGACCAGGCCGTCAAGGCCGGTGTCACGGTCTCCGTCTCCTCCGGTGACGCGGGCCTGAGCGGGACGATCGGCACCCCGGCCACCGACCCGAACGTGATCGCGGTCGGTGCCTCGACGGACAACCAGAACTACCAGCAGACCGGTTACGCGGCCTCCAAGTTCTCCAACAAGACCTGGAGCAACAACCGGATCTCCGCGCTGTCCTCGGGTGGCTTCACCCAGGCCGGCCGGACCGTCGACCTGGTCGCCCCGGGTGAGTCGGACTGGGCGCTCTGCACCCCCGACACCACCAAGTACACCGAGTGCACCGACTTCAACGGCAAGCCCTCGGCGATCCAGCCCTTCGGTGGCACCAGCCAGGCCGCCCCGTTCGTCACCGGCGCCGCGGCCCTGGTCATCCAGGCCTACCGCGACACCCACGGCGGCGACTCGCCGTCCCCGGCGCTGGTGAAGAAGTTCATCACCGGTACCGCCACCGACCTCGGCGTTCCGGCCGAGGAGCAGGGCGCCGGTCTGCTGAACGTCCGGGCCGCCGTCGAGGCCGCCCGCGGCTACGACGACGGCGACGGCACCGACGGTGCCAGGACCGTCGTGGTCAACACCGGCCAGCTGAGCATCTCCGGCACCCCCGGCTCGACCCACACCGCCGACATCTCCGTCACCAACACCAGTGACGAGACCCAGACGGTGAGCGCCGCGACCCGCAGCTTCGCGCCGCTGGCGAACAACCAGCAGACCGTCAAGATGGACTCGGCCTCCACCGACACCTTCAAGTACGCCACCAACGGTGCCGACTGGGTGCAGAAGCAGGTCAAGTTCACGGTTCCGGCCGGTGCCGACCGCCTCGCGGCGTCGATCGCCTGGCACGGCGGCCCGAACCCGGTCACCAACGGTCCCGTGGTCCGCATGACGCTGCTCGACCCGTCGGGCCGCTTCGAGACCAACACCCGTCCGCAGGGCGGCGCGACCCCGGCCAACTTCGGCCTGGTGGACGTCCCGCACCCGGTCGCCGGTGAGTGGACCGCGATCATGTACACCCCGGCGGGCAAGGCCGGTTACACCGGCGACGTCCAGTTCGGCACCTCCACCCAGCGCGCGGTTCCGGCCGGCGCGGTGAGCCCGAACAGCACCGACGTGCGGCCCGGTGAGACCAAGACCCTCAAGGTCCAGCTCACCACCCCGGCGACCAGCGGCGACTCGAGCGAGGCGGTCACCGTCTCCAGCGCGAACGGCAACACCACCAGCGTTCCGGTGATCCTGCGCAGCCTCGTCCCGGTCACCAACGGCACCGGTACCTTCACCGGCACCATCACCGGCGGCAACGGCCGCGGCTCCTCGCCGACGCAGAGCTTCACCTACGGCTTCGACGTCCCGAAGGGCCAGAAGGACCTGCGGGTCGGCGTCACCGTCGCCAAGGACGCCAACCTGCTCATGCAGGGCGCGCTGATCAGCCCGAACGGCACCCCGATCGACATCGAGGGCAACGCGCTGTTCGACGCCCAGGGCAACCTGACCGGCAGCTCCAACGGTGTCTCGGCCACCACCGTCAACCCGGCCGAGGGCCACTGGCGGTTCGTCCTGAACGTGCTCGGCCCGGTCAGCGGCCAGGAGCTCTCCCAGGACTTCACCGGCACCATCGCGTTCAACCAGAACCAGGCCACCGCGGCCGGCCTGCCGAACGACGCGAAGACCAAGCTGCAGGCCGGCAAGCCGGTCACCGTCCAGGTGAACTACACCAACAACACCGCGGCCACCCAGCGCATCGCGGCCGACGGCCGGCTCGACAAGCGCGTCGACCTGCCGCTGGTGCCGCAGGGCGCCTCGGCCTCGGTCAACCTGCCGCTGAGCCTCACCTCCTCGGTCCCCGGCTTCCTGGTGCCCCCGGGCACCGACCAGCTCAAGGCCGTGGCGGCGTCCTCGACGCCGGCGCAGATCGAGCTGAGCGCCACCACCGGCTCGCCGGACCTGTTCGGTGACCTGAAGAAGGCCCAGGACGGCTCGACCATCTCGGTCGTCACCGACAAGGGCAGCGCCGAGCAGCCGGTCGTCCCCGGCTCCTGGGGCACCTTCGTCCAGCAGATCGGCCCGTTCGGCAACAACGCCGCGCCGGCCGGCACCTCCACCATCACCGCCAGCGCGCACACCCTGGCGTTCGACCCGGCGCTGGCCTCCAGCACCGGTGACCCGTACGCCTCCGGTGTCAACGCCTCCGCTCCGGCCGCCAACCCGGTGACCGTCGCCCCGGGCGCCACCGGCTCGCTGCAGGTGACCGTGACCCCGACCGGCCCGAAGGGCAGCACGGTCAAGGGTGTTCTCTACCTGGTGTCCGGCCCGACCTTCACGCCGACCGCCAACAACAGCCTGGGCACCACCGGTTCGGTGCTCGCGGCGATCCCGTACAGCTACACGGTGAACTGACGCTCAATCAGTTCAGCGCGCCGCTGAGGCCGAGGCCGTCCCGGAATTCCCGGGGCGGCCTCGGCTGCTTTCCGCGTGTCCGCGCCGGGACGGGAACGCGCGGGGACTGCCGGGGCGTTGGGCTGGGCAGGGGGTCGGACGGGCCCACCGAACGGATCCATCGGAGCGAATTGGGAGCGGAGTTGAACGACGCGATCAAGCACAGCCACGTCGAGGTGAACGGCGTCCGGCTGCACCTCGCGGAGCAGGGCGAGGGGCCGCTGGTCCTGCTGCTGCACGGCTTCCCGGAGAGCTGGTACTCCTGGCGGCACCAGTTCGCACCGCTCGCCGAGGCCGGGTACCGGGTGGTCGCCCCCGACCAGCGCGGGTACGCCCGCAGCTCGCAGCCCGAGGGCGTGGACGCGTACAGCCTGCTGCACCTGGTCGGGGACGTGACCGCGCTGATCGGCGCGCTGGGCGAGGAGCGGGCCGTGGTGGTCGGCCACGACTGGGGCGCGCCGGTCGCCTGGGCCACCGCCGCGCTGCGGCCGGACCTGGTGCGCGGGGTGGCCGGGCTGAGCGTGCCGCCGCTGCCGGTGGGCGGGCCGCCGCCGCTGCAGGGCTTCCGGGAGAACTTCGGCGAGGGCTTCTACGTTCTCTACTTCCAGGAGCCCGGCCGGGCCGACGCCGAACTGGCCGCTGACGTCAAGTCCAGCCTGCGCCGCATCCTGTGCGGCATCCAGCCGGACGGCGTGCCGCGGCCGTGGATCATCCCCGAGGGCAAGCGCCTGCTGGACACCGTCCCGGAGCCGGAGAAGCTGCCGGACTGGCTCACCGACGCGGACCTGGACGCCTTCACGGCCGACTACGCCACGCACGGCGAGCGGGCCTTCACCGGCGGGCTCAACTGGTACCGCAACATGGACCGCAACGCCGAACTGCTGGCCGCCTTCACCGGGGTGGGGGTCGAGGTGCCGGCGCTGTACATCGCGGGCGAGCAGGACCTGGTCAACGCGATGGTGCCGCCGGAGGCCCTGGCCTACCTGCTGGGCCGGCTGCCCAAGCTGCACCGGCACGTCCGGCTGCCGGAGACCGGGCACTGGACGCAGCAGGAGCGGCCGGCCGAGGTGACCGAGGCGCTGCTGGACTTCCTGAAGACGCTGGACTAGGCCATTCTCACACCGGCAGCAGGCGGGCGATCAGCTCGCCGAGGTGGCGGGCGTTGCGACAGGGGTGCATCTCCACGACGTCCGCGTACGCGAGGGCGGCGGAGTCGCCGGTCGGCCAGAGCGCGGGTTGTTCGGGGTTGAGCCAGAACACCCGCCGGGCCCGGCCGGCGATCCGGCGCAGCGCGTCCAGGTCGGGGTCGCGGTGGTTGTTGCGGGCGTCGCCGAGGATCAGCACGCAGGTGCGCGGGCCGACCGCGTCCAGGTGGCGGTCGGCGAACTCGCCGAGCGCGGAGCCGTAGTCGCTGTTGCCGTGGTAGCCCGTCACCTTGGCCTCGGCGAGGATCCGGGCGGCCAGCCGGGCCGGGTCGGCGCTGTCCTCCCGGAGCAGGCCGGTGATCTCGGCGGTGCGGTTGACGAAGGCGAACACCCGGACCTTGCTGAACTGTTCGCTCATCGCCCCGACCAGCAGCATGGTGAAGTCGGCGAAGCCCGACACCGAGCCGGACACGTCGCACAGCAGCACCAGCTCCGGCCGGGCCGGGCGGCGCAGCCGGTACGCCGGGCGCAGCGGCACCCCGCCGGTGCCGAGCGAGCGGCGCAGGGTGCGGCGCAGGTCGATCTGCCCTCGGGCGGCGCGGCGGCGTCGGGCGGCCAGTCGGGTGGCCAGCTTGCGGGCCAACGGGTGGACGGTGCGCCGTAGTTCGGCGAGCTGCTCGCGGCCGGCGTGGAGGAAGTCGATCCGGTCGGCGGTGGGGGCGACGGCGCGTTCGGCGATCCGCTCGGCGCCGCGCAGTTCGGCGACCCGGCGGCGGGCCTCGCCGGTGACCTGGGCGCGGAAGTCCCGGATGCGGCGGCGGATCTCATCGGCGAGGACGCGGTCGGAGAGGTCCTCCGGTCCGCGGTTCTCGCGCAGGGCGGCGAGGATGCGGGCAAGCAGGGTCTCGGGGGAGAGGCGGCCGAGCGCCTGGTGGGCGGACCAGCCGTCCGATCCCGGGGTGCTGCCGGTGCCGTACCGGCCGAAGGCCTCGACCACCTCGCCGGCCAGCCTGGCCTGGGCGGCCCGGTCGTCGGCGGCCAGGGCGGCGGCGAGGCGCTCGCGCAGCTGGTCGCGGAGCGGGTCGGGGCGGCCGAAGCGCGGTGGCTCGGGGTCGTCCGGCAGCGGCGGCGGGTCGGCGCGCAGGGCCTCGGGGGTGCCGACGCCGAGCGGGAAGAACAGGTCGAAAGAGGCGTCGAAGACGGCCCGTTGGCCGTCCGAGCGCAGCAGGGCGGCGGCCAGGCCGGCCCGCATCTGCTCGCGGTCGGCGAAGCCGAGCACGTCGAGCACGGCGGCGGCGTCCACCGTCTCGGCAGGGCCGATCCGCAGGCCGTGCCCGCGCAGGGCGCGGACCAGGCCGGTCAGTCGGGCCGCGGTGTCGGCCGGCTGCGGCGCCGTCATGCGGGGGTGAGCTTCTGGGCGGCCTTCCGGACGTCGTCCTGGTGCTTGAGGATCACCCCGAGGGTGTCCTGGACGACCGTCTCGTCCAGGGTGTCCGCGCCGAGGGCGAGCAGGGTGCGGGCCCAGTCGATGGTCTCGGCGACGGACGGCGCCTTGCGCAGCTCCATCGCGCGCAGCGCGCCGACCACCCGCACCAGGGAGGCGGCCAGTGTGTCGTCCAGGCCGGGAACCTTGAGCCGGACGATCCGGCACTCCAACTCGGCATCCGGGTAGTCGAGATGGAGGAAGAGGCAGCGGCGGCGCAGGGCCTCGGAGAGTTCGCGGGTGGCGTTGGAGGTGAGCAGTACGAAGGGGCGGCGGCTCGCGGTGATGGTGCCGAGCTCGGGGACGGTCACCTGGAAGTCGCTGAGCACCTCCAGCAGCAGCGCCTCGACCTCGACGTCGGCCTTGTCCATCTCGTCGATCAGCAGCACGGTGGGCTCCTCGCCGCGGATGGCGGTGAGCAGCGGGCGGGTGAGCAGGAACTCCTCGCCGAAGATGTCGGTGCGGGCCTGGTCCCAGCCCTCGTCGCGGCCGGCGGTGATCCGCAGCAGCTGCTTGGCGTGGTTCCACTCGTAGAGCGCGCGAGCCTCGTCGATGCCCTCGTAGCACTGCAGCCGGACCAGCCGCGCCTGCCCGAGTTCGGCCACGGCCTTGGCGAGTTCGGTCTTGCCGACCCCGGCCGGGCCCTCGACCAGCAGCGGCTTGCCGAGCCGGTCGGCGAGGAAGACGGTGGTGGCCACGGCGGTGGAGGCCAGGTACCCGGTCGCGGCGAGTCGGTCGGCGGTGTCCGCCACCGACGCGAAGAACCCCGTGCCGTCACCGTTCGCGCTGCTGCCGCTGGCCATCTGCCCGCCCCGTTCCGGTTCGCCGTGTCCGTGCGGCGCCACCCTACCGGCCGCGCTTGAGGTGTAGGCCCCCGGGCGCGGTGGAGCGGCGTAGGGCGGGCAGCTACCCGCCGTACGCCGCTCCCGTCTGTCCGGGCCCCGGAGCGTCAGTTGACGTACAGGACCGGGCTGCCGGCGACCGAGGTGTCGGTGACCGGGCCGTAGGTGGCGCTGAAGTAGCCGGTGGAGAAGCACAGGCCCGGGCCGGAGACCAGGGCGAACGGCTGGCCGGAGAAACCGATGGTGTTGCCGGTGTTCGAGGCGCTGCCGGAGATCCCGGTGCTGTTGGAGTAGACGCAGGTGACGCTGCCCAGGATGGTGCTGAGCACCACCGTGGTCCCCATCGTGCCGGCTGCTCCGGGGGTGAGCGAGACCGGGTTGCCCGGGGCGTCGCTGACCGTGTTGGTGAACGGCAGGTGGGTGACGGTGATGCTGCGCACGCCCGTGACGCCGAAGACGTTGGAGGTGCAGGAGCCGAAGGTCTGGGTGTTGAGCTGCTCGACCGCGCTGCCGGGGGCGGCCGGGTTGGACGTCACGGTCGCGGAGAAGGAGGAGCTGGCGCACTTGATGCCGCTCGTCCCGGAGGCGCTGTTGTAGAAGGTGGCGTAGCTGCCGGAGGCCAGGTTCGCGGTCAGGGTGTCGCCGACGGAGACCGCCGGCCCGGACGCGTCGCCGGTGGTCAGGACGGCGGTGCCGTCGGCCTGGGCCGGCGCGACGGCGGCGCCGGTGAGGGCGAGGGCGGTGAGGGATGCGGCTGCGAGAGTGCGACGGATGTGCATGAGGGTGCCTCTCTCCGTCCGGGGACGGGTGGGGGAATCCCGGCGTGCGGGTGTGGTGGTGTGCACGACGGGGGAGGTGTACGGCGTGCCGAGGGCTCCGGCGGACCGCGATACGGGCGGGCCCGGCGCCACGGGCCCGCTCGTGCGGTACGGCGGGTGTGCAGAGGTGCGGCTTTGCGGCGTACGG
This sequence comes from Kitasatospora sp. NPDC023118, assembly GCF_055560875.1. Lineage (NCBI taxonomy): Bacteria > Bacillati > Actinomycetota > Actinomycetes > Kitasatosporales > Streptomycetaceae > Kitasatospora > Kitasatospora sp. NPDC023118. The sequence continues at coordinate 140,786 of NZ_JBVHHW010000015.1, forward strand.
CGGTTCGGAGCACAGCGGCACGGAGCCGGATGGGTGCGGGCGTGCTGTGCTGTGGAGGTGCACGTCGGCGGCTGCCACCGCCGCGGGCCCGGGTGCGCCGTGGTCGCGTGGCCCGGGCGGCTGGCCCGGGGCAGTCGGAGCCCCTGGAGGTCGGCCGGTGGCGGCCTGCTCACCCACCGGTTGGAAACCTGGCAGTGTTGTAAACCCGGTGTTCCGTCAATGTCAATACAGGACACAGGAGTTGGTGATGGAGCCCAAGTACCGTCGGAGTGCCGACGTGGTCCTGCTGCCGGGTGCCCGTACCGGCCGGGACCCGGCCAGGTCGATCAAGCCGGGCCCGCGCCGGCTGCCCGCAGGTGTGGTCGCCGCCACCCAGCGCGAGCGGCTGCTGGACGGGCTGGTCCGGACGGTCGCCGAGCGCGGCTACCAGCACGCGACGGTGAGCGACATCTGTCGCGCGGCCGGGGTGACCAGGCCGGTCTTCTACGAGCTGTTCAGCGGCAAGGAGGACGCCTTCCTGGCCGCGCACCGGTACGGGACCGGGGTGGTGATCCGGCGGATGGCAGCGGCCTTCGCGGCCGAATCCGACTGGTGCACCGGGATTCGGCAGGCGCTCGGGGCGATGCTCCAACTCCTGGCCGGGACACCGTCGTTCGCCACCATGGCGGTGATCGAGATCGAGGCGGTCGGGCCGGCCGGGCGTTGTGAGCGCGACCAACTCCTCAGCCGGTTCCGGGCGTTCTTCGCCGATGTTCCCCGACTGCCGTACGGAGTCGGGGTGGAGGAGATGGTGGACGCCGTGGTGGGTGGCGTCTACAGCGCGGTCTACCGCCGGATCGCCTCCGGCCGTACCGATCAACTTACGGAACTCCTACCGGTGTTGAGTATGTTCTGCCTCGCTCCGTTCCTCGGCCCGGCGGAGGCAGCCCGGCGGCTCGGGGCGGATGCTGGTGAAGATCCTTCGTGCACTTCTATTGACCCGGCCAATACCCGGCAGTAGCTTCCCAGTTACTCATCGCGCTCCGACCGGACCCGCCCCGCTGCCGAGGGGTGGATGTCCCGGTCGGGACGCGCGACGCTGTCCGCGCCAGGACGACGTGCCGGTGCCTGCACACCCAACCACCCACAGGGAGCACACATGGCCATGTCCGAGGACGCCGCCGCCGCGGCGGAAACCCCGCAGACGCCGACCGGGACCAGAAGAGGCCGGGTACGGCTGAAGCGCTCCGCCCTGATGGCCGTACCGGCCGTCGCGGTCGGGGGCATCCTGATGACCCTCACCGCCCAGGGCGTGCTCGCCGCGCAGTTCTCCATCTCCGGCATGCCGTTCACGATCACCGCCGACAAGCTCGACGGAAAGGGCTTCGCGCAGTTCGGCGCCCTGGACTCGATGATCCCCGACAGCCCCAACGCCGGCTCCACCGGCGGTCAGGTACTGGTCGCGGTGTCGGCGATCAAGACCGCCGAGATCACCAACCTGTGCCAGAGCGTCGACCTCGGCGGCATCAACCTGGTGATCCACGCCGGCGACGGCGGCACCCCCGTCTCCGCCACCAACCTCACCACCGACTCCGATCTGCTCTCCGGCGACGCGGAGTTCACCAACATCGAGATCGGCGGCGACGCCAGCACCTTCACCAAGGCCGGCCCGGTCGGCAAGGGCAACCCGGGCGTCTTCGGCCAGCAGGCCGACACCGTCCAGCTGACCCACCTCAAGCAGCACAACTACGCGAGCACCGCCGTCGGGTTCAAGCTGCCCAACCTGCGGCTGAGCTTCAGCTCCCAGGGCTGCTGAGCATGACGGAGTCCGTACCGGAGCCGGCCGGAACCGGCGAGGGCGCCGCGCCGCGGACCGAGGGGGTGGCGGCCGAGGGGACGGCCGCCGCGCCCGCCGCGGCCACATCCCCCGTCGCCGTTCCACCGGGCCCGGTCAAGCGTGACTGGCGGGGCAGGCGACCGTTCTGGGGCGGGCTGCTGGTCACGCTCGGCGGCGCCGAGATCCTGTTCACGCTGTGGGCCCCGCTGCCCGTCCTCCTGCACATCGGGATGGCCGGACTGGCGGGGTACCTGGTGCCGGTGGTGATGGTGCTGTGCGGCCTGCTGATCCTGTTCAACCCGGCGCAGCGGCTGTTCTACTCCGTCCTCGCCGTGCTCGCCTCGCTGGCCAGCTGGGTGACCTCCAACCTGGGCGGCTTCCTGATGGGGATGCTGCTCGGGGTGGTGGGCGCCTGTCTGACCTTCGGCTGGCTGCCCGACCAGCCGCTGCGCCGTGGGCGACAGCGACGGGAGGACCGGCGCGCGGAGCGCCGGGCGGCGGCCGGGGCCAGGGCGGCGGGGGCCTGACCCGCGGCAGGGAATCAACGGCGGCGCCCCGCGCCCTGGTGATGGGAGAGCACCGGGGCGCGGGGCGTAGCGTCAGTCGGTCGATTGATCAACTGATCAACTGGTCGGCTGATCAGAAGGTCGAGGCTCGGACGGTCGAGCCGCTCAGATGGTCGAGGCGTCGATCACGAAGCGGAACCGGACGTCGCCGGCCAGCACCCGCTGGTACGCCTCGTTGATCTGCTCGGCCCGGATCACCTCGATCTCCGCGCCGATGCCGTGCTCACCGCAGAAGTCCAGCATCTCCTGGGTCTCCGGCAGCCCGCCGATCATCGAACCGGCCAGCGAGCGGCGCCCGGTGGCCAGCGGGTACGGGTGCATCGTGAGCGGCTTCTCCGGCATGCCGACCTGCACCAGGGTGCCGTCGGTGCGCAGCAGGCCCACGTAGGCGCTCAGGTCGAGGTCGGCGGAGACCGTGTTGACGATCAGGTCGAAGCTGCCCGCGAGCTCGCTGAAGGTCGCCGGGTCGGAGGTGGCCCGGTAGTGGTCGGCGCCGAGCTTCAGACCGTCCTCGCGCTTGCGCAGCGACTGGCTGAGCACGGTGACCTCCGCGCCCATCGCGTGGGCGATCTTCACGCCCATGTGGCCGAGGCCGCCGAGGCCCACGATCGCGACCTTCTTGCCGGGGCCGGCGCCCCAGTGCGCCAGCGGCGAGTACAGCGTGATGCCCGCGCACAGCAGCGGCGCGGCGGCGTCCAGCGGCAGGCTGTCGGGGATGCTGAGCGCGTACGCCTCGTCCACCACCAGCTCCGCGGCGTAGCCGCCGTAGGTCGGCAGGCCGTCCTTGCCCATGGCGTTGTAGGTGAAGACGGCGCCGCCCTCACCGGTGCAGTACTGCTGCAGGCCGGCCTCGCAGTTGTCGCACTCCCGGCAGGAGTCGACGAAGCAGCCGACCCCGACCCGGTCGCCGGCCTTCCAGCGGGTGACGCCCGGGCCGACCTCGCTGACCACGCCGGCGATCTCGTGGCCCGGGACCATCGGGAAGATCCCGGTGCCCCAGTCCTCGCCGACCTGGTGGATGTCCGAGTGGCAGATGCCGGAGTACTTGATGTCGATCACGATGTCGTGCTCGCCGACGGCCCGGCGGGTGACGGTGGTCCTCGCCAGCGGGGCGTGGGGCTGCTGAGCCGCGTAGGCGGCGACGGTGCGGGTGGCGGCGTTCTGCGTGGTCTCGTTCGTCTCGTTCGTCATGACCACAAGACTGCGGCGGCGCCGGAAGACCAACCAGACCAGAGATCGTCGTACGAAGGCGGGGCGTACGACAGCAGGGCGTAGGGAAGCGGAACGTAGGACCGGGGAACCTACGCACCGCAGTATCACCCTCACCCGCACCCGGGCGCGCCGGATCGCCCGCATACTGCAGTCATGGACCAGCGCACCGAACTCAGCGAGTTCCTCCGATCCCGCCGCGCCCGGCTGCGGCCCGAGGACGTCGGCCTGCCGGACACCACCACCCGCCGGCGGGTGCCCGGACTGCGCCGCGAGGAGCTGGCCCAGCTGGCCGGAGTCAGCACCGCCTACTACACCAGGCTCGAACAGGGCCACGGCGAGAACGTCTCCGCCGCCGTCCTCGACGCCATCGCCCGGGTGCTGCGGCTCAGCCCCGCCGAGCGCGACCACCTCGGCCGGCTCACCAAGCCCGCCCGCCGCCGCGCCGGCCGCGCCGCCGCCCGCCCGCAGCGGGTCCGGCCCGCGCTGCAGCAGCTGCTGGACGCGATGGAGGGCGTGCCCGCGTACGTGCTCGGGCGGCGGCTGGACATCATCGCCTGGAACCGGCTCGGCACCGCCCTGCTCGGCGACTTCGCCACCATGCCGCCCGAGCAGCGCAACATGGCCTGGCACGTCTTCCTCGACCCGGCCGCGCGCGAGCTCTACCAGGACTGGGAGACCAAGGCCACCGACGTGGTCGGCATCCTGCGGCTGGACGCCGGACGCGACCCGGACGACCCCCGGCTCGCCTCGCTGATCGGCGAACTCTCCGTGAAGAGCGATGACTTCCGCCGCCTGTGGGCCACCCACCAGATCCAGGACAAGGGCCACGGCACCAAGCACCTGCACCACCCGGTGGTCGGCCGGCTCACCCTGCAGTACGAGACGCTGCGCCCGGCCGGGGACGGCGACCAGGTGCTCGTCACCTACCACGCCGAACCGGGCTCCGCCTCCGCCGAGTCCCTTCGGCTGCTGGCCAGTTGGGCGGCCACCGAGCTGCGCGCGGAGTCCGCGGACGCGGCTGAGCGGACCGCCGAGCAGAGCCGGTAGGCGTTCGACCGGTTGATCGACGTGGTTCGTCGACCGGTTCGTCGAGCACCCCACGCTGCCGCACACCTGGCGGCAGTACTCGATGGGCTGCGCCCCGCGCGCCGGCAACGAGTTGGAGTTCCACGTCCGCCGCACCGGTCCCGGCGGCAGCGGGCTCGCCCCGATGAAGGCGATCACCGAGCAGCAGGCCCGCCCACCGCCCGACCGGCCGCCGGGTCCACCTCTTCCTCGGCGCACTGCCGTCGGCACAGGTCCGGTACGACCAGGTGCCATACCGGTAGCCGGCCTACCGGTAGCAGTAGGAGTCGGAGGAGGCGTCGCCACCCGCCAGATGCGTCTGGTGGACGCGCAGGCCCCGGAAGTCGTCGCCGTGCGGGAAGAACCGCTCGTCGATGCTCAGCCCGCCGGCCTCGGGATCGGCGTCCAGCTTGACCATCCACGGTTCGATGCCGTCCGGGTAGAACTGGTCGTCCCAGGCGCCGTAGAGGGAGTTGGTGAGGTACAGCCGCCGCCCGTCCCGGCTGATCTCCACCATCTGCGGAGCCCCGCTCAACGGCCGCCCCGGCTCCGCCGGGTGCGGAGTGCGGGCCACCACCCCGCCGAGCCGGACGGAGGAGGCCAGCCGGGGGTGGAACGGGTCCGAGACGTCGTACTGGAACAACTCGCCGGTGCCCCAGGCCGACACGTACAGCCAGCGGTCGTCCACCGACAGGTTGATGTCCGTCACCAGCGGCGGCACGGCCCCGAACGGCCGCAACGCGGACGGCAGTTCCTCCGCCCTGGCCGGCTCGGCGGGAATCTCGATCACCTTGCGCGCGGTGAACGCCGGCCCCTCCCGGTACCAGAGCCACACCGAGGAGGAGAGGTCCTCGACATTCGTCACCACCCCGGCGAACCCCCACTCCGCCTGCGGATCGTGCGCGGGACGCAGCTCCAGCACCATCTGGTACTGGTCCCCGAGATCGATCCGCTGCAGGTGCCGCCCGGTGCTCAACTCCCAGAAGTGCAGCGCGTGCCCGTACTTGCGGGCCGACAACTGCTCGGGCAGCACCCCGTCCTCCACCATCCACGGGGTGCCCCACTCGCTGGTCACCCCGACATCGGTGCCGAGGTGCCACCAGACGTCGTACGCGAAGTGCTGCGGACCGCGCTCGGTCTCCCACGGGCGGAGCACCTCGAAGGTGCTGTGGTCGAGCAGCGCCACCCCGCCCGGCCCGTCGGTGCCCTCGGCGGAACCGAGGCAGGACAGGAACACGCCGTCCGGGCCGCAGTGCAGGGTGTGGGGGCGCGAATAGCCCGCCATGGCGGCCAGTTCCTTCGCCTCGACGGTCTTGACCAGGCGTGGACGGACCGGGTCCGGCCGGGTGTCCATCACATGCAGCCGCGACGACCGAAGCCCGGGGAGGAGAAGGAACCGCCGCTCCGGGTTCTCGTGGCAGGCGTGCGCGAGCGCACTGGAGCAGGCGTTCCACCCGAAGTGGTGCAGCTCATCACCCACCGTGGGCAGTTCAGCGAAGTTGAGCACCTTCCCGTAGCTCGCCGACTCCGGATCCGTGTCGACGGTCAGCAACGCATCCGGCTGCCGCGCCGACCGGTCGAAGCCGGCCACGTACGCCAACGTTTCCGGCGGCGCGGCGATCGCCTCCGCGGCCGACCGGTAGAGCGACGGATCGGTATGCCCGTGCTGCATGCAGACTCCCCAACTCGCCTCGTCCGTCCGGGAAGCGTTCCACATGACCACCGGCGCACAGCAGGCGCACGAGAAGCGGTCAGGAGGCGCGGGACTGAGAGCGGGATCGTGCTGGACCCTTCCACCGAGCGCTCCGCCCCTACCGGCCGGTATCGTCGTGGCTCGGAACGGGTGGTCACCTGCCGTAACGGGCGGGCGGAGCAGAGGGACGGGTTCAGGGCAGATGGAGTTTCGGGAAGACATCCTCGGTGCCCCCTACGAGGCGGCCGAGCTGACGCTGCGGCCCGATGACGAGGGCGCCGTCTGCGCGACCCTGGTTCGCCGGGTGGTGCCCGGGGCGGACCGGGCCGTCCTGTACATCCACGGGTACAACGACTACTTCTTCCAGACCAATCTGGCGGACCACTACACCGACCTCGGCTTCTCCTTCTACGCCCTCGACCTGCGCAAGTACGGCCGCTCCCTGCGAGCGCACCAGTCGCCGAACTTCGTCCGGGACCTCGCCGAGTACGACGAGGAGATCGACGAGGCGGTGCGGATCATCCGGGAGGCGGACGGGCACCGGCAGCTGCTGGTGAACGGGCACTCCACCGGCGGGCTGGTGGCCGCGTTGTGGGCGGGCCGGCGGGCGGGCCGGGGGGTGGTGGACGGGCTGTTCCTGAACAGTCCGTTCCTGTCGATGCCGGCCGGGCAGGCCGTCCGCACCGCCGGGGGCCCGGTGGTGACGGCGATCGGGAAGCTGGCGCCGACCCGCATCCTGCCGTCCTCGCTGAACCCGCACTACACCCACAGCCTGCACAAGGACCACAAGGGCGAGTGGGACTTCGACCTGACGCTGAAGCCGGCGGAGGGCTTCCCGCTGTTCGCGGGCTGGCTGTCGGCGATCCACCAGGGGCACCGGCAGCTGCGGTACGGGCTCGGGATCGATGTGCCGGTGCTGCTGATGGCCTCGACGCGGTCGATCTCCACCACCAAGTGGCACAACGCCCTGCACCACGCCGACGCCGTGCTGCGCGCCGACGACATCGCCGCGCAGGGGCCGCGACTGGGCTCGCACGTGACGATCGTGCGGATCAAGGGCGGCATGCACGACCTGGTGCTTTCCGGTGAGGCGGCCCGTATCCAGGCGTTCGCCGAGTTGGACCGCTGGCTGGCCGCGTACCTGGACGTGCGACCGGTGGGGGAGAACGCGTGACGGAGGAGCCGGTGCCGGTCGGGCGGCGGACCGACCTCGGCTTCGCGAAGCTGATGCCGGACATCGACCGGGACGGCGGCTGGCTGCTCACCCTGGACGGCACTCCGCAGTCGTACGTCGACCTCGCCGATCCGACGCACCTGGAGTTCGAGTACACCCGCAGGCTCGGCCACCTCGCCGACGCCCTCGCGCCCGCCGGGCGGCCGCTGGATGTGCTGCACCTCGGCGGGGGCGCGCTGACGCTGCCGCGCTACCTGGCCGCGACCAGGCCCGGTTCGCGGCAGCGGGTGGTGGAGGTGGACGGGCCGCTGCTGGAACTGGTCGCCGAGCACCTGCCCTGGCAGGGGCCCGGGGCGGACATCACCGCGACGGTCGGCGACGCCCGGGAGGCGCTGGCCGCGACCCCGGCGGGCAGCCAGGACCTGGTGATCGCGGACGTCTTCCACGGTTCCCGTACCCCGGCGCACCTGACCTCGGTGGAGTTCCTGCGGCTGGCCGCGAGCGCGCTGCGCGAGGGCGGCTGCTACGCCGCCAACCTGGCGGACGGTCCGCCGCTGGCCTTCGCCAGGGCGCAGGCGGCGACGGTGCGGGCGGTGTTCCCGTACGTCTGCCTGGTCGCGGAGGCCCCGGTGCTGCGCGGGCGCCGGTACGGCAACATCCTGCTGGCCGGTTCGACGGCGCCGCTGCCGGTGACGGAGCTGAGCCGGCTGCTGGCGGGCGACATCTTCCCGGCCCGCCTCACCGAGGGCGAGGAGCTGTCCGCCCTGGTCGGTCGTGCCGCCCCGGTCACGGACGCGGACGCCACCGACTCCCCGCCCCCGCCGGACGGCGCCTTCAGCATCGGCTGAGGCGTGGGCTCGCGCCTGGGCTGCTGCACCTGCGGGCGCATCGGCCCGGGTGTCGGCTGAGGCGAGGGCCGCGCCGCGCGTCGCCCCCGCACCCGCCGCGCCCGGGGTGGCAGAATCGGCGGGTTCATGCCGGAGTGTGGTGCACGTCCGAGGGAGTGAGCGATGAGCGGCGCGGAGCGGCCCGAGTTGGGGCAGGTGCCGGAGACGGCGCTGTGGACGCTGTGGCACCGGGCGGTGGAGGCCCGGCGGCCGGACACCGTGCTGCCGGACCCGGTGGCGGTCGAGCTGGTGGACCGGATCGACTTCCCCTTCGCGGAGCGGTTCGGGCAGCGCGCGCTGGTCAGCCAGTTGCAGGGGCTGCGGGCGGCCTGCTTCGACCGGGAGGTGGCGGACTTCCTGGCCCGGAACCCGCGCGGCACCGTGGTCGGGCTGGGGGACGGGCTGGAGACCCAGTCCTGGCGGGTGGACAACGGGCGGGCCAGCTGGCTGTCGGTGGACCTGCCGGAGACGGCGGGGCTGCGGGAGCGGCTGCTCCCGCCGGACGGGCGGCGCCGGATCCTCGCCTGCTCGGCCACCGACCCGCGCTGGATGGACGAGGTGGATCCGGGCCTCGGTGTGCTGATCAACACCGAGGGGCTGCTGATGTACCTCAAGCCGAGCGAGGTCCGGGAGCTGATCGCGGCCTGCGCCGAGCGGTTCCCGGGCGCCTCGATGGTGCTGGACGCGGTGCCGCGCTGGTTCAGCGAGCGGGCCGTCCGGGGCAAGCTGCGGGACCGGTACTACCAGGCGCCGCCGATGCCCTTCGGCATGGACGCGGACGAGCTCGGCAAGCTGGCCGATGCGCACCCGGCGGTCACCGGGGTGCGCGAGGTGTACCCGGAGGGCGGGCGCGGGCTGGTGCGCGCCCTGCTGCCGTTCGCGCGCTGGATCAAGCAGCGGCCGTCGGTGGTCGCACTGCGTTTTGCCGAATCTTGAGGAAATGCTGGTCAGGCTGGAACCATGGCCCCGGGACGCACGTCCTAACGACTGGTGATCGGTCGGGGGGACGGGCCGTCCGGCACGTTAGGCTGCGCCCGAGGGGGACTCGGGGGAGCGGCCTGGTGCCGCCATCGGACAACCGCCGGGACGGCGTGCGGCTCCTGTGAGGGCCGGGACCGGTCCCGACCTGCCACGGAGGTACTGGCCTTGCACATCGACGCCTGGATCGAGAGCGTTCCACCGACCGCGGTGTACGCCCTGATCGGCCTGATCATCGGGATCGAATCGCTGGGCATCCCGCTGCCCGGCGAGATCGCGCTCGTCACGGCGTCCCTGATGGCGGTCAAGGGCGTGGTGAGCCCGTGGGGGATCGCGGCCTGTGCGATCGCGGGCGCGGTCATCGGCGACTCGATCGGCTACTCGATCGGCCGCAAGGGGGGCAAGCCGCTCTTCGAGAAGCTGGGACGCAGGTTCCCCAAGCACTTCGGGCCTTCACACCTGGCCACCGCCGAGCGCTCCTTCCACAAGTGGGGCATGTGGGCGGTCTTCTTCGGCCGCTTCATCGCCCTGCTGCGCATCTTCGCCGGTCCGCTGGCGGGCGCGCTGAAGATGCCGTACTGGAAGTTCCTGATCGCCAACGTGCTGGGCGGCGTGATCTGGGCCGGCGGTACGACGCTGCTGGTCTTCAAGGTGGGCAAGGCCATCGAGCCGTGGCTCTCCCGGTTCTCCTGGGCGGGCCTGGCGGCGGCGGTCCTGGTCGGCGCCGCCTCGGCCTGGGTGATGAAGCGCCGGGCCGCCAAGACCCACGCCAGGATCGAGGCGGAGGAGGCGGCCAAGGCCGCGGAGGGCGCGGGGACCGCCGAGGCGGCACGGGCCGTCAAGGCTCCCGTCGCGGAGTAACGGAACGTAGTCGGTCGTCGTCCCGGCGTTGTCGGGCCCCCGGGTTAGCATCGGCGGGAACCTGCCGGTCTTGCACCACTGGAGGGCCCGATGACGCAGCCGACGCAGCAGTCCACGTGGGACGCCGTGGACGCCTACTTCTCCGAGCAGTTGGTCGGGCACGACCCGGCGCTGGAGGCCGCGACCGCCGCCGCCGACGCGGCCGGGCTCCCGAGGATCGCGGTGGCTCCCAATCAGGGCAAGCTGCTGCACCTGCTGGCGCTGGCCCAGGGCGCGCGCCGGATCCTGGAGGTCGGCACGCTCGGCGGCTACAGCACGATCTGGCTGGCCCGGGCGCTGCCCGCGGACGGCACGCTGATCTCCCTGGAGCTGGACCCCAAGCACGCCGAGGTGGCGCGCGACAACCTGGCCCGCGCCGGGCTGGAGAAGGTCGCCGAGGTGCGGCTCGGCCGGGCCGCCGACTCGCTGGCGGCACTGGTCGAGCAGGGCGAGGAGCCCTTCGACCTGGTCTTCATCGACGCGGACAAGCCGAGCAACCCCGAGTACTTCCGCCGGGCCCTCCAGCTGACCCGGCCGGGCTCGCTGATCATCGTCGACAACGTGGTGCGCGGCGGTGCGATCGCCGACGCCGCCAGCACCGACCCGGCGGTCGTCGCCACCCGCGCCCTGCACGAGCTGATCGCGGCCGAGCCGAGAGTCACCGCGACCTCGGTGCAGACGGTCGGCAGCAAGGGCTACGACGGCTTCACGCTGGCCCGCGTGCAGGGCTGAACGCCCGCGTGCAGGGCTGAACGTCCGCCTGCATGCTGAACGAGAATCAGAACGAACGGAGACATCGTGCGGATCGGACTGCTGGGCACCGGCACCTGGGCGGAGCGGGTGCACGCGCCCGTACTGGCCGAGCACCCCGGGCTGGAGTTCACCGGCGTCTGGGGCCGCCGGGCGGAGGCCGCCGAGGCGCTGGGCGCGGCGCACGGCGTGCCCGGGTACGCCGACCTCGACCGGCTGCTCGCCGAGGTGGACGCGGTCTCCATCGCGCTGCCCCCGTCCATCCAGGCCGGCCTGGCGGTGCGGGCCGCCGAGGCCGGCTGCCACCTGCTGCTGGACAAGCCGGTCGCGTTCACCGTGCCCGACGCCCGGGCGGTGGCTGAGGCGGTGCGCGAGCACGAGGTCGCCTCGGTGGTCTTCTTCACGGTGCGCTTCGGCGGCGAGCAGATCCCGTGGATCGAGCGCCAGGCCGAGCTGGGTGGCTGGTTCACCGGCCGCTCGGACTGGCTCGGCTCGGTGTTCGCCCCGGGCAGCACCAGCCCGTACGCGGCCTCGCCGTGGCGCCGGGAGAAGGGCTCGCTGTGGGACGTCGGCCCGCACGCGCTGTCCGTCCTGCTGCCGGTGCTGGGCGACGCGACTGAGGTCACGGCGGTCGCCGGGCCGCTGGACACCGTCCACCTGGTGCTGCGGCACGCCGGCGGCGCCTCCAGCACCCTCGCGCTCAGCCTGACCGCCCCGATGGCGGGCGGCGGCGTCGCGATGGAACTGCGCGGCGAGCACGGCGTTGCGCACCTGCCCGAGCGCGGCGAGGGCCCGACGGTCGCCCTGCACCGCGCCCTGGACGCCCTGCAGTCCGCCGCCGCCTCCGGCGAGCCGCACCCCTGCGGGGCGGACTTCGGCCTGCGGGTGGTCGAGATCCTGGCCGGCGCGGAACGCTCACTGGCCGACGGCGGCCCGGTGGCGGTCTGAGGCCGCTCCCGGGCCGGACAGCCGGTCAGAGCTGGTGCGGGTGGAGAGCTCGGCCCGGCGGGACGTTCTCGATTGTCCCCACCTCGACCAGCACGGTTCGGTCACGTTCCATCCGCCCCGCCGGTGGAACCCCGCCCGTGGGCGGCGACGACCCGGCCCGTCAGGCCGGCGGCAGGGAGGGCCTGGCGGCGTTCGGGCGGCGGTCGGTGGGGCGGGCCGGGGGGATGACCGGGGCGTGGAAGTCGCGGGGGCCGGTCCACAGGGCTGGGACGGCGTCGCTGCGGCGGGCCAGTTCGTAGGCCAGGGCCTCGTAGTTGACCCGCCAGCCGTGGAAGTGCGGCCAGGCGTCCTCGACCGGGCGTTCGCGGGGGAAGCCGGCGGCGGTGATCATGGCGACCGCGCCCAGGTACTCGGCGTAGGTGAGGCGGATCGGGGTCTCCTCCGGGTCCGGGTCCGGGTCGAAGTCGACGCGCAGCGCGAGGGCGATGTCGCGCATCGCGGTGAAGCCGGCCCGGATCACCAGCCGGGCCTCGGCCGGGGCGGAGCGCGGGCAGAGCGCGAGGTGGAGGGCGGCGGCGTCCATCACCGCGATCAGGCCGACCACCCAGCTGCGGTTGGGCCTGGGCGAGCGGAAGGAGAGCAGCACCGGGTAGTTGGAGTGACTCTCGCCGATGTCGGCGGCCAGCCGTTCCCAGTCCCGGTAGAGCTGGGGGAGCGCCGTCTCGGTGTCCACCAGGGACTGGCGGGCCAGCAGTTCCGGGCCCCAGGCGGGCTCGCCGGCCCGGGACTGCAACAGCGTCACCTCGGTCTCGCGGCGCTGGTAGGCGGCGTAGATGGTCGGCAGGTAGGCGATCTGCAGGGCGATCACCAGCGGGCCGCTGGCGGCGGCCACGAAGTCGATCGCGGACAGCTGCAGCCTCTCGCCGCTGGCATAGCCGAGGGTGAAGAGGCTGGACCCGGCCTCCCGGATCGAGGTCGACCAGTTGAGTTCGGACGTGCCGTGCAGCAGCAGCGTGTAGGCGAGCAGCATCCCGCTGAGCCACACCCCGAGCATGCCGAGCAGCACGAGCGGCGCCAGCCAGGTCAGTGCGCGGTCCTGCGCCCGGTAGCTGCCGAACGGCGTGGCCCAGAGCCGCAGCGCTGTGCGCAGTACCGCCCAGAGCCGGTAGCCCAGGGCCGAGTAGAGCCCGCGCGGGACGACCAGGGTGCGCAGGATGCTGCCGACGACCGTCAGCAGGACGAGCACGCCGAGCAGCGTGTGGATCAACCTCATGGCGCCATTCTGGCGGTCGCGGGGAGTGGTGGTGAGGCCAGGCGCCGTCGACGGCGACGCGGCGTACGGCTCTCGTAGGGCGGTCCTACGCGATATGACCATGATCACACCGGTTTCGGGCTGCCGTGGGACGGCTCGAAACGCGTCTATCCGAGTGGAGGGGTTTGTCCCACGAGATCGGAGACCGGATGCGTGCACACCAGGGTGGGGAAGCCGAGGAGGCGAAGCCCGGACGCCGACGATGGCGTCCGCTGCGGCGGATCGACTATCCGCGCAGAGGCCGGCGCGGGGTCCGCCGCTGGCTTCCGTCCTGGCGGCAGCTGCTCCTGGTGTCCGGGGCCGGGGCGGTGGCGCTGACGGGCCTGGCGGCCTGGTTCTACGCGACCACTCAGGTGCCGGAGGACCTGAACGCCTTCGCCACCCAGCAGAGCAACGTCTACTACTGGGCGGACGGCACCGAGATGGCCCGGATCGGTGAGACCAACCGTCAGGAGGTGCCGCTCGACCGGGTGCCGGAGTCGGTGCAGTGGGCGGTGCTGTCCGCCGAGAACGAGACCTTCTACTCGGATCCGGGGATCTCCCTCAAGGGCATCGGCCGGGCGATCTACGCGATGGCCACGGGCGGCGACACCCAGGGCGGCTCGACCATCACCCAGCAGTACGTCAAGAACACCTACCTGAACCAGCATCAGGACATGTCCCGCAAGCTCAGCGAGGTCGTCATCGCGATCAAGCTGGACGAGCGGATGAGCAAGCGGGACATCCTGGCCGGCTATCTGAACACCAGTTGGTTCGGGCGCGGCAGTTACGGCATCGAGCGGGCCGCGGCGGCGTACTACGGCAAGGACGTCTCGCAGCTGAACCCGAGCGAAGGGGCCTTCCTGGCGGCCCTGTTGAAGGGCGCCGGGCAGTACGATCCGGCGCTCAGCGCGGACAACCACCAGCGGGCCGAGGAACGGTGGTCCTGGATCCTGGACCGGATGGTGGAGGTCGGCAAGCTCTCCGCCGCCGAGCGGGCGGGGTACACGGTGTTCCCCGAACCACGGCCGCAGCCGAAGGCGGCGGGTCTGAGCGGCCAGGTCGGGTACCTGGTGGACATGGCCAGGACGTACGTGGAGGGCCACAGCGACATCACCCAGGCCCAGTTCGACCTCGGCGGCTACCAGATCCACACCACCTTCGAGAAGCCGAAGGTCGACGCCCTGGCAGCGTCGGTGCAGGAGGCCACCAAGGGCGTCGACCCGGGCGGCCGGGAGGTCGACAAGCTGCTGAAGGTCGGCGCCGCCTCGGTGGCCCTGGACGGGCGGGTCGTCGCGCTCTACGGCGGCCCCGACTACCGGAAGCAGGGCTTCAACAACGCCAACACCTCGACGGTGCCGATCGGTTCGGCCTTCACCCCGCTGGTGTACGCGGCCGGGCTCAGCCAGGGCGTGCAGCGCGAGCGGGGCGGCACCCGCACCCCGGTCGCGCCCACCACCAGCTACGACGGCGACAACGGGGTGAACGTGATGACCCCGGAGGGCCCGTACTGGGGGCGGGACGGGAAGATCGTGAAGACCGCCAACGACGGCAAGCGCAGCTGGGGTCCGACGAGCCTGCGAAGCGCCGTCGAGCAGTCCGTCAACGGGCCGATGATGCAGCTCGCCATGGACGTCGGCCTGGACAAGGTGCAGCAGACCGCCGCGGACCTGGGCCTGCTGCCGAGCAGCATGGGCGAGTTGGTGCCGGCCTTCGGGGTGGGGAACTCCACGCCGAGCGCGATCAGGGCCGCCGACGCCTACGCCGCCTTCGCCGCCCGGGGCAGCCACACCGACCCGTACTCGGTGCTGCGGATCACCCGCAACGGCGAGCCGCTGACGCTGCGGCTGCCGACCGCCGTCCAGGCGTTGAGCGCGGCGGCCGCGAGGGAGGTGGACGCGGCGCTCAAGGGCGCCGTCCGCGGCGGGAGCGCGCGGTCCGCGGCGGAGGCCGGGCCGGAGGTGGCGGCGAAGCCCGGCACCACGGTGGACCGTACGGCGGGGTGGTCGGTCGGCTACAACGGGCAGTTGGCCACGGCGGTCACGGTGTTCCGGGCGGACCTGAAGGACATGAAGCTGCTCTCCCTGGAGGGCGTCGGCGGGGCTTCCCCGGGCACCCCGGACTCCGAGCTGCCGATGCGGATCTGGACCTCGTACATGAAAGCGGCCGGCCAGTCGGCCCGCCCTTGAAGGACGGGCCGGTTCTGCGTCGCTTCGATCGACTCTGTAAGCCCGGCACGGCGACCGCTCGCGGGCTGGCCACCCTCTCCAGCCCACATGACCGCACCGTCAGCGCGGGGCGTCACGGTCGCCAGCCGCCGCCGGCAGATATTGCAGCTTTTATGCGAAAGTACAGACGCCGACCCGTCCGGCTAAAAGCTGGGCGGGCCATCAGCCCTGTTGGTATCGATACATTCGGGCTACCGTTGTTGGAGAGCAAGGGAGGAAAAGGTAGAAGGATCAACGGATAAGGTATCTGAAATGAACGGCAAACCCATACGGCACCCAGGAATGCGGCGGGCGAGCGGTCTGACCGCCGCCGCCCTGATGGGGGTTGTGACGCTTCTGGGAAGCGGTGGAACGGCCCTTGCAGACGCTGCTCCGGCCGGGTTGAGTGCCCCCCGGTACGTCGAGCAGTCAAACCCGCCTCAACCGAATAGCTATGACGCCGGCTATAATCTTGGCTTGCAACTCGGCAAGCAGACGGCCACTACCGACTTCAAGCACGGCCAAATGAACCGCACATTTATGAAGCACCCCACGGTGTCGGGCAATGACCCGAGCTACAACTATCAAAGCGGGGTATTGCAGGGGACAAAAGACGGATACACGAGTGAAATAGCCGCTCTCATTGGCGGTGCGGTCGGACCCGCCCTACCCTCTAACCCGATTCCCGAGCACCCGTACTATCCGGGGCCGACGGAGACACCATCTCCGAGCTGCGGTTCGTGCGCTCCTACGACCAGCCCGAACACGAACAGCCCGAACACGAACAGCCCGAACACGAGTGGCCCGAACACGAACAGCCCGAACACGAGTGGCCCGAACACGACCGGCCCGAACACGAGTGGCTCGTCCACGACCGGCCCGAACACGACCAGCCCGAACACGAGTGGCCCGAACACGACCGGCCCGAACACGAGTGGCTCGTCCACGACCAGCCCGAACACGACCAGCCAGTCCCCAACGGGACCTGTACAGCCAGTGGTGTAACTCGTGCGGTGTGAGTTACCGGCGACCGTTGAAGAGTCGGCCGTCGAAGGCAATGTCGAAAGCCTGGGGGCGGGCTTCCCGCGCGTGGGTCCAGCGATTGCGGCCGGCTGATCAGCACTGCGCTGCCCGCCCGCCGGGTGAACGAGCTCGCCGAGCGGCCCCGGGAGCAGGCTACGCTCCCGGGCCCTCGCGCACTGCTCACTCCTCGTCGACGAACTCGTGGTTCCGGCGGCGGTAGGGCCCCGAGATGCCGGCGAGGCGGTTCGGCGGCCAGAAGTCGGAGCGCTCGCTGAGGGACAACTCGCCGTCCTGGCGCACCATCCAGACGTCCTCGTAGTCGAGGTGCAGGACCGCGTCGCCGGGCACCTGCGCCAGCAGGCCGTCGGCGAGGCGGGTCATGTCGTCCTGCTGGCCGGAGACGTCGGCGTCCTTGCCCAGCCGGAACACGACCGAGACGGTCGGGGTGAAGACCCGGCCGCCGATCTCCGGGTCCCCCCACGGGGTGGGCTTGCGCGCGGCCACGCGGAGCCAGGTGCCGTACACCGTCAGCACGCCGTCGTCGAGCAGTGCGTCGGCGGTCGCCGAGTCGTCGACGAGCCGCAGGGACCGGGCGACGTCGGCGAGCGTCTGGGCGACCTGGGCCGTGGACCACGGGGTCACCAGCTCAAGGCTGTAGGAGATTGCCATGTCCGTCTTTCTGTTCTGCTACGGGTAGAGGGAGATCACCTTGCCGGCCTTGTCGATCACGGTGACCTCCTTCAGTCCGTCGATCGGCCAGTCGTTCAGCTGCTTGCGCATGGCGCCCACGTCGACGTCGCTGTCGGACAGGTTCAGAACGATACGGTCCGCCTGCCCTTCGTCGACTTTCTTCTGGATGCCGGTGGCGATGGAGCGGGGGTTCTTCGCGGTGGGCGCGTAGCAGTCCATCACCTCGCCCTCGACACGGTAGTCGGGGTTCTTGGTCGTGCCGGGGACGTCGGGGTTCTGCTCGACCTTGTAGCCGTTCTTCGCGAGGATGTCGGCCGACTCGTTCTCCCGGGTGAACGCGCGCACGGTCGTCGGATCCGCGTTCTTGGGGATGTTGGTGACGCGTCCCTCGGGGCTGGCGTTGGGGTCGGCCGGCTTGGAGGGCTGGGTCCGCATGTCCGGTGAGCTGCTTCCGCCGCCCCCGCCGTTGCCCTCCATCTGGACCCGGTCGGGCCCTGCCGCGTCCTGGGCGATGTTGGCCGCGCCGAGCCCGGCCATGCCGAGGCCGGTGGCGATGACGCCGGCGGAGGCGATGTTGACGGGCACTCCGATGGCCGCGCCGACACCGGTGAGGTCCAGGCCGACGCCCAGGATCTCGCCGCCGGCGCCGAGCGTCGCGAGACCGAGGCCGCCCGCGATCTCCAGGACGGAGCCGGGGTCGTGGATCATCGCGTTGCCGACGGAGGCCAGGTCCGCGACGGCGGTCTTGCCGACGTCCTCGAGGAAGTTCCCGGCGTCGGAGAAGAAGTCGCCCACCTTGTCCAGCCAGCCCGGCTCCTCAGGGGCCTTGTCACGGCCCTTGGCCACCGCGTCGGCCGCGGTGTCGCCCGCGGTCTTGAGCTGGCTCCGCGCGTTGCTCAGGGTGTGCTGGGCGGTGGTCCGGGTGCCGTCGCCGGGATCGGTGAACGGCAGCTTGTGGCCTTCGCTCT
Organism: Kitasatospora sp. NPDC023118; assembly: GCF_055560875.1. NCBI lineage: Bacteria > Bacillati > Actinomycetota > Actinomycetes > Kitasatosporales > Streptomycetaceae > Kitasatospora > Kitasatospora sp. NPDC023118. The sequence goes on from NZ_JBVHHW010000015.1 coordinate 158,954, forward strand.
TCTCCTGCGCGTCGTGCTCGGTCTTGGCCTTGTCGGTCGCGGCCTGGGCTTCGCCCCACTGCCGGATCGCGTCCTTGGCCTGCCCCTGGGCCCACTCCAGGGTCGACTTGTAGGTGGTCAGCGCGGTGGCGGCGTCATGGAAGCAGTCGCCGGCCTCCAGCCACTTCTGGGGCTCGCCCTTGAAGGCGGCCCGGAACGCGTCGCCGGCCTTCCCCGACCACCCGTCGGTGGTGTCGATCCGCTTGAGCCCCTCACCGGTCGAGTGCAGGGTGTCGCCGTAGCTCTTCAGCCAGGCGGCGGTCGACCCGATCGCGTCCGGGTCGCCCGGTATGAGCTCCTTCGGGTCGGACGTCTCTCCGAGTTCCTTCGCCACTACTTCACCCCCGGGTCGCCGCTGTCACGGCTGAGCGTGCCGTGCAGGTGCCCGGCGATCTGCCCGTCGAGCTTTCCGTAGGCCTTCACGCTCGCGTTGAGGCGCTGGGAGACCTGGGCGGCGTCCTTGCCGAGGTTCTCCACACCGATCTCCCAGCGGGTCAAGAAGTGCCCGAGGACGTCGGCCAGATGGTCGTGACCGACGTCCTCCTTCTTGTGGTCGAGGTCGCTGACCTTCTTGAACTGAAGCTTCGCCAGGGTGTCGGTGATGCCCGAGGCCGCCTTGTCGAGCGAATCCAGGTCGACCTTGAACCCGTCCGCCATCAGACCTCCCCGTTTCCGTTTGACCGCTTTTGGGGTCAACAGGTTAATGGATGCCCGGATGGCCGCCTTTGGTTCCCCCCGTACGGCGGGGGTCCGCAACCGCGACGGTCACTTGACCAGGCGTGACCAGTCGCCCGGCTGCCCAGGGTCCAGCTGGCGCAGTTTGTCGAGCACCTTCGGGTCCTGGGCGTCCAGCCAGTCGGCCACCTGGCGGAAGGAGACGCAGCGGACGCCGTCCCGCTTGCAGACGCTCTTCATCACGTCCTCGATGGCCTGCATGTAGATGCCGCCGTTCCAGTCCTCGAAGTGGTTGCCGATGAAGAGCGGGGCCCGGCTGCCGTTGTAGACCCGCTCGAAGCCGGCGAGGTAGCTCTCCCGGGCCTCCTTCTCCCAGGCGGCGTACTTCTTCGGGTCACCCTTGGTGGTGCTCCCGGACTGGCCGGCGAGGAAGTTGAAGTCCATCGAGAGGCCCTGGGTCTGCCTGGCGGGGAAGGGCAGCATCTGCAGCGGGAAGTTCCACATGTCCTGCTTCTTGACGGGCCAGACCTGGAACTCGCCCGGCGAGCTGGCGTCGTAGCGGAAACCCGTCGCTTTTTCGGCGGCGAGCAGGTTCTTCTGGCCCTCCAGGCAGGGAGCGCGGCCGCCGACCAGCTCCTTGGTGTAGTCGAAGGGGAGGGGCGGGAGGTCCTTGTAGCCGGTGTTGGTCTTCCAGCTGGTCACGAAGGAGACGGCCTGGTCGAGTTCGCTCTTCCACTCCTCGGTGCTCCAGTCGCCACCGCCCTTGGGGCCGCAGAAGTGCCCGTTGAAGTGGGTGCCGATCTCGTTGCCGTCCTGCCAGGCCAGGCGCAGCTGCTCCAGGGTGTCCTTGATGTGGGCGTCGGTGGCGAAGTCGATCGAGGCGGCGCCGGGGTCGTGCTGGGGCGCGTGGTAGAGGGTGCGTTTGGACTTGGGCACGGTGTAGATGCCGGAGAGGAAGAAGGTCATCTGGGCGTTGTTCTCCGCGCCGAGCTTGCGGAAGCGGGAGAACAGGTGGTCGTCGCCTTCGAGTGCGCCGTCCCAGGAGAAGACGACGAACTGCGGCGGCTTCTCGCCCGGTTTGAGCTTCTCGGGGGTGGGCTGCTTGGGCTGGGGGCCGGTGTAGGAGGTCGAGCCGTCACCGAGGACCTTGACCTGACCGTCCCAGGTCGGGGTCGGGGTCGGGTTGGGGGTGGGGGTGTCATTGGTGGTCGGGCTGGGGTCGGGGCTCGCGGGAGTGGTACCGGCGGCGGTGGGTCTGTCCTGGGAGTCGGGGCCTCCTGTGGCCAGGGCGAGGGCCGCGAGGACCCCCACGGCCAGCAGACCGGTCATGCCGCGAGCATTTCGCACCGTACCTCCGCAAATAGGCCTACAGTTCGATCATCAGAACACTTTGATCGATGCCTGTCGAGGTGAGGACGGTTGCACCGGGGGCATTGAACCTGGGAGCGAGTTCCCCACGTTTCCCGGCGGCTGAGATGCTGCCGGACGCGGGGCCGATGTGCCGCAGGGCCCCGTCATCGGCGTGGGATGGGTACGCCTGCGGAGCGCAGTCTGGCCTCGGTGAGCGAGGTCAGGCGGGCTGAGACCGGGGCCTGGTCCCCGCGGTGGTTGTTGATCAGCCGGTACTGGGTGGAGGCCCTGGTCCAGGCCCGCTGGCTGGTGGGGTTCCCCAACTGCGCGGGATTGGCGAGGTAGTGGTCGGCCATGGCGGCCGCGAGTTCTTCGATCCTCGGGTCGTCCGGTTCCCAGGTCTCGGCCTCCTGGCCGCGCTTGGCCAGGTCGATGTACTCGGGGTCCTCCAACCGGTGTTCGAGCTGGGCCAGGAAGCCGTCGAAGCCCTCCGGCACCAGCACCCGGGCCAGCACCAGGGCCTCGCGCTGTGCGGCCACGTAGTCGGGGCCGAAGCCGAGGCCGGGCATCCGGTCCAGGATCGCGCAGGCACGCTCGGGCAGCAGGGCCCGGTCGCCTTCGGCGAGCCGGTGCAGCATGTCGAGACGCGCGACCAGGTCCGCGATCCGTTCGGTGAGCTGCTGCGCGACGTCGGCGAGGGCATCGGCGAACTGGCCGGCGTCGGCGTCGAGCAGCGGCCCGATCTCGGCCAGCGGCACCCCGGCGGCGGCCAGCGTCCGGACCTGCACCAGCCGCAGCAGCTCCTCCGATCCGTACCGCCGGTAGCCGGAGGCGTCGCGCCGCGGCTCGTCGACCAGCCCGTGCTGGTGGTAGTGCCGCACCGTCTTCACCGTGACGCCGACGAACGCCGCCGCCTGCCCGATCGTGACCCCGCTCGTCATCCGCTCAGCCTGCCTCGTGTTCGGGCTCGGCCACGACGCACAGCGTGGCCGAGCAGGTGGAGGGGCCGCGCCGAGCCTGTCCGGCCCGGCGCGGCCCCGGTTCGCGATCTGTCTGACGCACGACCGGAAGGGGCCGGCCCTCGAAGCGTACGGGCCCCGGGCGGTCAGCTCGTCGGCCGCTCCGGAGCGGCCTGCCCGCCGCCGAACACCTCGCAGACGAGCCGCTGTTGGGCGTTCTGGAATGCCGGTGCTATGGACATGTCGGCGTCGTCCACGTAGGTCAGCCCGGCGGTCAGGGTCGTGTTGCCGTCGGGCGTGCTGTACATCAGCGCCGCCGAGCCGATGGTGGCGCCGTTGTGGTGGAAGACGGTGCCGCCGCGCGGGCCCAGGTCCTGGGCGAACACCCCCAGGCCGTAGCCGATCGTCGCCTCCGGGGTACGCATCTCGGCCAGCAGTCCGGTCGGCAGGAGCCTGCCGCCCATCAGTGCGGAGAAGTACGTGTGCAGGTCCTGAGTGGTCGAGATCATGTCACCGCCGGCCGAAACCCAGGAAGGGTTGTGGCGGGTGACATCGACCGTCTTCTCCCGCCCGACGTCCTCGTAGCGGTAGTAGCCGTGGTTGTGAGGCCGGGGGATCTCCGGCGAGGTGCCCGGCGCCACGGTGCCGGTCATCCCCAGCGGACCCAGGATCAGCCGCCGCAGCTCCTCGGCGAATGACCGGCCGGTGACGCTCTCGATCACCAGCCGGGCGAGCACGTAGTTGGTGTTGGAGTAGCTCCAGCCCGACCCCGGCGCGAACCGCGTCGGCTTGGACAACGACAGCCGCACCAACTCCTCTGGCGGGTAGGTGTGGAATCGCCTGTCCACCCACTCCTTGCCCCGCCAGGGGACCCCGGGCGCGACCGTCCCGTCCTCGTAGAGCTCGCCGGTGTGGCTGAAGATCCCGCTGGTGTGCTGCAGCAGCATCCGCATCGTGATCCGCCGGTCCAGCCCGAACCCGGGCAGGTAGTCACCGGCCGGGGCGTCCAGGCCGATCCTGCCCTCGGCCACCAGCATGAGCACCGAGGCCGCGACGAAGTTCTTGGTGCTGCTGCCGATGCGGAAGTGCCCGTCGGTCAGCGGCTCGGCGCTCCGGCCCAGCTCGCGCGCGCCGGCGCTGCCGACCCACTCGCCCTGCTCGTCGTTCACCCGCAGCTGCACCCCGAGAAGACCGGACTCGACGATCTCCTCGATCGCCTTCTGCAGCTCCGGGCGATCCTGCCCCCGACCGGGGAGGGTGATGGACATGTTGCTCCTTCAGATCCGCTGTGCCCGCGTCGGCGTCGGGCCGTTGCGGCGAGCTTCCAGCCTGACCCAAGGTCAACCTCAACTGTGTTCCAGCTCACAGCCGATTTTTGAGGGACGGTCGAGGGAGCAGGACGTCGGCCCCGTCGGGTGACGGTCGCACCTCGCACGGGTCCGGCGGTGCACCCCGGTGCGCAGCGCGGAGCACCGGGGACATTGGACCTGGGAGCGCATTCCCTACGTTTCAGAGCGGCTGAGATGCCGCCGGAAGGCCTCGGCGCCCGCGCGGGTGTAGAAGCGCCGGATCCGGTCCGAGGAGCCCGGCATGCGCAGGTACTCGTGGTTGGCGAGGTCCCAGAGGCCCCAGCACTCCAGCTGGAGGAAGTGCGGGCTCGTGGAGTCGATCAGGCGGATCTCGTACGCGGTGCGCGGCGGCTCGTTCTTGCGGATCCAGGCCTGGGCGTGGGCGTAGGAGTAGAAGCGCAGCGGCTCTTCGGCCGGGGGGAGGGCCTTGACGAGGAGGTCGGTGCTGCGGTCGCGGATGACCCAGGCCTGGAAGGAGGCGCCGTGCGGGGCGTCGGCGGGGACGGCGGTGTAGCGGTCGGTTGTCATCGGCGGGTCGCCACCTGGATGAAGCCGGAGGCCTTCTCGACGCGCTCGGCGAACTCGTTGAACTCGCCGTCGATGGGGGAGATGGTGGCCTTGCTGGGGATGAGGATCGCGCCGGCGCGGTTTTCGAGGAGGCGCTGGAGGGCGGCCTGGAGCATGGGGCGGTGCTCGGGCCCCTTCACGGCGGCTTCGTCGTCCACGACGATCAGCGAGATGTCCCAGCGGAAGGCGTGGGCGTAGGCCTCGCACATGCGCAACTCGCGCTCGGGGAACCGGGAGTTGGTCTTGGCCAGGTAGATGACCACCTGGGGGCGGTGCAGGGTCTGCGGGGGCGTGGAGCAGCTCACCGCTCGCTCCTCTCTGTAGCGAAACGACTACCGGTGGTGTCCACTGTCGGCTAAGCTTGGGAATCGTTCAACTTGTCTGCGGCTCAAGTGGAATTGGATGTGAGCTGTGAACCGCAAGGAACTTGATCCAACGTCATCCCCTCGTGAGTCCTTCGGTGCACTGCTTCGCAGCTCGCGCGAGGCGTTGGGCTGGACCCAGCAGGATCTGGCCGCAGCCATGGGGTACTCGGACAGCTACATCTCGGCAGTGGAAACGGGCCGCAAGTCCACCAGTCGGGACTTCGTCAGGGCGGCCGACAAGGCGCTCGGGACGGGGCAGACGCTTGAGTTGATGTGGGTCGGGATGAGGCGGAAGGGGTTCCTGGAGGGCTTCCCCGAGCACGCTGGGCAGGAGGCCCGCGCGTCGGAGATCAGGATCTACGAACCGAACGTCATCCCTGGGCTCCTTCAGACCAAGGCCTATGCTTCCGCGATCGAAGCGGCAGCAGTGCAGCGAGGAAGCAGCACGCCGGACCAGGCTGAGGAGCGAGTGGGATTCCTTGTTGCGCGGCAGCGGCTGCTCAAGCGGCCTGAGCCGCCGGTCATCCATGCGGTGATAGATGAGAGTGGAATCCGCCGCCCGGTGGGCGGCGCCGAGACCATGCGTGCGCAGCTTGATCACCTGGCTGACATGGCATCCAAGCCGTATGTCATCTTCCAGGTGGCCCCGTTCAGCCTGGCCGAGCATGCCCCGTTCCGTTCCTTCGTCACTTTGTTGACGTTCGCCGACCGTTCTGTGGTCGGCTACACGGAATCTGCCGAGCATGGTTATGTCGTGCGGGAAGACAGGACTGTCAGGGCATGGGAAAGGGCCTACGATCGGTTGCAGGTGGAAGCGCTGACCAGAGCTGCGTCCCTCGACCTGATTCGCAAGGCCCGAAAGGAACTTTGACCCATGACCCGCCCAGACCTGTCCCGAGCTTCCTGGTTCAAGTCGTCGCACTCCGGTAACGGCGGTTCCTGTGTAGAGGTATCGCCCGACTTCCCTGGTGTGGTTCCGGTCCGTGACTCGAAGGACCCGGAAGGGCCCGCGCTCGTCTTCCCGCTCGATGTGTGGCGGTCCTTCGTCGCCGCGACCGCCTCCGGCGAGTTCGGCGACTTCTGATCTCTGACCTGGCCGACGAGCCCCCGGACCGCTTGGTCCGGGGGCTCGTCGCATTGACAGGGGGCCTCCTTCGGCTTGATGCTAAGCAAGCGCTTAGTCAACGAGACGGAACCGACCTCCTAGGAGCCGCCCGATGCCCGACGCCCCCGCCGACCCGCCGGGCCTGGACCTGGCTCGCCTCCGCACCCACCTGGACCGCGAGCTGCCCGGTGCCGTCCAGGGCCCGCTGCGTGCCGACCTCATCGAGGGGGGCCGCTCCAACCTCACGTACGTCCTCACCGATGGCGTGTCCCGTTGGGTCCTTCGCCGTCCCCCGCTCGGGCACGTCCTGGCGACCGCCCACGACATGGGCCGCGAGCACCGCGTCATGTCCGCCCTGCGCGGCACGGGCGTGCCCGTTCCCCGCATGCTGCTGATCGACCACGACACCGACGTGCTCGGCGCGCCCTGGTACCTCATGGAGTACGTCACCGGCACGGCGCACCGGGACCGCGAAACGCTGGCCACGCTCGGTGAGCAGCGCGTCAACGCGCTCGGCCGCCGTCTGGTCGAGACCCTGGCCGCCCTGCACCGGATCGACCCGGCCGCCGTCGGCCTCGCCGACTTCGGACACCCCGATGGCTACCTGGAGCGCCAGCTGCGCCGCTGGTCCAAGCAGCTCGCCGCCTCCCGCAGCCGCGACCTCCCCGACCTCGACCGGCTGCACGCCCTGCTCGCCGAGCGCCTGCCGACCTCGCCTGCGCCCGCCCTGGTGCACGGCGACTACCGGCTGGACAACGTCCTGGTCGACGACAGCGACACGATCACCGCCGTGCTCGACTGGGAGATGTCCACCCTCGGGGACCCGCTCACCGACATCGGCCTGCTCGTGATGTACACCGAGCTCGCCGGCGTCGGCGGCGGCATCATCCCCTCCGCCATGACCGCCCCCGGCTTTCCCAAGCCCGACGAAATCGTCTCCTACTACGCCGAGTTGACCGGACGCCAAGCCGCCGACCTCGACTGGTACGTGGCCTTCGCCTCGTTCAAGCTCGCCGCCGTCGCCGAGGGCATCTACTTCCGCTTCCAGCAGGGCCGCACCCTGGGCGCCGGGTTCGAGCGCGCGGGCGAGATGGCCCCGATCCTCGCCCGGCACGGCCTGAGCACCCTCAAGGAGAACTGATGGACTTCGCCTACGACGCCCGGACGAACGAACTCCGCGAGCAGCTGCTCGCCTTCATGGACGAGCACGTCTACCCGGCCGAGCCCGTCCTCGCCCAGCAACTCGCCGACCCGGCCCGCGGAGCCTGGGCCGTCCCGCCGGTGATCGCCGAGCTCAAGACCGAGGCCCGCAAGCAGGGCCTGTGGAACCTGTTCTTTGTGGACAAGCACAGCATCCCCGGCGAGCACGGCGCCGGGCTGACCAACCTCCAGTACGCCCCGCTCGCCGAAATCACCGGCCGCAGCCCCCAGTTGGCCCCGCCCGCGCTCAACTGCGCCGCCCCCGACACCGGCAACATGGAGCTGCTCGCCGAGTTCGGCAGCGCCGAGCAGAAGGAGCGCTGGCTGCGCCCGCTGCTGGACGCCGAGATCCGCTCCGCCTTCGCGATGACCGAGCCCGAGGTGGCCTCCTCGGACGCCACCAACGTCGCCACCCGGATCGTCCGGGACGGCGACGAGTACGTGATCAACGGCCGCAAGTGGTACATCACCGGGGCGATGAACCCGGACTGCAAGATTCTGATCGTGATGGGCAAAACGGACCCGGACGCCGACCCGCACCGTCAGCAGAGCATGATCCTCGTCCCGCGCGACACCCCGGGTGTCACCTTCAAACGCGGCATGACGGTCTTCGGCTACGACGACTCCGACCACGGCGGCCACGCCGAGGTGCTCTTCGAGGACGTCCGGGTGCCGGTGGAGAACCTGATCGGCGAGGAGGGCACGGGCTTCGCCATCGCCCAGGCCCGGCTCGGCCCCGGCCGCATCCACCACTGCATGCGCGCCATCGGCATGGCCGAGCGGGCGTTGGAGCTGATGTGCCGCCGGACCAGCGCGCGCGTCGCCTTCGGCCGTCCGCTCGCCGAGCAGGGCGTGATCCAGGACTGGATCGCCGAATCCCGGGTCCGCATCGAGCAGTTGCGGCTGCTCGTCCTCAAGACCGCCTGGCTGATGGACACCGTCGGCAACCGCGGCGCGCACACCGAGATCCAGGCCATCAAGATCGCCACCCCGATCACCGTCGAGTGGATCCTCGACAAGGCCGTCCAGGCCCACGGCGCCGGCGGCACCGGCCAGGACACTCCGCTCGCCCAGCTCTGGGCCGGCGTCCGCAGCCTGCGCCTCGCCGACGGGCCGGACGAGGTGCACAAGCGCTCGCTGGCCCGCCGGGAGCTCAAGAGGTACCGGTGACCCGCAACCGGTGACCCGAAGGCGTCATACCTGGGAACCAGGGGTGAGTTGGCTCCACGGTATGACGGCCGTGGCCCGTCCGCGCCCGTACTGTCTCCCGCATGCCAGGTCGATACGGAGAGATCGGCCGGAGATGAGGAGAGACGTGATGGTCAGGCGGGGACGGGCTGTGGCGGCGGTACTGCTGGCAGCGTCGGCAGCGCTCGGATTGGCGGGCGCGCCCGGGGCGCTGGCGGCGCCCGAGGACACCGGCGGCCAGCGGCACGCCACAGCGTGGCTGCCGCAGCCGACCGGGCCGTACCCGATCGGCACCACCACTGTGCAACTGACCGACAAGGAGCGGGAGTTCCCGCTGAGGCCCGGGCGGCCCCGCGAGCTGATGATCAGCTTCTGGTACCCGACCGCCCGCCCCGCCACCGGCGGCGACCGCGCCCGCTACATGGAACCCGCCGCGGCCGCGCACTTCGGCGGCGCCGGGAGCGTCGGCCGGGCGAACTACGGCTTCGAAGCCGGCCGCACCGACTGGGCCGACGTCCGCACCCACGCGCGCGCCGACGCGCCCGCCCTCGCCGGCGGCAGGCGCCCCGTGGTGCTGTACTCGCCCGGCCTCGGCGACCCGCGCACCTGGGGCACCGCCCTGGTCGAGGACCTCGCCTCGCGCGGCTACGTCGTGGTCACCGTCGACCACACCTGGGAGGCCTCCGAGGTCCAGTTCCCGGGCGGCGACCTGGCGACCTCCGTCTTCCCCGACCTGATGGGCCGACCCGACCTGGACATCGGGGCCGTGCTGCGCACCTCGCTCCAGACCCGCGTCGACGACACCCGCTTCGTGCTCGACCAGCTCGCCGGGCTGCGCCGCGACCGCAGCCTGCCGGCCGGCCTCGCCGACTCGCTCGACCTCGACCGGATCGGCATGGTCGGTCACTCGGCGGGCGGCTTCACCGCCTTGCAGACCATGCACGACGACCCCCGCATCGCGGCCGGGATCAACCTGGACGGGCAGCTGCACTTCCCCGGCCCGGACGGCAATAACGGTGTCTTCCTGCCCAGCGTCGCCCAGGACGGCCTGGACCGTCCCTTCCTGCTGATGGGCACGCGGAACGCGGACTCCGGCAGCTACCACCAGCAGCCCGGCTGGGACGCCCTATGGCAGCACAGCACCGGCTGGCACGCCGACCTCACCCTCGACGGGTCCCGGCACGGGTCCTACACCGACGCGCAGTCCCTGCTCCCGCAGCTCGCCCGCCAGGGCGCGATCAGCCCCGAGAAGCTGGCCGAGGACGTCGGCGACATCCGCCCCGACCGCGCCGAGCTGGCCACCCGAAGCTACGTCGCCTCCTTCTTCGACCGCTGGCTGCGTGGCCACGACGACCACCTGCTGGACGGGCCCTCGGCGCGGTTCCCGGAGATGACGTACGAGCGGTAGGGGCGCCTTGTCCGCGGTGGGTCAGGCCGTGGCGAGCGAGACCTCGGTGGACTTGATGAGCGCGACGACCGACGAGCCGGCTGCCAGCCCGAGTGCGGTCACGGCGTCCTTGGTGATGGCCGCGGTCAACTCACCGCCTTCGACGGACACCTTCACCGTCGCCATGGCGGCCCCCGCCGCCACGTCGACCACCGTGCCGGGGATCTGGTTGCGGATGCTCAGACCGGCCACCGGTCCGGTCGCGAGCGAGACCTCCGTGGACTTCACCATGGCGCGCACGGCAGCGCCCTCGGCGAGCCCGAGGTCCTTCACGGCGTCCGCGGTGACGGCCGCCGTGATCTCCTGACCGCCGTCCAGACGGGCTTTCACCGTCGCCATGGCGTCACCGATGGTGACGGAGGTGACCGTGCCGGGGAACTGATTGCGGATGCTCAGGCTCATGGAAGCCGGCCTCACGGGAGAGGGGGCAGGAACTCCTCCTGCCTTGCGTTGACCACCGTAATCACGTGGCCAGGAGCCTGCAGAAGGCTCCTCGCGCGTGCGAGTGGGCAACCCCGAATCCACCCGCAGATCGGAGCCCACGAATTCTCGGTGCACGGCACTGCGCGGGAAGTCGGCCGGGCCGACTTCCCGCGCAGTGGCACGGCAGTGGGGTGTCAGGCGAGCGCCAGGCTGATCTGGTCGTTGAAGACCACCCAGTGCTGGCCGGGGTCGGTGATGTTGCACGGCTTCGTGCCGACGTTCGGGGTGCCCCAGGAATTGGCGAGGCAGTAGGCCGGGTCGAAGGTGAGGGAGATCTGCTCGCCCGAGACCGTCCAGTACTGCCCCGGGTCGCTGGAGTTGCACGGCTTCGTGGAGACGAACGGGCTCTGCCACGTGTTGGCGAGGCAGTAGCCCCGCGCGTTGGTGAGGGAGATCTGCTCGCCCGAGAGGGTCCAGTGCTGGCCGGGGTCGCTGGAGTTGCACGGCTTCGTGCTGATGTTCGGGGTCTGCCAGGTGTTGGCGAGGCAGTAGAGCCCGGGGGTGCGCGAGGTCGCGTGGGTGGTGTCGGAGGCCCCCGCCTGACCGGCGGGCAGGAAGGAGGCCGTCAGCGCCAGCGTGGCGACGGCGAGCGTCTTGCGGAGGGCGATTGCCATGAGGCAGTTCCGTTTCTCGCTGCGGTTCGTGCGGTTCGCGCACAACCATGGTGTGATTTCGCAGCTCAGGCCCGAGTGCGAGCTAATTGGAGCACCGATCGTCAGCGAACGAGTAGAGCCTCGCGGTGAGTTCATTCGAACGAAGTCAGGGGCGATCCGGCGTTGACACCGCCGGTCGCGGCACTAGCGGATCTCCGAGCCCGGGTTGGCCTCGTCCCAGGCCGCGCGCGAGTCGACGATCGCGTCGTGGTGGTCGTAGGACCAGTCCACCATCGCCCGCACCAGGTGGGTCAGGCTGTGCCCGAGCGGCGTCAGCTCGTACTCCACCTGCGGCGGGACGGTCGGGTGGACGGTCCGCGACACCAGGCCGTCGCGCTCCAGCCGGCGCACCGTCAGGGTCAGCATCCGCTGCGAGATCCCCGGCAGCGCCCGCTGCAGCTCCCGGAACCGCCGTACGCCCTGGGCGAGTTCGACCACGGCCAGCACCGACCACTTGTCGCCGAGCCGGTTCAGCAGGTCGCGGATCCCGCAGTCGACGCCGTCCTCGCACCACACGACGGGACGGCGGGTGGTTACCGCGGTGTGCCCTACTGACATGGAAGTGCCTCCTTACGCCTGACGTCCAGGCTATCGAGGATGGTCGCGTAGCCAACGGCCGATCATCCCTGGAGGGGAACCATGCTGCTCGTCACCGGTGTCAACGGAGGTCTCGGCGCCCTCGTGCTGGAGAAGCTCGGCGCGCGTGAGGGTGTCGTCGCGGGGAGCCGGATGCCCGAGCGGGTGCCGGCCGAGGTGCCAGCCCGGCTGGTGGACTTCGACCGGCCGGAGACCCTGGCGGAGGCCTTCGCCGGGGTGACGACCCTGCTGCTGATCTCGGCCGGCGCCGCCGAGGACGACGTGGTGATCGCCCGGCACGGCGCGGCGATCGAGGCGGCGGAGAAGGCGGGCGTCGAGCACGTCGTCTACACCAGCCTCTCCGGCGACGGCGACCACCTGCCGTACGCCCTCGCGCACCGCTGGACCGAGCGGCGGCTGCGCGAATCCACCACGCTGCGCTGGACGGTGCTGCGCAACGGCCTCTACGCGGAGCTGCTGGCCGCGATCGCCGCGCCCGGCCCGGACGGGGTGATCACCGCGCCGCTCGGTGACGGGCGGCTGGCGGCGGTGGCCCGGGCGGACCTCGCCGAGGTGGCGGTGAACGTCGCCCTGGCGCCGGCCGCCCACGCGGGCCGCACCTACGAGCTGGTGGGGGAGCGGGCGGTGGGCGGTGCGGAGGTGGCCCAGGTGCTCGGCGCGGAGTACCGCCCGGGCGGGCTGGGGGAGGCCCGGACGGCGGTGGCGGCCTCGGACGCGCTGGACTTCCAGGTGCCGATGGTGGTGGGCACCTGCTCCGCGATCGCCCACGGCTTCCTGGCCGGGCCGGGCGGGCCGGGCGACCTGGCGGCGCTGCTCGGCCGCCCGCCGCGCCCGGCCCTGGACGTCATCGCGGGGCGCTGATTTCGTCGGCGGCTTTCGCGACCCAGTCGGGTAGCGGTTCGCGGCAGGCCGGCCAGACCTGCGGCACCCGCGCCGGTCCGGTGCGGGCCGCGACCACCCCGCCGGTGACGGCGCAGGTGGTGCCCCGGCCCGCTACGTCCCGGCCCGTTACGTCCCGGCCCGCTACTCCCCGAGGACGGCGATCCGGCCGGTGCTCAGTCCGTCGGCCACCCGCTGGACGGCGTCCGCGGCGCCGGCCAGCGGCACCCGGGCACTGATCAGCGGCCGGACCACGCCCTGCTCGGCGAGCTTGGTGAGCTCGTCGTGGGCGGCGCGGACCGCGCGCGGGTCGTGGGTGTTGTAGAGGCCCCAGTGCAGGCCCAGGATCGAGTAGTTCTTCACCAGTGCGTGGTTGAGCGCCGGCGCCGGGATCTGCCCGGCGGCGAATCCGACCACCACGATCCGGCCCTCGAAGGCGACGCACTTGGCGGAGCCGGTGTAGGCGTCGCCGCCGACCGGGTCGAAGACCACGTCCGCACCGCGCCCACCGGTGGCCTGCTTGACGGCGGCGACGAAGTCCTCGGCCGTCCGGTCCACCACCAGGTCGGCGCCCAGCGAACGCGCAGTCTCCGCCTTGGCCGCGCCGCCGACCACGGCGATCACCCGCGCCCCGGCGGCCCGGCCCAGCTGCACCGCCGCGCTGCCGACCCCGCCGGCCGCCGCGTGCACCAGCAGGGTCTCGCCGGCCCGCAGCCGGGCCCGGCGGTGCAGGGCGAACCAGGCGGTCTGGTAGCCGATGTGCAGCGCGGCCGCCTCGGCGTCGTCCAGCGCCTCGGGCGCCGGGAACGCGGCCGCGGCGTCCAGCAGCGCGTACTCGGCGAAGGCGCCGTGCGGCAGCACCGGGTTGCCGATCACCCGCTCGCCCCGCCGGGCGCCGTCCGCGACCTCGCCGCACAGCTCCACGCCGGGCGTGAACGGCAGCGGCGGGCGGACCTGGTAGTGCCCGCGCACCATCAGGGCGTCCGGGAAGTTCACCGCCGCCGCCCTGACCCGGACCAGCAGCTGGCCCGGGCCGGCCACCGGCCGGGGCACATCCCCGGCGAGCCGCATCGCCGCGGCCGGCTCGCCGAGCTCACCCACCTGCCAGGCCCTCACAGTGCCCCGTCCCTCTCCAGGCCCTGCTGGAGCCGGTTCATCCCGGCGATCCAGCGCTCCGGTTCGCTCGCCCGGACGCGGTAGTACTCGGCGACCTCCGGGTGCGGCAGGATCAGGAAGCGGTCGTGGCGCAGCGCGTCCATCACCTCCTCGGCGACGTCCCCCGGGTCCAGCGCCGTCGGGGCGAGCAGGGCCTCGCCGACCGGGCCGGTCGAGGCCAGCATGTCGGTGCGCACGCCCTGCGGGCAGAGCGCGTGCACCCGGATGCCCCGGTGCCGGTAGGTGGCGCAGAGCCATTCGGCGAAGGCGAGCGCGCCGTGCTTGCTGACCGCGTACGGGGCCGAGCCGAGCATGGTGAGCAGCCCGGCGGCGGAGACGGTGGCCAGGAAGCGGCCGTTGCCGCGCTCCAGCCAGCGGGGGAGCAGCAGCTCGGCGGCCCGCACGTGCGCCATCACGTTGACCTCCCAGGCGCTGGCCCAGGCCGCGGCGGGGGCGTCGGCGCCGCCGACCGGGGCGACGCCCGCGTTGGCGCACCACAGGTCGATCTCGCCGAGCGCGGCGCGGGCCCGGCCGACCAGGGTGGTCAGACCGGTGGCGGAGGCGGCGTCGCCGGGCAGGGCGGTGCCACCGCACTCCTCGGCGATCTTGTGGGCGGCCTCGGCGTCCAGGTCGTTGACCACGACCCGGGCGCCGGCCTCGGCGAAGGCCTTGGCCAGGGCGGCGCCGATGCCCCGGCCGGCGCCGGTCACCACCACGCCCTGGCCGGCCAGGTCGTCCGTCACAGGCCACCGCCGAGGGTGACGCCGCCGTCCACCACCAGGGTCTGGCCGGTGATCCAGCCGGCGTCGGTGGAGAGCAGGAAGGCGACCGCGCCCGCGACGTCCGCGGGGACGCCGAGCCGGCCCAGCGGGTACGCCTTGGTGACCTTCTCCTCCCGGCCCTCGTACAGCGCCTCGGCGAACTTGGTCTTCACCACGGCGGGGGCGACGGCGTTGACCCGGATGCCCTGCGGGCCCAGCTCGGCGCCGAGTTCGACGGTGAGCCGGATCAGGGCGGCCTTGCTGACGCCGTACATGCCGATCCCGGCCGAGGCGCGGATGCCGGCGACCGAGGCGACGTTGACGACCGAGCCGCCGTGCTCGCCCATCCACGCGGCGTGCGCACGGCGGATCCAGGCCAGCGGGCCGAGCACGTTGACGGCCATGATCTTGGCGGCGGCCGCGTCGTCGGTCTCCAGTGCCGGCCCGTAGACCGGGTTGATGCCGGTGTTGTTGACCAGGTGGTCGAGTCGGCCGAAGGCCTCCAGGGTGCGGGCAATCGCCTCTTCCTGGTGGGCCGGGTCGTCGGCCTTGCCCGCGACGGCGATCGCGTTGTCCGGGCCGCCCAGGTCGGCGACGGCCTCGGCGAGCGGCTCCGCGTTGCGGGCGGTGAGGCAGACCTTGGCGCCGCGATCGACCAGCTCGCGGGCGATGCCGAGGCCGATACCCCGGCTCGATCCGGTGACGACGGCCACCTGGCCCTTGAAGGAGTGCACCACGGAGGGTCCTGCCTTTCGCGCGAGGATCCAGAATCCGGAGTCCTGGATCCTGGATCCTGAGGGGACGGTCGCTGACTAAGCGCTTGCTCAGCATGCTGTCGGTGCGGGAACCTGTCAACAGTCGGCGGGAGCCACAGCCTGCCGGCTGACCGGCCCGACGGTCCGCCGAGCGGTCGGCAGGAATGCCTGTACGAGTCTTCTGGGAGGATGGCGCCATGACCAGAACGCCCATCGCCGACCTCTGGCCGGCCCTGCCCGGCGCCGACACCCGCCCCGAGGCGGCGTACCGGCTGCTCCAGGCGGCCGTCGAGTCGTTCGCGGAGCGCGGCTTCCACGCCACCACCACCCGGGACATCGCCACCGCGGCCGGGATGAGCCCGGCCGCGCTGTACATCCACTACCAGTCCAAGGCCGCGCTGCTCGCCGAGATCAGCCAGGCCGGGCACGCCGCCACGCTGGCCCTGGTCCGGGCGGCGGCGGCCGGGGACGGCGGCCCGGCCGAGCGGATGCGGCGCCTGGTCGAGGAGTTCACCGTCTGGCACGCCCGGGCCCGGACGGTCGGCCGGGTGGTCAACTACGAGCTGCACGCGCTGCCCGAGGACGCCTACGCGGTGGTCGCGGCGCTGCGGCTGGACATCGAGCGCGAGGTCAGCACGCTGATCGAGGCGGGCGTGACGGCGGGCGAGTTCGAGGTCTCGGAGGTGCGCACGGCGGCCCGCGCGGTCACCTCGCTGGGCATCGACGTCTCCCGCTGGTACACCGATCGCTCCACCGAGACACCGGAGGAACTCGGGCGTCGCTACGGCGAGTTGGTGCTGCGGATGCTCGGCGCCCAGGTCTGACCGGCCCGTCGGGAGGGCCCGTCGGGAGGACCCCTCAGGCCTGAGGGCCGCGGGCTCACGCCGCGCCGATCAGCAGGCGGACGGCGAGCCAGCCGACCAGGGCGGCCGAGCCGAGGGCGGTGAGCAGGCGGCCGCGGGGGCCGGTGAGCGCCCGGCCGAGCAGCGCGCCGCCGGAGGCGAGCAGCAGCTGCCAGCTGGCGGAGGCGGCGAAGGCCGCGGCGGTGAACACCGCCCGGGCGAGCGGGCCCGAGGTGGCGCCGTCTCGGCTCCCGCTGCCCAGGACGAGGGCGGCGAAGTAGAGCACGGTCAGCGGGTTGAGCAGGGTGATCCCGAGCAGGGTGAGGTAGGCGCGGAGCGGGCCGGGCGGTGCCTCGGCCGCGAGGGTGGCGGTCGTCCGGCGGCTGCGCAGGGCGGTGGCGGCGGTGCGGGCGGCGAGCGCGAGCAGCACCAGGGCGGAGGCGAGTTGCAGCGGTCGGGCGAGCGGTTCGAGCAGCGGCGCCAGGCCGGTGCCGCCGACGGCCGCGAGCAGCGCGTACAGCCCGTCCGCGGTGGCCACGCCGAGCGCGGCGCAGGCGCCGGTGCGCAGAGAGGTGCGCGCGGTGAGCGAGACCAGGTAGGCCCCGACGGCACCCACCGGTACGGCCACGCCGTACCCGGCGAGCAGCCCCGCGACCAGCGCGGCGCTCACGCGTGGGCGCGGTCGGGCCTCCGGGGACGGCCGGGCTGCTGCTGGACCGGGGCCGGGCGTGCGGGGGCGGTCACGGGCAGCGGGCGGGCGGGGGTGTCGGGCATGCGCCGATCGTGGCGGCCGGAACACCAGGGCGGCAAGTGGTTTTCCGCGGCCGCCGGGTAGCGTGGGGAGCTCCGGTGGCCACGTGTGCGAAGGAGATCCGATGTCCAGTCAGAACGATACCGTGCGCGCCATGTTGGCGGAGGCCTGGGCCTCCTGGGCCGAGCGCGGCGCGGCCCTGGCGGCGGAGGACTGGGACCGGCCCACCCGGCTGCCCGACTGGACCGTCCGGGAGCTGTACGCGCACGTGGCGCCGGTGCCGGAGATGTTCACCGGGCTGCGGGTGGCGGTGCTGGACGGCCCGGCCGAGGTGACGAGCGGGGCGGGCGTCCTGCGGGCGTTCAACCGGCCGGGCGGGATCGCCCACACCGCTGCCGGACAGGTCGCCGACACGGCCAAGCAGGTGGCCAAGGCGGCCGAACCGGCCGCGCTGATCGCCCGGTTCGGCGTCGACGGCCCGGCCGCGCTGGCCGGACTCGCCGACCTGCCGCCCAGCACGGTGGTGGCGCACCCGCTGCTCGGCAGTGCCACGGTAGGGGCGCTGGGCGAGGTGGCGCTGATGGAGGCGACCGTCCACCTGCTCGACCTGATCGCGGCGGTCGGCGGTCCGGCGCCCGCCGAAGGGGCCCTGAACTTCACCCGGGACCTGCTGGCCGAGGTCGCCGATCCGGTGGCCTTCATCGAGGCGGCGGCGGGCCGCAGTTCGGCACCGGTGCTGCCGGTGATCCGCTGACCCGGCCGTCCCTTCTGTGTCGTTCTCGCTGGTCAGTCGTATGATCTGCACCAGGAAACGACAGCAGTGGGGGGCGTCAGTGGACTCGTTGTGGAACCTGTGGTGGCTGGTGCCCGCCGTGCTCTACGGCGGCGGGTCGGTCGCCGGCCGGGTGCGCAAGGGGCTGAAGGTCCGTCACAAGCGCAAGCTCGAACTGCTCGACGCCCAGCACCGCCGGCGCCTCGCGCTGGAGGAGGCCAACCGCCCGCCCGAGCCGGTCTGCGGCTGCACCCACCACCTGGCCAAGCACGACAAGCAGGGCCGCTGCCACGAGGTGGTCGAGACGCCCACCGCCTGGGACGCCGACCGCCGGCCGGTGCGCTACGAACCGGGGCAGTGCAACTGCCAGCAGTACGTGGGCCCGGAGCCGCTGGGCACGGTGTTCGCCCCGGTGCTGGTCGACCCGCGCTGATCGGCTCACGCTGACTGGCTCGTGCTGAACGGGGAGCGGCCGCCGCACCCACGGGTGCGGCGGCCGCTCGTTCGCGTCAGCGGAGCGCGAGCGCGCTCAGGCGGTCGGAGGTGCGGGTCGTGGCAGCGCCGCGGTAGGCGGCCCGTACAAACCCGTCCAGGTTCAAGCAGGTCGGTGAGGTTCAACCAGGTCGGTGAGGCCGAGAAGGTCGAACAGCCGGGCGACGATCGGTGCCCGCACATCCGTGACCTTCAGGACGACGCCTTCCTCCTGCGCCCGGCGATGGAGCCGTTCCAGGGCGTCCGCGCCCGAGCAGTCGCAGAATCGCACCTGTGCGAAGTCGAGGTCGATGCGGCTGGGCCGGCGCGCCAGGCACTCCTTGACGCGGCTCTCCAGCTCGGCGGCGGTGGAGAGGTCGATCTCGCCGGTGACCGCGACGGTGGTCTGGCCGTCCCACCGGGAGATGGCTGTGCGGAAGTCGTTGCTGTTCACAGCCATGGGTCCACCTCCCGCAGCCGGTGCAGTATCCACTCCCAGAGGTCGCCGGGATCATCTGGCGCCCACGCCGACGCGCCCGGCGGTGCGATCCGCACCGGGCCCGCCCGAACGAGCGGTTCGGACCCGTACCGCATCGCTGCGTCGGAGGGAGTCGGCACGGCGCGCGCAGGCCCCGCCCCACCGGTTTCCAGGACGACTCGTACGGACACCCGTCGGCCTGCGGCCCGG
This sequence comes from Kitasatospora sp. NPDC023118, assembly GCF_055560875.1. NCBI lineage: Bacteria > Bacillati > Actinomycetota > Actinomycetes > Kitasatosporales > Streptomycetaceae > Kitasatospora > Kitasatospora sp. NPDC023118. The sequence continues at coordinate 178,005 of NZ_JBVHHW010000015.1, forward strand.
GGACGGGCCGAGGCGCGGGCGGTCCCCGGGCGGGGCCGGGCGGTCTCGCGTTCGGCGTCGTAGGCGGCCCGCAGCTCGGGATCGTGCAGGACCTCGTAGGCGGCGACCACCGCGCCGAGTCGCTCCGCCGATCCCGGCTCGACGGGGCGGGTGTCGGGGTGCAGCAGCCGGACCAGGGTGCGATAGGCCGAGGTGACCTGCCGCGCGGACGCCGTGGGCTCCACTCCCAGCACCGCGTAGTGATCGCGTCGGTCTCGCGGTCCCGTCATGGCGGACCACCTCCCGGGTGACCCCGGCAAAACCTCCTCATAGATCTGGATAGAACCTTGGCCAACGCTTGTCAAGATGCCCGAAATAGGGGTACATGAACTGATGGGTGGCCTCCCGCCGGAGTCTCGTCGTCTCCGACCCACGAGGGGAGTGACCCGTGATGTTGATACGAACCGATCCGTTCCGCGAGCTCGACCGGCTCACCCAGCAGCTGCTGGGCACCGCGGCCCGGCCGACCGCGATGCCGATGGACGCCTACGAGAGCGACGGATCCTTCCTGATCCGCCTCGACCTGCCCGGTATCGCGCCCGAGAGCATCGACCTGAACGTCGAGCGGAACGTTCTGACGGTCAAGGCCGAGCGGCCGGCACCGGAGATCGAGGATCGCGAGATGGTCGTCGCCGAACGGCCCTACGGCGTCTTCAGCCGCCAGGTGTTCCTCGGCGAGACGCTCGCGGCCGACAAGATCGAGGCCGACTACGAGGCCGGTGTGCTCACGATCCGCATCCCGATAGCCGAACACGCCAAGCCACGCAAGATCGAGGTCAAGAGCAGCGGCGAGAAGAAGCAGATCACCAGCTGATCAGCGCACCGGCAGCCCGTCCTGGGCCCGGAGCAGGCCCGGCGCCCCGGCCGCGTCCTCGCCCGGGGTTCTCACCCGCGCCGTCGCCGGGGATTGCGGCCCGAGCCGGTCTCCGGCTCCCCCGTGAGGCCGCGACACTGCCGGGCAAGCGGGACCTCCGTGCCTGCTGAAGGGCCTCTTCCCACACTGTTGTCCGCATGACGACCCGTTCAGTACCCGGCGGTGTGATGCGCCGCGCGGGCCCCGGACTGCGGCGCGATGTCCTGTTCGACCTGCGCCAAGGAGGTGCGGAGGGCTTCGCGTATCGATTCCAGGCGCGCGAGGCAGACGTCCATCGAGGCAATGGCGGCACCACTGTCGGTCCGCATCCGGCGCCCGACGGCCGCGAGCTGGTCCTCGATCCGCTGCCAGCGCGCCTCGGCGGCGGCCAGGTGGTCAGGTGCGCCGGTGGTCGCTGTCATGGCGCAGTTGGTCGGCGTGCCGGGCGAGGTCGTCGAGGCGGTGGGCGATCCGGGGGTGGTGGCTGCCGAGGTGGGGGCGGATGGCGGCCAGGGGTGTGAGGAGTTCGGCGGCGTCCGGGGCGCCGAGCGCGGTGTGGAGGTCATCGAGCGCGGGTCGGGCAGCCGGGGCGAGGTCGCTCAGGGCGGTCACCTGGGCGGCGAGCCGGCGCAGGTCGGCGGCGTTCGCACGGGCCCAGGCGGTGACGGCGCGTTCGGCGGCGCGCCGGTCGCGGACCGCCTTGACCCGTCCGGCGCCGGTGGGCGCGCCCGGATCGGTGGCGGGCTTGAGGCGAAGGTAGCGGTTCTCGGCGGCCTGGCGGCTGGCGACGCCCATGGGCTGGGCGAGGTCGGCCCAGGTGGCGCCCGAGGCTCGGGCGGCCTCCACCAGCGGGGCCTCCCAGCTGGCGAGCTCGGTGCGCAGCTCGCGCAGCAGGAGCAGGGTGGCCAGTGCCTGCTCGGGGCCGGCCTGGGTGGTGGACGGGGTCGTGGCCCGGGCGTCCTGGGCGGTACGGACGGCCTCGTCTATGGAGGCGAGCGCCGCGGCGGCGGCGAGGAAGGATGCCGGTCCGGCTGGCGGTCCGCCGCCGGTGGCGGGTGCTTCGGGCCGCTTTCCCATCGGTGTCACTCCTTTGGTGACTCGGGGGTTTGTCATCGGATGGATGACATGTTAGAACGGTTTCAGGTGAAGCGCACTGGCACCCATCAACCAGTGGAGGTGTTTCGCGATGCTGATGCGCACCGATCCGTTCCGAGAGCTGGACCGGCTGACCCAGCAGTTCCTGGGCACGACCGGTACCTGGTCGCGGCCAGCCCCGATGCCGCTGGACGCCTACCGCGTCGGCGACGAGTACGTCGTCTGCTTCGACCTGCCGGGAGTGGACCCGGAGGCGATCGACATCGATGTCGAGCGGAACATGCTGACCGTGAAGGCTGAGCGCCGTCCCCGCCACGAGGGCGAGGACGTGAAGTGGGAGCTGTCCGAGCGTCCGCTCGGCGTGTTCTCCCGGCAGGTCATGCTCTCCGACACCCTGGACCCGGAGGGGATCAGCGCCGACTACGACTCCGGCGTGCTGACCCTGAAGATCCCGGTCGCCGAGAAGGCCAAGCCCCGCAAGATCGCCATCAGCCACAGCGGAAGCCGCAAGGAGATCCGGGCCTGACCGCGTCCCTGTGCCGTTCCGCGCCGCCCGCACCCCCCGGGCGGGCGGCGTGGAACTTTCCCGCAGCTGGCCCCGCGTCCCCCGGTCCCTCGCGCAGTACCGGCCGACGAGGTCATGCGCGGCGGGCGGCTGGCACCGTTCGTGGTGCGGGGCGGTGGCGAGATCGACCTCGCCACCTCCCCGCGGCTTCGCCACCGGCCGGCCGCCGCGCTTGAGGCGCACCGGGAGGTGGTGGTCGACCTGTCGGAGGTGACGTTCATGGACTGCTCGGGTCTGGGCGTCCTCGTCCAGGCCCGCAACCAGGCCGACCCTGTTCGGCCGCCCCGCCCCCGGCCACCGACCCTGACCCGCTTTCGTGCCGCCGCCCACGCCGCGGCGGCCCGCCCGGAAGGCCACCGCCCATGACCCGGCACCGCCGCCTGATCCAGCAGGTCCGCACCCTCGGCCGCTACCCCAGCGACGAGGAAGCCGAACGAGCCCTCGACACGGTCCTGGCCGTCCTCGGCTCCCAGCTCACCGGCGACGAACGCTGCGAGCTGGCCGCCACACTTCCCGAGCGGGCCCGCGCCGTCTTCGCCTCGCAGATCCCCCTGCCCGAACCCGTCGCCGCCCCCGCCTTCGTCGAAGCCGTCGCCCGAGCCCTGAACACCAGCCTCACCAGCGCCCGCTGGGACGCCTCCTCCGTCCTGGCCGCCCTCGCGACTCTCGGTGGCGAGCGGCTCACCGACCGCCTCCTCGCCCACCTGCCCCGCGGTTACGCGCTCCTGTTCGGCCGCGCCGACCTCACCGCCGCCGCCTGACCCGCCCAGCCGGGAATCCGTCGGCGCCGGATACGCGGGCGCCGCCCGGATGCGCGTCAATCGCCGTGAGCTCGGTCCAGGTCGGCCTCCAGCGTCTCCACCCGGGCCTGGAGATCGAGTACTCGGCGCGCGCCTTCCAGGGTCAGTCCCTCGCTGATCAGATTCACCAGCGCCGCGACCCTGTCGATCTCCCGGCGCGAGTACCTGCGCTGGCCGCCCGCCGAACGCACCGGCACCACCACGCCCTGCTCGTCCAGCCGGCGCAGAAAGGCCACCTGGACGTGCAGCATGGCGGCGACCTGCCCCACCGCGTAAAGCGCCGCATCCGGGTCATCGATCGGCAGCACCACGATCTCACCTCGCCGCTCACGAAACCTCAACTCCACGTTACAGATTTCCTCCATCCCCAGCCACGCGTTGTGCCGCGACCCGCCCGCCTTCCGCGCGGCACCGCACTGGTGGATCCAGGCTTGACATGACATGACTCAAGTTTTATGTCTCGATATAAGGAAGTTCTGTGCCTTGAACGCGATGAAGGAGGCCGGAGATGAGTCGTGCAGTCGGAATCGATCTCGGAACGACGAACTCGGTGGTCTGCGTGCTGGAGGGCGGCGAGCCGGCCGTCATCGCCAACACCGAGGGCGCGCGCACCACCCCGTCGGTGGTGGCCTTCGGCAAGGGCGGCGAAGTGCTCGTCGGCGAGGTCGCCAAGCGCCAGGCCGTCACCAACGTGGACCGCACCGCCCGGTCGGTGAAGCGCCACATGGGCGAGAGCGACTGGCGCTTCCCGGAGAAGGGGGACGTGGGCGGCAAGCGCTACACCGCGCAGGAGATCTCGGCGCGGGTGTTGCAGAAGCTGAAGCGTGACGCGGAGGCGTACCTGGGCGAGGAGGTCACCGACGCGGTGATCACGGTGCCGGCGTACTTCAACGACTCCCAGCGCACCGCGACCAAGGAGGCCGGGGAGATCGCGGGCCTGAAGGTGGCACGGATCATCAACGAGCCGACCTCCGCCGCGCTGGCATACGGCCTGGACAAGGAGAACGACCAGACGGTGCTGGTCTTCGATCTGGGCGGCGGAACGTTCGATGTGTCGCTGCTGGAGATCGGGGAGGGCGTGGTGGAGGTGAAGGCCACCTCCGGCGACACCCACCTGGGCGGTGACGACTGGGACCAGCGGATCGTCGACCACCTGGTCAAGCAGTTCAAGAACGGCTACGGCATCGACCTGTCCGGGGACAAGATGGCCGCGCAGCGGCTGCGGGAGGCCGCGGAGAAGGCGAAGATCGAGCTGTCCGCCGCGACCGAGACGACCATCAACCTGCCCTACATCAGCGCCTCCGCCGAGGGGCCGCTGCACCTGGACGAGAAGCTCACCCGCGCCCAGTTCCAGCAGCTGACCGCAGACCTGCTGGAACGCTGCGAGGGTCCGTTCCACCAGGCCGTGAAGGACGCCAAGATCGAGGTCAAAGACGTCGACCACGTCATCCTGGTCGGCGGATCCACTCGGATGCCGGCCGTCACCGACCTGGTGAGGAAACTCACCGGCAAGGACCCGCACAAGGGCGTCAACCCGGACGAGGTCGTCGCCGTCGGCGCCTCGCTCCAGGCCGGTGTCCTCAAGGGTGAGGTCAAGGACGTCCTGCTGCTGGACGTCACCCCGCTGTCCCTGGGCATCGAGACCAAGGGCGGCATCATGACCAAGCTGATCGAGCGCAACACCACGATCCCGACCAGGCGCTCGGAGGTCTTCACCACCGCCGAGGACAACCAGCCCTCGGTGACCGTGCAGGTGTACCAGGGCGAGCGCGAGATCGCCGCGTACAACAAGAAGCTCGGCATGTTCGAACTGACCGGCATCGCCCCGGCCCCGCGCGGCCTGCCGCAGATCGAGGTCACCTTCGACATCGACGCCAACGGCATCATGCACGTCGGCGCGAAGGACCTCGGCACCGGCAAGGAGCAGAAGATGACCGTCACCGGCGGCTCCGCCCTGCCCAAGGACGACATCGACCGCATGATCCGGGAAGCCGAGCAGCACGCCGAGGAAGACCGCCGCCGCAAGGAGGCCGCCGAGACCCACAACCAGGGCGAGCAACTCCTCTACACCACCGAGAAGTTCCTCAGCGACAACCAGGACAAGGTACCCGCCGACGTGAAGAGCGAGATCGAGACGGCCCTGGCGGAGCTGAGGGAGAAACTCAAGGGCGAGGACACCGCCGCGATCCGCGCGGCGAGCGACAACGTCGCCCAGGTCAGCCAGAAGCTCGGCCAGGCCCTCTATGCCCAGACCGCCCCCGGTGCACCAGGCGGCGCAACCGGCCAACGGGGCACGGAGGGGGAGGAAGTCGTGGACGCCGAGATCGTCGACGAGGACGAGCACAAGGGAGGCGCCGCATGACCACCCCGCCCAGGCCGAGCAAGAACGGCGACGACCAGCGCCCGCAGGTGGTCATCCGCGACAAGCGGCGCATCGACCCGCAAACCCTGCAACTGCGCAATGCCGGCACGAAGCGGCCGACCGAACCCGAGGGACGGGAGCACCCTGGCGGCACCGACAGTGCCCTGCTGGCCGGCGGTTCCGTGCCCCCGCCCGGACAGGTCCTCGCAGAGGCCGGCGGCGAGGCGCTACGGGCCGCGCTGGCCGAACGCACCCAGGATCTGCAACGGGTGAAGGCCGAGTACGACAACTACCGCCGGCGCGTCCAGCGCGAACGCCTCGCCATCGGCGAAGCCGCCGTGACCGAAGCCGTCCGCACCCTGCTGCCCGTCCTCGACACCATCGAACAGGCCCGCGCCCACGACGACGCCGCAGCCGGTTTCGAAGCCGTCGCGAACCGCCTGCAGGTCCAGCTGGCCTCGCTCGGACTCGAGACCTTGGGCAAAGAGGGTGAACCCTTCGACCCCTCGTGCCACGAGGCACTCAGCTCGACCGAATCGAACCGGGTCGACCGTCCCACCTGCACACACGTCCTGCGATCCGGCTACCGGCTGGGCGAGACACTCCTGCGCCCGGCCCAGGTGGCGGTCGAACAGCCGCTTGCTCCCGACCACCAGAACTCCGGATCGTCGCTCTCCGAGCGCACTGGCCCGGCATAGGACGGGGGCTGTTCGACGGGCCCCCGTCACACAGTCCCGCCCGCCGGTGGCTGGATGCGCCGCGGTCACTCCGCGGATGCCCTGCCGGCCGATAGCCGGACCCCACCGGCCCAGGGCGCGGTCAAAGATGGACCGGGGCATGGACACTCCTCTGGTTCCGGCGCGACGGCCCGCGGCACTGCGACCCAACGGGCAAGGCCGGCGGTTGGTCCGGCCGGGGAGCAGGGTGGTCATGTACCCGCCAGTGGCGCCAGGTGCCCGGCGCCACTGCCTGAACCCGCGTCACACGGCGCGGGGCGCCATGGCCCGGGGCGGGTGCCCGGTCCGCGCGGTGCGGGTGCTGTGGCACCATGCCCGGAAGTCGACTGTGCCGAGGAGAGGAACCGCCATGTCCGAGACCGCCACCGGGCCCGCCGGGGAGCCCGTCTTCCGCGTTGCGACCGTCGCCGACGTCCCGGCGCTGGTCGAGCTGGTCGAGTCCGCCTACCGCGGCGAGGCCAGCAAGGCCGGCTGGACCACCGAGGCGCACCTGCTGGACGGGCAGCGCACCGACCCCGCCAGTGTCACCGAGGCCGTCGAGGACCCGGGGGGCGTGGTGCTGCTGGTCGAGCGCGACGGCGAGCTGGTCGCCTGCTGCCAGCTTGAGCGGCGCGCGGACCGCGCCTACTTCGGCATGTTCTCGGTGCGCCCCACCCTGCAGGGCGGCGGGATCGGCCGGGTGGTGCTGGCCGAGGCGGAGCGGGTGGCCCGGGAGGAGTGGGGCGTCGCGCTGCTGGAGATGAAGGTGGTCGAGCAGCGCGTGGAGCTGATCGCCTGGTACGAGCGGCGCGGATTCCGTCGCACCGGCGTCTACAGTCCCTTCCCGTACGGGGACGAGCGCTTCGGCATCCCGCGCCGACCGGATCTGCGGTTCGAGCAGCTGACCAAGGAGCTGAGGGCGGTCTGAGGCGGGGCTGATCTGTTGATCGTTTGATGGTCGGAAATCCGACCGACGTGTCGTCAACTCGTTGAGCTGGGGCGATGTGGAGATGTCATACCTTCCTGCACCACCTGGTTCCCTACCTCGACGACCCCGAGGTCGGCATCGTGCAGAGCCCGCAGTGCTTCGACACCGACGCCGACATGTCCTGGCTCGAACGCGCGGCAGGGGCCACCCAGGAGATCTTCTACCGCTGGATCCAGCCCTCCCGGGACGCCCGGGACGGCACCGTCTGCTGCGGTACCAACGCCCTCTACCGCCGCGCCGCCCTGGAACGGATCGGCGGCTTCGCCGAGATCGACCACGGCGAGGACCTCTGCACCGGCCTCTCGCTCGCCCGCGCCGGGTGGCCCACCCGGTACGTGCGGGTCGCGGTGGCCGCTCCTCGACGGCGGCCTCGCGGCCCGCTACGGCGTCCGGACCCTGGACCTCGGCCTGCTCCTCCGCCCGGGCAGCGGACCCAGCTGCCCGGCCGTCCTGGAGGGCGTGGTGCTCTGCCGGGACACCGGGGACATCACGGACACCCTCGCGCGGGTGCTGGCGCCGCGGCTGGACAGGGCGCTGCCGGGCGCGCCGTGATGCCCCGGGCCGACTCGTTCTGGCGAGCCTGCCGGTCCGGCGGCCGGTTCGGGCCACCGGACCGGAGACTGCTCAGCCGTAGATGCTGTGGCAGAGACGGGCCTGTTCGGAGCCGGCGGGCCAGCGGCCGACGCGTTCGGCCTGGTCGCAGATGCCGCCCGGGCCCAAGGTGGGGATCGAGCCGCCCGGGGGCGGTGGGGCGGGGTGGGTGGACGGGCTGGGGCGCGGGGTGCGGCCGGGCTTGGGGTGGGGGCTGGCCGTGCCGTGCTGGGCGTCGGCCGGCTCCGGCACGACCGGGGCGGTCGCCTGGGACATCGGCTCGCCCGTGCCGCCCAGCTGGGCGATCGCGGGGGCGGGCGACGGCAGCGGGGAGGGCGCGGGCGTCGTGGCCGGCGGCAGGCCCGTCGGGGTGGCGGTGGAGGGGGAGGCGTCCGGCAGGGTCACCACGCGGACGTCGCCGCCCGAGCCCGGGCCGCACATCACCAGGACGGCCGCCAACAGCGCGAGCGTCCCGCCCGCCGCGACCGCCCACACCTTCCGGGAGGGCCGCGGCGGCGCCTCCGGAGCGGGGGCGACGGGCGCTCCCGGCGGGGGAGGGGAGGGGACCGGAGGCGGCTGCCAGGCGTCCGGCGGCCACTGCCACTGCTCTCGGGTGGGCTGCCCAGTCATGTCTTCGTCCTTCCAGCGCTCCCCCCGCCGTACCTTTCCGTGCTCAACGAGCGCGCCGACGCCGGGACATGACCCGGAAGAGGGGTCTGAAGGGGCGCTGATTGCCACCGCGCCACATGCTGGGGGTTATGGAGACCAACAGCACGACCGCGCCCCTGGTCGAGGTGGCCGACTTCCGGACCGACAGCCGCTACCGCCTCGTCCACTTCGAGGGCCACGGCTGGGAGCCGCTCGGCCCCGAGGAATTCGAACCCCGCATCCACCAGCTCTTCCCCGGGCTCGACCCGCACGACCCGGTCAAGGTGCACTGGGCCGACCGCCCCTGGGAATGGCCGGCCTGGCATCCCGGCGAGGCATAGGACGCGTCTTGCGGGCCTCTGGCGGGTCCGCCCAGACCCACAGGACGTGCTCTGAGCCACTGATCACCGAGCCGCCCGTTCGCTACGCTGTCCAGGTGAGTGTGGATCACTTCTGGCGCCGCCTGCCGGGGCGGGCCGTGGACACCTGTTCGCCGGAGGAACTCGGCGAGCTGGTGCCCCGGTACCGCGACGTCCGGTACGACCGGCTGGCCGCCGCCGGACTCGCCCTCGGCGTCCGGCAGACGGCCGTCCTGATGGAGCTCGCCCTCACCGAGAACGGCCTGCACCCCGACCCCGCCGCCCGGCTGCCGGTCTACGGCGGGGGGCGTCGGGCGGCCGGTGGCGAGATGCCGGTACTGAGCCCCGAGCAGGTCGCGGCCGCCTCCCTGTTCCTGCGCGACTCGGCGCTCGGCGAACTCGTACGCCAGCAGGACACGGTGCTCGCCCGCACGGTCGCCCGGCTCGACTACCCGACGCCCTGGTCCGAGTCCTGGGCGGCCCAGGTGGTCAACGACCTGCGCGAACTGCGGGACTTCTTCGCGAGCGCGGCGGCAGCCGGGGACGCGGTGGCCGTCCGGGAGGCGGAATGAGCGGGGTGAACCGGCCGGCGGGCACGGCCGGGTACGGCGAGGCGGCGGAGCAACTCGCCGTCCGGTACGAGAGCGTGAGCTTCACCGAGGTCCACCGCTCGTTGCTGCACCTCTACCCGGCGGCGCCCGCCGCCGTCCTCGACATCGGCGCGGGCACCGGCCGCGATGCGGCCGCCCTCGCCGCCCTCGGCCACCGGGTGGTCGCGGCCGAGCCGACGCCCGAACTGCGGACCGTGGGTGAGCGGTTGCACGCGGCGTCGGGAGTGCGATGGGTGGCGGACTCGCTGCCTTCGCTCCCGCTGCTCAGCGCCGAGGGCTCGCGCTTCGACCTCGTGCTGCTCACGGCCGTGTGGATGCACCTCACCCCGGCCGAATGCCCGCCCGCGATGGACGCCCTGGCCCGCCTGCTGGCCCCCGGCGGCCGCCTCGCCCTCACTCTCCGCCACGGCCCGGTCCCGCCCGGCCGCCGCATGTTCGATCTCCCGCCCGAGCACACCGTCACCCTCGCCGCCGCGCGCGGCCTGCACCTGCTGCACCGGGGCGAGCGCCCGGACCTGCACGGGCGCGGTGGCGTGCACTGGACGGAGCTGGTCTTCGAGCGGAGGCGGTAGCCCCTCCGTCGTCCGGTACGGGGCTCCAGTGGCTTCGGTGATGTAGACCAACACGTCGCCCCCGAGGAGGAGTTCCTCGTGCCGACTCCGCACGAGGGCGTCCACGACGAGGTGTCGGGCGGGCCGCCCGGACTCGCCGTGCAGGCCCAGACCGCGAACGTCACGGTCCACCTGCCCCGCGCCCTCGGCTCCGGGCGCGGGGCAGACGGAGGAGGTGTCACCGGTCCCCTGACGAACTACCGGACTCCACTTGCCTCGTGGCATCTTGGGGCCGAGGCGGCGGACGACCCGCTGAACTGGTCCAGGGCTCGTGTGTGCGGCAGCAGCCCCGTGCCGGGCACAGCCGCCCGGCTCCGGCCGCTGTGCCCGGGGCCGGGATGCCGGTGGTGATGCGGGTGGGTTCAGTGGACGCGGTCGCGCGGGAAATCGGGTGGGTCGACTTTCTGTGTGGCGTCAGCGGTCGCCGAGGTCGTGGGTGGTCCGATGGTGGTTGGTGTGGGTTGCGTGGGAAGTCGGGGGCTCGCCGACTTCCCACGCGGCTTCAGCCGTCGCCGAACTCCTCGGCGACGAGGCGGGTGGACCAGCGCTGGAGGGCGGGGACGACGAGTGGATGGGCGAGGCCGGCCGCGGTGGCCAGACGGTCGGCGGAGGCGGTGTCGTAGCGGTCCTCGGAGAGGAAGGTGAGGGTCTCCGGGTCGGCGCCCGTGAGGAAGCGTGGGAGGCGGCGGACGAGGGGTACGGGGATCAGGCCGCGGGGTGGGCGGACGCCGAGGTGGGCGGCGAGGAGGACGATCAGGTCCGGGAGGTGCGGGGTGGTGGGGTCCAGGACGGTATGGGCCGCGACGGGGTCGCGGTCGTGTCCGGGGACGGCGGCGAGGAACCGGGCGAGATGGTCGACCGTGACGACGGGCAGGAAGGTGCGCCGGGTGCCGGGCAGCAGGGGGAGGCGGCCGCAGTGGAGTTGGCGCACCAGCTGGGCGAGGCCGAGGTACTGGCCCGCTTCGCCGGTCGCTGAGTGACCGATGACGCTGCTCGGGTTGACGGTGGTGAGGGGGACGCCGAGCCGGGGCGCGGTGACACGGACGGCGGCGTCGCCGAGTTGTTTGGATGCCTCGTACGCGCCGAGGCGGGTGTAGAGGGCGACGGTGGTGCCGGGGTCGAGCGGGTACCTGGGGTGGGGGTCGCGGCCGACCCGGTAGCCGGAGAGGTGGACCAGGCGACGCAGCCGGGGCCGGGTCGCGGACCAGCGCAGCGCGTGCAGTGCGCCGCGGACGTTCGTGGGTTCGGCCTCGGCGCGGGTGAGGCCGAACTGGTAGCGGGCAGCGAGGTTGTGGACGTCGCGGACCTCGGTGAGACGGGCGTCGTCGTCCGGGGACAGGCCGAGGCCGGGACGGGCGAGGTCGGCGGTGACGGTGGTCAGCGCGGTCGTGTCGGCGCCGTGCTCGCGCAGCCACTCGCGCAGGGCGGTGTCGCGTCCGGCGTCGCGGACGGCGGCGGCCACGGCCCCGCCTTGGCCGAGGAGTTCGAGGAGCAGCCAGCGGCCGAGGAAGCCGGTGGCACCCAGGACGAGGGTGCGCGGAGGTGGAGGGGTGGGCGGCACGGTGTCCCTATCTGTGGACCGGTCTGCATATTTTTTGGACATGGGCATGTTGCCGCCGAACGGCGGCATGCCCGAACCTACGGACGGCGGGACTTCTCCGCGCCGATGAGGTGGAGGACGGCGTGCCGGGCGTCGTCCAGCGGCTCGCGACTGCGCCTGACCGACGCCAGCAGGACCGCGCCCTCCATCAGGGCCAGTGCCTGGCCGGCGGCGGTCGAGGCCTCGGCCGGTCGGAAACCCCCGGCCGCCAACCGCTCGGCCAGGATGTGCTGCCAGCTCTCGTACACCTCGGCGCAGACGGCACGCAGCGGCTCATTGGTGCCGGCGACTTCGAGGGCGACGGTCGCGACCGGGCAGCCCTTGGTGTAGTCGGAGCGCGCCAGGCGCTCGGCGAACACGTCGGTCAGCCGCTGGGTGAGTACGGCGGCGTCGGCTCCCTCGGCGGCCAGTGTCGTCAGCAGGTCCGCGACCTCCTGGCCGGCCTGGACGAGCGCGGCGGCGACCAACTGGTCCTTGCCGCCGGGGAAGTGGAAGTAGAGCGAGCCGCGCGGCGCGCCGGTGGCGGCCAGGACCTGGTTGAGGCCCGTGCCGAAGTAGCCCTGCTCCTCGATCAGCTCCCTGGTGCCGGCGATCAGCCGGGCCCGGGTCTCCTCGCCCTTGGCTCCCATGGTGGAGACTGTAGACCGGTCTGCATATTTTTGTCGACCCCCCCCTCAGATTTCGGGCGCTCAGATCTCGAGCGCTCAGATCTCGTGGCCCTCAGATCCGCAGCTCCGGCGGGAGGCCCGTCCAGCGAAGTTCCTCCGGCAGGTGGGCCTGGTCGTTGAGCAGGAGTACCGAGGAGGGGCGGCCGGGGGCGAAGCGGAGGACGGTGAGGGCGGCGTTGGCCGCGTTGAGGCCGAGCCAGCGCCAGGCGGGGGCGTCGAGGGTGTGGCGGATGAGCCAGCCGATCAGGAAGGCGTGGGTGACGACCAGTTCGTGCCGGTCCTGCGCTCCCTCGACCGGGCCGGTGAACCGGGCGGCGGCCCGGCGGGCCAGGGCCCGGCCGTGCGCGGCCTCCTCGGCGGTGGTGTCGGCGAGGAAGCGCAGCAGGAACTCGGCACTCTCCTCGGGTAGTTCACCGCCCGGGGGCAGGTGCGGGACGTAGTCACCGGCCTCCTCGCAGGCCGACACCGCCACCCCGCCGCCCAGTTGCTCGCCGATCAGCCGTGCGGTCTGCGCGGCCCGGGGCAGCGGGCCGTGGTGCACCGCCGTGAGCGGCCGGTCGGCGAGCCGGCGGCCGAGGAGGACGGCCTGGCGGCGGCCGGCGGCGGTGAGGCTGCCGTCCGGGGCGGCTTCGCCGTGGCGGGCGAGGTAGAGGTAGCGGGTGGCGGTGTCGGGCACGCTGCGGGGCTCCTCAAGGGCGGGTGATGTGACGGAGCGACGCAGCCGGGCCGGCGGTGGTTCCGGTCAGCCGGTGTGGGCCTGGTCCAGCAGGGCCAGTTCCTCCGCCGTCAGCTGGACGGCGCCGGCGGCGATGTTGTCCTCCAGATGGGCCACGTCGCCGGTGCCGGGGATGGCGAGGACGTGCGGGCCGCGGTGCAGCGTCCAGGCGAGCCGGACCTGCGCGGTGCTGATGCCGCGGGCCCGGGCCACCTCCTGGACCTGGGCGGGTTCGGTCCCGCCGGCGCCGCCCTCCCGTCCGGTGCCGGCGATGGCGTAGAAGGGGACGAAGGCGATGCCCTGGTCGCCGCAGAGTCGTAGCAGCGCGTCCTGTCCGGCCGAGGCGCCGATGCCGTACGGGTTCTGGACGCAGACCACGGGGGCGATGGCCTGGGCCTCGGCGAGCTGGTGCGGGCGGATGTTGGACAGCCCGAGGTGGCGGATCAGCCCGGCCTGGCGCAACTCGGCGAGCGCGCCGAAGCGTTCGGCGACCGAGTCGGTGCCGAAGATGCGCAGGTTGACCAGGTCGAGGTGGTCACGGCCGAGTTGGCGCAGGTTCTGCTCGACCTGGGCGCGCAGCCGCTCGGGGGTGCGGGCGTGCTCGGTCCACTCGCCGTCGATGCCGCGGGCGGGGCCGACCTTGGTGGCGATCACGAGGTCGTCGGAGTAGGGCGCGAGCGCCCGGTTGATCAGCTCGTTGGCGGAGCGCAGCGGGGAGAAGTAGAAGGCGGCGGTGTCGATGTGGTTGACGCCCAGCTCGACCGCGCGGCGCAGCACCCGCAGGGCCTGCTCGCGGTCGCGCGGTGCGGCATCGGGCGTGAGCGCGGGGCCGGTCTGCGGCAGGCGCATCGAGCCGAAGCCGATCCGGTGGACGACGCGGTCGCCGAGGGTCCAGGTGCCGGAGGCGGTGGCGGTCACGGTGGTGTCGGAGGTCATGCCAGTCATGATCGGGACTGCACTAGCCTGATCGCCACTGATTCGAGCATGTGTGAATCCACGGGGGTGGGAGTTGGCGGCGGAGCTGCTGTTCACGGCGGGGGACCTGGCGCGGATGCGCTTCGTGGTCTCGCCGATGTGGGAGGTCGGCCCGAGCCTGCGGCTGCTGGGTTCCGGCGTCCCGCACGCCGTCCACCGGCCCTGGGCAGAGCAGGTGCGGCCCCGGCTGGCGGCGCTCGGCCCGGCGTACGGGCTGCTCGCCGAGCTCGTCCCGCCGACCGGCTACGTGCCCGACTTCGTCAACCCGGCCCCGGCCGGGCCCGTGCCCACCCTGGCCGAGGAGCTCGCCGCGATCCGGGCCACCCCCGCCGGGCAGGTCCGGCGCGACCTGGACCGGCTGGCGGCAGAACAGGGCCGGCTCGGGCCCCGGCTGCGGGCGTTGCACGCCGATCCGGCGGCCGGGCTGGCCCGGCTGACCGAGGCGGTCGAGGCGTACTGGGAGCTGGCGCTCGCGCCGTACTGGGCGAGGATCCGCGCGGTGCTGGACGCGGACGTGCTGCACCGGGCCCGGCAGGCCGCCGAGTACGGGGCCGAGCGGGTGCTGAACGACCTGCACGCGGAGCTGCGCTGGACGGAGGACACCCTGCGGCTGCGCCACCGCACCCGTCCGCTGCCCCGGCGCGCGGCCGGGGCGGGCCTGCTGCTGATCCCGTCCGCCTTCACCGGCCCGGGCCTGTTCACCCGCCTCGGCCCGCAGGACCCGTCAGGCCCGCAGGACTCGTCAGGCCCGCAGGACCCGCCGCAGCTCGCCTACCCGGCGCGGGGGATCGGCGGCCTCTGGGCGGCCGCCGCGCCGGCGCCCGGCACCGAGGCGCTGGCGGCGGTGCTCGGCCGCTCCCGCGCCCTGCTGCTGTCCGAGCTCGCCGCCCCGGCCTCGACCACCGAGCTGGCCCGGCGCACGGGGCTGTCGCCCTCGGCCGTGTCGCAGTACCTGACGGCGCTGCGGGACGCGCGCCTGGTGAGTGCCCATCGCGCGGGGCGCTGGGTGCTGTACGCCCGGACGGCCTCGGCGGAGGCGCTGTTGGCGCCACTGGGTCCGTAGGCACCGCTGGCACTGCTGGCACCGCTGGCTCCGAATGGCTGCTTCACCCATGAAATGTCACCGCCGGTTCCCGGGTCCGCCGGGGAAAGTCCGCCCACGGCCCGTAGTGTGCCGGACATGACATCCAGTCATCGCCACCGCCGTCGCCGCCCGACCGGCCTGGTCGCCGCGCTGCTCGCGGCCGGCCTCGGAGGCCTCTCCGTGACCGGAGCGCCCGCCCTGACGCCCGCCGTGACGCCCGCCCTGACGCCCGCCGTGACGCCCACCGCCCGCTGGATCCGCCCGGCGGGTACGCCGATGACCGTCTTCGGCCACCGCGGCGCTGCCTCCGCCGCCCCCGAGAACACCCTGGTCTCGGACGAGGTGGCCCGCCGTGGCGGGGCCGAGTGGATCGAGGACGACGTCCAGCCGAGCAGGGACGGCGTCCTGTACGTGCTGCACGACGACACCGTGGACCGCACCACCGACGGCACCGGCCGGATCCGCGACCTGACCGCCGCCCAGCTCGACGCGCTGGACGCCGGCTCCTGGTTCGCCCCCTCCTACGCGGGCACCCGCCTGCCCACGCTCGCCGCCCAGTTGGACGACCTGCGCATCCGGGGCGGCAGGCTGCTGCTGGAGATCAAGGGCCCGCACACCCGGGACGAGGTCGCCCGGATCGTCCAGGTCGTGCGCGAGCACGGCATGACCGACCGGGTCTTCGTCCAGAGCTTCCAGGAGGACGCGCTGCGCCACACCCGCGAGCTGGCCCCCGAACTGCCGCTGGGCCTGCTGCGCTCCACCCTCGACCCGGACCCGGTCGCCACCGCCCGCGACCTCGGCCTGAGCGCCTACAACCCGGCGGACGAGGCGCTGGCCGCCCGGCCCGGGGTGGTCAAGGACCTGCACGCCGCCGGAGTGGCGGTCAACGTCTGGACGGTCGACCAGCCGGCCCGCTGGAAGGCGCTGGAAGCCGCCGGGGTGGACGGCGTCATCACCAACCGGCCTGCGGAGCTGGTGGGTTGGAACGAGGCCTGGGCGCAGTTCGGCGGCGCCCGCTAGGCTGCGGCCGTAGGAGCGGGCTGGCCCCGACGAGCGGGACGGGACGGGACGGGATGAGCGGGATCGACTGGGCGAACCTCGTCCTGGAAGTCCTGGAACCGCAGGGCTCGCTGACCGCCTTCGACGGCCGGCTCGTCCTCGACCTGGACACCCGGCTGGCCACCGTGGACGGCCGCGAGGCCCGACTCAACCGCGCCGACGCCAAGCTGCTGCGCGGCCTGATCGAGCTGGGCGAGGGGGTGCACGACCCGTACGTGATCCTCGCGAAGGTCTACTCCGTGATCCTCGACCCGCGTGAACTGAACCACCCGATGACCGTTCTGCGGAACAAGCTCGGCGAACCCGCCTGGATCGAACGGAGCAGGGCCGGCTGGTCGCTGCGGCCGCCTGGCCCTACCGCGCCGTGAAGTCGCCGAAGCCGGCCCGGTCGGTCGGACGGTAGGTCAGCGGTGCCGCGCCCGTGCCGGTGATCCGGGACTCCGCCGCCTCGAAGGAGGTCGGCAGGCCGCCCTCCGGGAAGAGCCGGACACCCGCGCCCAGCACCACCGGCGCCACGCCGCGGTGGACGTCTTCAACATCGAGCCGCTGCCCGCCGACCACCTGCTGCGCACCGCGCCCCGGCTGCTCGCCACCCCGCACCTGGGGTACGTCCCGCGGGACAACCACCGGCGGTACTACGGCGAGGCGGCGGAGGACATCGCGGCCTTCCTCGCGGGTGAGCCGATCCGCCGTCTGGGCTGATGTCGGCGCCACCGGCCCGGCCTCCGGTCGCATACTGACCGCATGACGAGCGGAGACGGTGGCCGGGGCACGGGCCGGCGTGAGGTGCTGCGGGCGGGTGCGGCGGCGGTGCTGCTGGGCGCGGCGGGGTGTGCGAGCGGGGGCAAAGCGCAGGCTCCGGCGACGAGTTCGGGTACGGCGCTGACCGAGGCGCCCACGCCGAGCGTGGCCGGGGCGCCGACGCCGAGTACGACCGGGGCGCCGACGCCGACGCCCACGGCGCTGCCCAGCCCCGCGCTCTGGCAGCCCGGCCCCGGCGAGATCCAGCCCGACGTCAAACGCCGCGCCGTCGAGCTGGTCGCCGCGCTCGGGGCCTGGCCGCCCGGAGGGCAGGGCGCGGAGGCGGCCCGGGCCCGGGTGGCGGCGCTGGGCCTGCCGCCCGGGCTGGCGGACCAGGCCGGGCCGCTCGCCCCGGCGGCGGCCGAGGCGAGCCTGGAGGTGATCGACGCCCAGTACGGCGGGATCCTGGCCGACTCGGCGAGCGTGCTGGTGGTCTGCCGCCAGTGGACCAGGAGCGCCGACGGTTCGGTGGTCGGGGGCGGCACCACCGTGGACGTGCGGCTGAGCCGGGCCGAGCCGCGCTGGGCCGTCACCGCGCTGCACCCGGGGGAGCCGGGCCCGGCGGCCGCCTCGCCCGCCCCGGCGGTGGCCAGGGTGCTCGCCGAGCCGAGGATCGAGCTGCCGCCCGCGGCGGCCGCCGACCTGCGCGGCGGCGCCGTCCACGACAGCGTGCTGGCGGCGATGCTGCGGCTGGCCGGCCCGTACTCGCTCTCGGTGAGCGTGGTGCGCAGCGGCCATCCGCTGGACGTCTTCGGGACGACCCGGCCCAGCGACCATCCGCTGGGCCGGGCCTTCGACGTGTGGCGGATCGACGGCCGGGCGGTGGTGGACCCGGCCACGCCCCGGCAACTGGTCGAGTCCTTCATGCGGGACGCGGCCGCGGCCGGTTCGTACAACGTGGGCGGGCCGGTGGCGATCGAGGGGATCGGCAACCAGTTCTTCACCGACGACACCCACCACGACCACGTCCACGTGGGGTTCAACAGCTGAGTGCAGGGCCTCAGTTGACGTTGACCGCGCTCCAGGCCGCGGCGACCGCGCCGTACTCGGCGCTGCCGGCGCCGTACAGGTCGCGGGCGGCGTTGAGCGAGGCGGCGCGGGCGCCCTTGTAGGTGGTCGTGGAGGTCATGTAGACGGTCAGCGCGCGGTACCAGATCTTGGCGACCTTCTGGTTTCCGATGCCGGCCACCGTGGAGTTGTTGCAGGTAGGGCTGTTGTAGGTGATGCCGTTGATGGTCTTGCTGCCGCTGCCCTCGCTGGCCAGGTAGAACCAGTGGTTGCCGACGCCCGAGGAGTTGTGGACGTCGAGCCTGCCGACCGAGCTGCTCCAGCAGTCCGCCGACCGGCCGTCCAGCGAGGGCTTGTCGAAGCGGCGCAGCCACGGCGGGGTCGACTGGTCGCTGAAGAGGTAGTCGCCGGTGTCGATCTTGTTGTTGGCGTACCACTCCACCATGGTGCCGAAGATGTCGCTGGTGGACTCGTTGAGGCCGCCGGACTCGCCGCTGTAGCGCAGGTTGGCGGTGGCGCTGGTGACGCCGTGGGTCATCTCGTGGCCCATGGTGTCGAGGTCGACCTGCTCGGGGTCGGTGGTGCCGTTGCCGTCACCGGTCATCATGCAGAAGCAGCTGTCGGACCACTGGGCGTTGTCCCAGCCGGTGCCGACGTGGACGAAGACGGTGGCGCCCTTGCCGTCGTTCTTGATGCCGTTCCGGCCGTGGACGTTCTTGTAGTAGTCGTACGTCCAGGCGGTGTTGGCGTGGGCATCGACGGCGGCGGTGGCGCGGTTGCCGGAGAACTTCTTCCCGTCGCCCCAGACGTTGGTGGCGCTGGTGAAGGCGGTGCCGGAGGTCGCCTTGACCGAGCTGGCGGAGAGGTTGCCGGCGTCCTTGGTGACGTGGCCGCGGACCGGGTCGGTGAGGGTGTAGCCGCCGCTGACCGGGGTGGTGTCGAGGGTGACCTGGCCGGTGTACTCCGAGTTCCCGGTGCCGGAGGCCTGGTGCTCGGCATCGTAGGACTCGATCTGCTCACCGGTGGTGGCGTCGGTGACGACCACCTTGCCGGCGGGCTCCCCGTGCGGACCGGTGCCCTCGACGACGGTGCGCCAGGCGAGGCGCGGGGTGCCGTCGGCGGCCCAGACCGCCAGCTCGGGGGTACTGACGGCGTCCTGGACGCCCGGGGCGGCGGCCAGGGCGTTGGCGGCGCCGGCCTGGGCGGGCACCTTGGGGACGGTGGACTTCACGGCGGCGTCGTGGGCGGCCGCGCGGGAGGTGTCCTTGAGCTTGCCGCGGGCGTCCTGGTGGACCACCAGGTCGCCGCCGACCACCGGCAGGCCCTGGTAGGTGCGGTCGAAGCGGACGTGGGAGGCGCCGTCGGCGTCGAGCACGACGTCCTTGAGCACGAGGTCCTGGCCGGCGCCGAAGCCGAACACCCCCGCGTTGCGGGTGACGTTGGCGCGGGCCTGGGCTATCGCGGCCTCGCGCATGCCGGAGGCGGCGGAGGCCGTGGTGGTGGGGATCGCGACGGCGGCGAGGGCGGCGACGACCGCGACGGCTCCGGCCGTGCGGGCACGGCGGGAGGAGGAGGTGGGGCTCACTCTGACTCCAGTGGGGGTAGCTGCAGGGAAAAGAGCTGCGACAGAGATTGACGGCGATCAGTCAGGTTGAGCTAGAGGGAAGGTCATAACTTTGCCAAGTTGTGTCCTGGTCAAATCAAAAATGATCGGAAGTTAACAAGCGGTCTACGCTGCCGTCGTGACGATCGACTACCAGTGGCGCGTGCGGTCTACGGCCCGCCGACCCGGGGCTGTTGGCACTGTGAGGCCCTAAGCTCTCACTCCATGGACGGATGGGTGGGGGCCTGGACCGGCGGGCGGGCGGCGGTCCACATCGGCAACGTCGCGGACTTCAACGCGCAGTTCTTCGCGCCCGGCATGGATGCGGCCCAGCGCGCCCGGCGGCTGCGGCAGGCGCACCACTACGCCTGCCTGGCCGCCTGCTACAGCCCGGAACCGGCGCTGCTGGTGCTGCCCGCCGAGGTGGACCGGGAGTGGATCGACTGGCTGGCCCGGGAGTTGGCCTGGGGCCCGGTCGAACTGCACAGCGGGGTGGCGGTCGGCCGGACGGTGGCCGAGGCGCTCGCCGACCGGCCCGCCCTGGCCGCGCGGATCGCCGACTCCGGCCACCCGGTGGTCCGTTGGGGACGCACCGGGGCGGACGGCGACGGGCCCGAGCTGGCCGCCGTCCGCCGGTACGAGTCCAAGGCCGACGCCCACGAGCTGTTCGCCGCCCTCGCGCCCGGGCACCCCGGGATCACCGTCCCGGCGCAGGAACGCCCGGGCGGCCGCCGCCGGGCCGCCCGTCGGCTGACCGTCCGCGCCGCGCGGGGCCTGACCACCGTGCTGAAGAGCCCGCACGGCGTCGGCGGCTACGGCACGATCGTGGTCGAACCCGCCGAGCTCTTCGCCGCCGGTGGCGCAGGCGCCCTGCTGCGCCGTCTGGTCCGCTCCGAAATCCTGCCGCCCCAAGGTGAGTTGCTGTTGGAGGAATACGTCGACGCGGGCCCGGCCGCCCGGCTGCGCGACCTCACCTACGACGCTGTGATCGGCTCGGACGGCACCGTCCACCCGGTCGGCGCGGGCGCCATGGAGGTGGCCGGCACCCGCTACCAGGGCGCCACCGTCGGCCCCGGCGCGGTGCCCCGGGCCGCCGCCGAGACGGCCCGCGGCTTCGCCCTCGCGGTGGGGGAGCGGCTGGCCGCCGACGGCTACCGCGGCTGGTACGACGTCGACTTCGTCACCGACCGGCGGCGCCGGCTCGCCCCCACCGAGATCAACCTGCGGCTCACCGGCCCCGCCATCGCCTTCATGCTGTGCG
Source organism: Kitasatospora sp. NPDC023118 (assembly GCF_055560875.1). Lineage (NCBI taxonomy): Bacteria > Bacillati > Actinomycetota > Actinomycetes > Kitasatosporales > Streptomycetaceae > Kitasatospora > Kitasatospora sp. NPDC023118. The sequence goes on from NZ_JBVHHW010000015.1 coordinate 199,017, forward strand.
AACGCCTCGACCGGGTGCGCGGCCCCGGCCACCTGGTCCGCACCCTGGACGCGATGCCGCTCGGCGCCCGGCTCGCCCCCGAGGCGCTGTACGACCACCTCGACCGGCTGCGCCCGCGCTGCGCCCGGCTCGGCGTGACCCTGCTGCCGCTGATCCCGACGGCGGGCCACGACCCGGAGCCCGCCGTCGGCCTCGCCCTGGCCGGGCCGGACGCCGAGGCGCTGGACGCCGCGCAGGCGCTGCTCACGGCGGCCAACCACGCGCTGACCGGGATGTTCGAGGCGCTGCGCTGAGACCTATTTCTTCGTGGTCTTCGGCTTTTGCAGCAGGAAGATCACGACCACCGCCGCGGCCACCATCAGCGGGATGTTGAAGATGTAGACCATCGCCGTCTCGCGCGGCCAGTCGGTGGCGCTGGTCAGCCGGTAGAGGTTGTCCTGCGGCCACCAGCTGGCGAGCAGCCAGAACACCGAGAAGTAGGTGAGCAGGGACAGCCGGAGCGAGCGGCCCTGCCGCAGCACCGCCGGGAGGCCGAGGAAGAGGAAGGCCAGCCCGGCGCCGAAGGCGGCGCACTCGCAGAAGTAGAGCACTCCGAACCAGAAGTGGTACCCGGAGGGCACCGCCGAGAGGTCCGTCGAACCGGGGAAGAAGAAGTCGGTGAGGGCCCGGGTGAAGATGGTGGTGACCACCGTGATGAAGAACGCCAGGCAGCCCGTCACCTCGTTCGTGTTGTTCACCCCGCCCCCGGCCTTGCCGCCGCCCTTCCTGCTGCCGCCCGCCTTGGCCGAGCGTGGCGGGGCGTGCTTCGGCGGGGCCGGCAGCGGCAGCTTGGAGCGGTCCAGCTTCCCGGCCCGGGTGCGCGGCAGCTCCGGGACGCAGATCACGGCGGCGGGTGCCGAGTAGCCCTTGAGCTCCGTCAGCAGGTACTGGGTGAGTGACCAGCCGTCCACCCCGTCCGGCGCCCCCTGCGCGGGCACCGCGTAGCCGACCATCAGCCGCTGCCCGGGCAGCGGCTCCACCTCGACGACGGCCGCCTCCTGCACCACCGGGTGCGCCCGCAGCGCGCCCTCCGCGCGGGCCGCCGCCTTGACCCGGGTGGCCACCGAGGTCGCCCGCTCCACGCCGAGCCGCCCGACCACGGTCGACGCCCGGCCGACGAACTCCAGGACGCCGTCCGCCCGGAGCAGCCCGAGGTCGCCGGTCAGCAGCACCCGCCCGTCCGGGTCGAAGTCCGCGCGGACGAAGCGGCGGGCGGTGTCCACCGGCCGGTTGAGGTAGCCGCGGCCCAGGGCGGAGCCCGCGATCGCGATCTCGCCGATCCGCCCGGGCGCCACCGGGGTGGCGTGCGGCCCCAGCACGTATATTCGGGTCCCGGGGAAGGGACGGCCGACCAGTGAGACCCGCTCGGCGCCCTCGGCGGCGGCCGCGCCGCGCACGTCGAAGTATGTGCTGTCCACGGTGGCCTCGGCCAGGCCGTAGACGTTCAGCACCCGGGTGCCGTCGCCGAGCAGCCGCTGCAGGCCCAACTGCTCGTCCAGGTACCACTTCTCGGCGCCCACGGTGAGCAGCCGCACCCCGGGCAGCGAGCCGTCGGTCGCGCTCAGCAGGGCGGTGAGGCGGCGGGCGGTGCGGACGTTCAGCTCCATCACGGTGATCCGCTCCTCCGCCACCAGGGCGGGCAGGGCGGCGAGGTCGGCGGTGCGGTCCAGGGTCAGGTTGAACGGGGTGACCACCAGGGTCGCGCCGGTGCCCAGCGCGCGGACCCAGTCCGCGGTGAAGACGTCGAACTCCAGGCTCGCCGTCTGCAGGATCCGGTCCTCGGGCGAGAGCCCGTACACCTCGCGCCAACCCGCGTACGCGGCCAGCAGGTTGCGGTGCTCGATCAGCGCGCCGGTGGGCAGGCCGGTGGAGCCGGAGGTGTAGAAGACGCAGGCGAGGTCGCCCGGGGCGACCTCGGGGCACTCGAACTCCCGGTCCGGTAACGCGAGGGTGTCGACGCAGACCGGCCGCGCCCCGCCCGCGTCCGCCAGCCGGACCCGGTGCCGCTCCTCGGTCAGCACCAGCTCGGGCGCGGCGTCGGCCAGCACGTGCCGCAGCAGCGCGTCGGGCGCGGTCGGCTCCAGCGGCACGAACGCGGCGCCCGCCTTCAGCACCGCCAGCATCGCGACGTACACCTCGGTGCCCCGGCCCAGCGCGACCGCGGCCCGGCCGCCCGGGGCCAGCCCGCTCCGTGCCAGGTGGGCGGCCAGCCGTTCGGCCCGGGCGTCCAGCTCCCCGTACGTCAGCTCGGCGTCGCCGCAGCGCACCGCCACCGCCTCCGGCGCCCGGCGCGCCTGGTGCTCGATCAGCCCGTGCAGCGTGGTGGCCGCCCGGTCGGTGTCCGTGGTCATCGAGTCTTTCCTTCCTCCCCCAGGGAGAAGCACAATCCTCCTCCCAACTCCCCTCTCGCAAGAGGGTTCTGGCGCGTCCACGCCTCGGACGGCCGGGGTCCGGTCCGGCCGACGGTTGTACTGTGCACACGGACGGTCGGCGCCGGCCCGTCCGGTGCGGGCGTCCCCGCCCGTACCTGCCCGGCACCGCGATCGGAGATCTGGAACATGAGCGCGTCCTTCGACGGCCCGCTGCTGCGCACCCACGACGTGGACGTCGTGCGCGACGGCCGCCACCTGCTGCGCGGGATCACCCTGGAGATCCAGCCCGGCGAGCACTGGGCGCTGCTCGGCCCCAACGGCGCGGGCAAGTCCACCCTGCTCGCCCTGCTCGGCGCGGTCTCCCACCCCACCCGGGGCACGGTGGACGTGCTCGGCTGCCGGCTCGGCCGGGTGGACATCCGCGAACTGCGCGCCCACCTCGGGCATGTCAACCCGCGCCACCCGCTGCGCTCGCCGCTGACCGTGCGCGAGGTGGTGCTCACCGGGCACACCAACACCATCGAGCCGGAGTGGCACCGCAAGCCCGCCCCCGAGGCGGTGCGGCGGGCCGAGCAGCTGATCGAGACGCTCGGCATGAGCGCGATGGCCGAGGCCCCGTGGACCACCCTCTCCCAGGGCGAGCGCGGCCGGGCCCTGATCGCCCGCGCTCTGATGCCCAGCCCCCGGCTGCTGCTGCTCGACGAACCCGCCACCGGGCTGGACCTGACCGCCCGCGAACTGCTGCTGGACAGCCTGGACCTGCTGCGCCACCAGCACCCCGAGCTGGCCAGCGTGCTGGTCACCCATCACCTGGAGGAACTGCCGGAGAGCACCACCCACGCCCTGCTGCTGCGCGCCGGGGAGTGCGTGGCGGCCGGGCCGGTGGACGAGGTGATGACCACCGGGCTGATCAGCGAGACCTTCGGCCACCCGATCCGGATCTCCCGTCACGAGGGCCGCTGGACGGCCCGCGCCGCCGCCCGCCGCACCCCGGTGAGGTAACGGTTCGAGCGGGGTTCGAGGGGGGCGGGTATCGACGGTAAAGACTTCTTACGTAAGGTATGCCTTAGCTAAAAAGGAGGCGCCGGCCCGGTCGGCGCTTTACCCGGCCTTGGCACCCCCATGCCCTTTTCCGTTGGAGCCCCCATGCCCGCCCGCCGCCGTTCCACCGCAGCCGCGCTGCTCACCCTCGCCGTGGCGACCGCCGCCCTGGCCGGCTGCGCGTCGAAGAAGGACGACAAGGCGGGCGGCGCGGACGCGGTCAAGGTCAACGCCACCGACACCGCCTGCGAGGTCTCCAAGACCAGCTTCCCGGCCGGCCACGTGGTCCTGGACATCAGCAACAAGGGCTCCAAGACCACCGAGGTCTACGTCTACGCCGCCGGCGACAAGATCGTCACCGAGCGCGAGAACATCGGCCCCGGCACCAAGGCCACCATCAACGCCGAGATCAAGGCCGGCTCCTACGAGGTCGCCTGCAAGCCCGGCATGGTCGGCGACGGCATCCGGCAGAAGATCACCGTGACCGGCGAGGGCGGCAGCTCCGCCCCGGCCGACCCGCGCCTGGCCGCCGCCGTCGACGCCTACCGCACGTACGCCCAGGAGCAGGCCGACGCCACCGTCCCGGCCGCCCAGGCCTTCGCCGACGCGATCAAGGCCGGCGACCTGGAGAAGGCCAAGTCGCTGTACGCGCCCTCGCGCACCGGCTGGGAGCGCACCGAGCCGGTCGCCGAGAGCTTCGGGGACGTCGACCCCAAGACCGACACCCGTGAGGACAAGCTGGAGCAGGGCCAGCAGTGGACCGGCTGGCACCGGCTGGAGAAGGCCCTGTGGGCCGACGCCGGGATCGGCGACGACGAGAAGAAGCTCGCCGACCAGCTGGTCAACGACCTCAAGGACTGGCAGAAGAAGATCCCCTCCGCCGAGATCACCGCGACCAGCATGGCCAACGGCGCCAAGGAGCTGCTGGACGAGGTCGCCACCAACAAGATCACCGGCGAGGAGGACCGCTACAGCCACACCGACCTGGCCGACTTCCAGGCCAACGTCGAGGGCGCCCGGAAGGCCTACGAGCTGCTGAAGCCGGTCGCCGCCGAGAAGGACCCGGAACTGGCCAGGACCCTCGACTCCGAGTTCGCCGCGACCAACACCCTGCTCGCCAAGTACCGGCAGGCCGACGGCACCTTCACCCCCTACGACAAGGTCACCGAGGCCGAGCGCAAGACCTTCTCCGACGCGGTCAACTCGCTGGGCGAGCCGCTGTCGAAGCTGGCCGCCGCCGTGGTCGTCAAGTGACCGGCCACCGGTAGCAGCACCCCCGAGCCGAGGCCGTGGCCCCGGCGATCCAGCGACAACGCAGTTCAGCAAGAGTGAGAAGGGCCCGCCCGCCGATGGACGCCGAGAACGAGCAGCAGAACGGCACGCCGGACGCTGCCGCCACCAACAACCGGGGCGCGGTCAGCCGCCGCGCCGTCATCGGCTGGGCCGGCGCGGGCGTCGCGCTCGGCGCCGCCGCCGTCGGCTCGGTCGCCGCCGCCAGCCGGCAGGACGACGAGCCGGCCCCCGCGCCGGGCGCGGCCACCGGCGCCGAGGTGCCCTTCTACGGCGAGCACCAGTCGGGCATCGCCACCCCGGTCCAGGACCGGCTGCACTTCGCGGCCTTCGACGTCTCCGAGACGGCCACCCGGGAATCCCTGGTCAAGCTGCTCAAGGAGTGGACCAGGGCGGCCGCCGCGATGACCGGCGGCCGCGAGGTCGGGACCGGCGCGGCGAGCGGCCTGCCAGAGGCACCGCCGGACGACACCGGCGAGGCCATGGGCCTGCCCGCCTCCCGGCTCACCCTCACCGTCGGCTTCGGGCCCAGCCTGTTCGAGAAGGACGGCATCGACCGCTTCGGCCTCAAGGCCCAGCGCCCCGAGGCCCTGATCGACCTGCCGAACTTCAAGGGCGACAAGCTCGACCCGCTGCGCAGCGGCGGCGACATCTGCGTCCAGGCGTGCGCCGACGACCCGCAGGTCGCCGTGCACGCGATCCGCAACCTCGCCCGGATCGGCATGGGCACCGTCAGCATCCGCTGGTCCCAGCTGGGCTTCGGCAAGACCTCCTCCACCACCCCGGACGCGCAGACCCCGCGCAACCTGATGGGGTTCAAGGACGGCACCCACAACATCGCCGGCACCGACACCGCGAAGCTCTCCGAGCACGTCTGGGCCGCCCCCGGCGACGGCCCGGAGTGGATGACCGGCGGCTCCTACCTGGTCGCCAGGCGGATCCGGATGCACATCGAGACCTGGGACCGTACCTCGCTCAAGGAGCAGGAGGACGTCTTCGGCCGCACCAAGGGCGAGGGCGCCCCGTATGGCAAGGCCAAGGAGCACGACGCCCCCGACCTCAAGGCGATGCCCGCGACCTCGCACGTGGCGCTGGCCCACCCGGACGCCAACAACGGCCTGATGATCCTGCGCCGCGGCTTCTCCTTCACCGACGGCACCGACGGCCTCGGCCGTCTGGACGCCGGGCTGTTCTTCCTCGCCTACCAGCGGGACACCCGCAAGGCCTTCGTGCCGCTGCAGCAGCGGCTCGCGGCCTCGGACAAGCTCAACGAGTACATCCAGCACGTCGGCTCCGCCCACTTCGCCTGCCCGGCGGGCGTGCGCAAGCCGGGGGAGTGGTGGGGCCAGGCCCTGTTCGGCTGATGTCACCCGCCCCTACCATCCTGAGGAGTCAGCCGTGTTCGGCAACTACCTGATCGGCCTGCGCGAAGGCCTCGAAGCCAGCCTGGTCGTCTGCATCCTGATCGCCTACCTGGTCAAGACAGACCGGCGGGACAAGCTGCCGCCGGTGTGGCTCGGCGTGGGCTCGGCCGTGGTGCTCTCGATGGCCTTCGGTGCGGTGCTGCAGTTCGGCTCCTCGCAGCTGACCTTCGAGGCCCAGGAGGCGCTCGGAGGCTCGCTGTCGATCATCTCGGTCGGGCTGGTGACGTGGATGGTGTTCTGGATGCGGCGCACCGCCCGGCACCTGAAGACCGAGCTGCACGGCAAGCTGGACGCGGCGATCGCGATGGGCACGACGGCCCTGGTGGTCACCTCCTTCCTGGCGGTCGGCCGCGAGGGCCTGGAGACCGCGCTGTTCATCTGGTCGGCGGTGCAGGCCACCGACGACGGCTGGAACCCGCTGGTCGGCGCCGCGCTCGGTCTGCTCACCTCGGCGGTGCTCGGCTGGCTGTTCTACCGGGGCGCGCTGAAGATCAACCTGGCGAGGTTCTTCACCTGGACCGGCGCGATGCTGGTCGTGGTCGCGGCCGGCGTGCTCGCCTACGGCGTGCACGACCTGCAGGAGGCCGGCTGGCTGCCCGGCCTGCACAGCCTGGTCTTCGACATCTCCAGCACCATCCCCAAGGACAGCTGGTACGGCACCCTGCTGAAGGGCGTGTTCAACTTCCAGCCGGACCCGACCGTGCTGCAACTGGTGGTCTGGCTGGCCTACCTGCTGCCGACCCTGGCAGTCTTCTTCAACCTGTTCGGGAGCAAGGTGCAGCCCGTCGCCGCCAAGCCGGCCGCCTGACCAGCTCCTCCTCCCTCCGCACCGCCCCGCCCGGCACCCGCCGTGCGGGGCGGATTCATGTCCGCTGACTCAGGAGAGAACCGATTCACGCGCCGTCGTCGTGCTGAGGGTGACAGGACCGCTCAACTGCGTACCCATGGGCCCTACATGATCGTCCGCAGCATGAACGTCCGCCGACCGTCCCGGTTACCGGCGGCCGGCGTCGCCGCGCTCACCGCCACCGCCCTGCTCACCGCGTGCAACGACGACGCGGGCACGGACGCGCAGCCGAGCACGCCCGGCAAGGTCACCGCCACCGGGGCCACTCCTGGTCTCCGCCGCCGGACTGACCACCGGCTTGCTGCAACCGTCCGACCAGAGCGTGGTGTTCATTGGCCCGTGACGCGAAAGGAGCCCTCGGACGGCTCGTCCGAGGGCTCCTCTTCACGACCTGGGGCTAATCGCTCTTGATCGCGCCCAGGATGTCCAGCTTCGCCGCCCGGTGGGCCGGCCAGAGCGCGGCCAGCAGGCCGATCACGGCGGCCGCGAGCAGGAAGCCGCAGATCCGCAGCGGCGGCACCACGGTGGTGATGTCCTTGAGGTTGTCCACCATCGTGCGCACGCCCGCCCAGGCCACCAGGATGCCGAGGCCGACGCCCACCAGCCCGCCGAACAGCGCGATCAGCAGCGACTCCAGCCGGACCATCCGGCGGATGCCGAGCCGGTCCAGGCCGATCGCCCGCAGCATGCCGATCTCCCGGCGGCGCTCGAACACCGACATCGCCATGGTGTTGACCACACCGAGCACCGCGATCACCACGGACATGCCGAGCAGCCCGTACATCATGTTCAGGATCCCGGTGAGCAGCTGGCGGCTCTCCGCCTTGATGTCCTTCTCGCCCTTGACCGCGATCAGCGGGTTGCCGCCGGTCGCGTCGCGCAGCGCCTGCTTCAGCTGCTCGGTCGCGCCGTCGGTGCCCTTGACCAGGACCTTGTTCGGGCCGGAGCCGGGCAGCGCGTGCGGGCCGACCACGGACTCGGGGGCGATCATCGTGGCCAGCGCGGTGTTGGCCTCCAGGATGCCGCCGACGGTCAGCGAGCCCTTGCTGTTGTCCGGGTAGGTGACGTGGAGGACGTCACCGACCTGGTAGCCGCCGTGCTCGGCTCGGCCCGAACTCACCAGCAGCTTGCCCTGCTTGAGGGCGTCCGCCGAGCCCTCCGCGACCTTGACGGTGGCCAGCTGGTCGATGGTCGCGGCGTCCACCGCGGTCAGCCACTCGCGGTCGTCCTCGCCCTTCCCGGTCTTCACCGGGACGCTGCGCTCGGTACTCATCACGCTGACGCCGGGCGTCCTGGCGATCTGGGTGGCGACCTCGGGGGCGAGCATCGAGGAGTTGCGCATCGCGACCGTGAAGTCGGCCTTGAGGTCGTTCGGGGTGGCCTTGTCCACGGCCTGGTTGACCGAGGCGCCGATCACGGTCAGCGAGGTGATCAGGGTGACGCCGATGGTCAGCGCCGAGGCCGTGGCGGCGGTGCGGCGCGGGTTGCGGATCGCGTTCTCCTCGGCGAGCTTGCCCGGGGTGCCGTACAGGGCGCGCAGCAGCGGGGCGATCAGCGCGATCAGCGGCCGGGACAGCAGCGGGGTGAGCACGAACACGCCGATCAGCAGCGCGCCCGCGCCGAGGCCGACCAGCTTGACCTCCTTGCCGCCCACGCCGGCCGCCAGGGCGCCCGCACCGGCCAGGGCGAACAGCAGGCCGACGGTGTTGCGCACCACCAGGCTCTTCTGGGTGGCGGGCTGCTCGGCCGAGCTCATCGCAGCCACCGGAGCGATCCGGGAGGCCCGGCGGGCGGGCAGCCAGGCGGCCAGCACGGTGACCAGCACGCCGACCGCGATCGCGGCGACCACGGTGGTCGGGGCGACGATCAGCGGGCCGTCCGGCAGGTTGGCGTCCATCGGGCCGTTGAGCAGCGCCTTGAGCCCGACGGCGATCCCGATGCCGGCCAGCAGACCGGCCACCGAGGCGGTCAGACCGACCAGCAGCGCCTCGATCAGCACCGAGCGGGTGATCTGGCGGCGGGTGGCGCCGACGGCGCGCAGCAGGGCCAGCTCCTTGGTGCGCTGGGCGACCAGCATGGTGAAGGTGTTGGCGATGATGAAGATCCCGACGAACAGCGAGATGCCCGCGAAGCCCAGCAGGAAGGTGCTCAGGAACTCGGTGCCCCGGGCGATCATCCGGTCCTGCTCGGCGGCGAGTTCGCGGCCGGTCCTGGCCTCGATGTTGTCGCCCAGCGGGAGGGCCTGCTGGACGGCGGCGAGCAGCGTGGCGTCGTCGGTGCCCGGCTTGGCCTTGACGTCCAGCGAGGCGAAGCGGCCCGGGCTCAGGTAGAGCTGCTGGGCGGTGGCGGTGTCGAAGGCGGCCAGCGAGCCGCCGGCCACCACGCGCGGGTCGTTGGTGCGCAGGGTGCCGGTGAGCTTGAGTTCCATCACCGGGCCGTTGACCGCGACCCGGACGGTGTCGCCGACCTTGAAGCCGCCCTTGGCGGTGGTCCTGGTGTCGAGCGCGACCTCGGTGGCGTTCTTCGGGCCGCGGCCTTCGACCAGCGGGTAGCGCGGGTCGGTGCCGTCGGCGCCCGGCACGTAGTTGGTGCCGGTGGTGGAGAAGCCGTCGCCGATCAGCGCGCCCTTCTTGTCGGCGATGCCGGCGAAGCCGCTGACCACGCCGCGTGCCTCGGCGGCGCCGGGCAGCGCGGCGACCTTCGTCCGGATCTCCTCGGTGAGGGCCGGGGCGGTGGTGTCCCGGCCGCCGTGGTCGTAGCCGCGGCCGACGGCCTCGTTGTCGCTGACCGTGACGGCGATGTCGGCGTAGCTCTTGGAGTTCTGGGTCCTGAGCGCGTTGCCCAAGGTGTCGGAGAAGACGAGCGTGCCGGCCACGAAGGCGGTGCCGAGCATGACGGCGAGCGTCGTCATGAGGAGGCGGCCCTTGTGGGCCAGCACATTGCGCAGAGCGGTGCGGAACATGGGGGAGTGTCAGTCCTGGGGGTGCTCGGGGTTCGGTGGCGTCGGGGGATCGAGCCGGGTCAGCTGGTTCGGCCCTTGGCGTCGAAGCGGCGCATGCGGTCCAGGACGGTGTCGGCGGTGGGGGCGTGCAGTTCGTCGACGATCCGGCCGTCGG